>NZ_BAABHD010000081.1:0-231803 GCF_039541915.1 Nibrella saemangeumensis
TAAGCTAATTCATCGAATCTATGCCGTAGTAAAGCGGGGCAAAAAATATGACAAATTTTATGCCTCAACTCTTGCATAGATCATAGAAATCCGCCCGGCTGCGTCAGCATGACAAAAAAAGATTTACTCCTCGATCAGAATCCCCATTTTGCCTTTTCGGAAATCGCGGTAAGCTTCCATTATTTCTATTTCGCTGTTCATCACAAACGGTCCCTGCGCAACGATCTTCTCGCCGATCGGCTCACCCGTCATCAACAGCGCCCTGGTTTCCTTCAGCGCTTCCAATGTGATGCCCGCACCGTCATTGGCCGGTACAACCATGTTTTTACCGTTTACCTCTGTCTGTTCACTTATACGCACGCGGCCGTCCAGCAGGTAGATGAACGCATTATGCGTGGCCGGTAACGGCAGGTATATTTTGCCGGACTCCTGTAAATAGATCGTCCAGGCATTAATCGGCGTCAGCGTCGGAATGGTGCCTTTTACGTCGTTCAGTTCGCCGGAGATCACATATACCGTTACCCGACCATCGTCGCTAGTGACCGTTGGCGTTTCTTCTCTGGTGAGCGGAAAATAAGCAGGCTGGTCCATTTTATGAGCTGCCGGCGAGTTTACCCACATCTGAATGATTTCCTGCTCAGGTTCAAGCGGCCGTTCACTGTGGATAATACCCATACCAGCATTCATCCATTGCGTACCACCGGCGTACACTTTGCTGTTGTTCTGCCGACTGTCGCGGTGATGTACCCCACCCGTAAAAACAAAAGTAACAGGCGAAAAGCCCCGGTGTGGATGCGGCCCAACACCAGCCTGATTCATCGGTTTGTCTTCGTCTATTATAGTATGCCCGTGGTGCAGCAACACAAACGGGTCCAGGTACTCTAACTGGCGCGAGGGTAACGGCTGCCGTATGTTCATACCGCCCATATCTACCCATTGACCGTAAACAATTTTATCAATACTTCTTTCCCTTTTCATGGCGTAAATTATTTACAATTACATTTAATGTATATACAATATTACTAAAAAGAAAATTCCTTTTTGCTTTCCACGTACCTTTGGCCTCATGCAACCTCATGGAGAGACCTTTACGATTCGGGTGAGCGAAATCGACGCAAACCGGCAGCTTACCCCGTATGCCTTAGTGAACCTATTTCAGGAGGTGGCCTGGAACCATGCCGACGCACTGGGGGTATCGGTTTACCGCCTGCTGGATGAAGGCCTTACCTGGGTGCTGTACCGGATGAAGCTGGCGGTGAGTCGCTGGCCGCAGCACCGCGACCCAATCCGGCTGGAAACGCTGCCAACCGGGATCGAAAAACGGTTTTTCTACCGCGATTTTTACGTGTACGATGCCGAAGGAACCTGCATTGCCCACGCCACCAGCACCTGGCTGGTCATGGACATCCGGAAACGCCAGCTGGTTTCAGTGCCGGCTTTTATTCAGGACACCTTCACGCCCTTCGCCGGCGTTACGGCCCTACCGAAAGCCAATGACCGGCTGCCCGCACCGACCGAACCAGTAACGCAGGTTTCTTTTCAGATTCGGGGACAGGATCTGGACGTCAACGGTCATGTCAACAACAGCGTGTATTTCCAATGGCTGCTGGAAAGTATGCCGTCGGGGACGCAACAGCCAGTCCTCCAGTCGCTGGATGTGCTGTTCCGGGCCGAAAGCAACCGGGAAGACGAGATCATTGCCCAGGTCAGCGAAGCGCAGCCCGGCGAATATGCCCACCGGCTGCTCAACCAGCACGGTAAAGAACTGGTGCAGGCCCGGTCGGTCTGGTCAGCGGCTGAGCAGACCGATTAACCCGATTTTCTTTCCTCCGCCACCAATAGCTTTCCTGCTTAACGTGTTATCTTTGACGATACGACACGATATGAGCACGGGTAGATGAGAGTATTACTAAGCGTTGTCTTTGGCCTTTTCTTTCTGAGTGTAGAAAGCTGGGCGCAGCTGGTAATTGAGGTTGTGGCGCTTCCGGCATTCTTACCAGGGTCCGACGCGGTGTTTATTGCCGGTGAGTTCAACAACTGGAATCCGGGCGATCCGGCTTACAAATTGAAAAAGACCGCCAATGGCCACTACACCATTACGCTGCCGGCTACGCTGAAGCAGTTTGAGTACAAGTTTACGCAGGGCAGTTGGATGACCGTGGAGGGGAACGCCAAAGGGGGTAACCGCCCGAACCGGTTTTACGATGCTGCGACCGAACCCAACCCAAACCACGTCCGCGTGGTGATTGCCGGCTGGGAGCAGAAGCCCGCCTACCGGTTTATCATCACGTCCATTCCTGCCAATACGCCCCACGACGCCAACATATACATCACCGGAAATTTCAACAAATGGGACCCCGGCGACGAGTCGCTCGAATTGCAGCGCCAGCCCGACGGCACCTACCAGGTAACGGTTTCTACGGACCTGGAGCGGCTGGAATACAAGTTTACGCGGGGGAACTGGGAGTCCATAGAATCCTGGGAGAGCGGCAAAGCCCGGCCGAACCGGGTCATCTTCCGCCACGACAACATCGACAACAAAGCCATTGAGGTAACCATTCAGAACTGGGAAGACCTCACCGGCACGTTTACCTTTTATTCGATTTACGACCTACTGTTGCTGTTTTCGGCGTTTCAGGGCCTGCTGCTGATAATTACCATCCCGACCATTCAGAATTACAACCGGTCGGCCAACAACTGGCTGGTTATTCTGCTGGGCATGGCCTCGGTCATGCTGCTCATCCGGACCGTCAGCACCTACCGCGACGTGGCCCAGACCTATACCAGGCTGCTGCTGGTTCCCGACTTTATCATCTTTACCTACGCTCCGCTGTTTTACATCTACATCCGCAAGCTCCTCTTCAACGAAGGACGGCTCCGGTCCAACTGGTACCTGCATTTTATTCCGGCGGCCGTTCAGTTTTTTGCTTACCTGCCCTTCTTTCTGATGGAAAGTAAGCTGTTCCAGTTAAAGATCGTTAACCACGACTGGGATGTGCAGACGCTCTTTTACGCCAGCGGTTTGCTGGGGCTTCTGTTCAATGCGGGGTACTGGCTTATCTGCCGGCGGACCATTCAGGAGTACAAGGCGCGGTACCAGACCAGTATCTCCTACGAGCAGAACCTTCAGTATTTCAATACGGTACTGATTATTCAGGCGGTCTGCCTGGTGTTGTGGCTGTTTACGTTTATACTGGTTTCCCTCGAAAAGTTTTTCGGTTTCGACATTGCTATGATCGCCGAGCGCAGTGTCGATATTATCTGGCTGGCGTTTTCAACGATTACCTACTTCCTGGGCTACTTTGCCATTCACCAGCCGGAGATCTTTAAACTGCGTAGCCTGCAGCCGGTTAAGCTCTTCAACCAGCCGGAGCCGTCGCCAGTGCTGGAACCGGCACCCGATGAGCCACTGGCCAGTACGGAGGTTCAGCCGGAAGAACGGTCGCTGGGCGAAGACCTGCTCCCCTTGAAGCAACAGGTCGAACTGTACATGAAGCGGTACAAACCGTATACCAACCCCAGCCTGACCATTAACGAAATGGCCAACCGGCTGAAGCTCCAGCCGCACGTGCTGTCGAAGGTCATTAATGAAGGGTTCCAGAAAAACTTTTTCGACTTCATTAATCACTACCGGGTCGAGGAACTGAAGAAGCGGATGGAAGACCCGCGTTATAAAAACTACACCCTGCTCAGCCAGGCCTTTGATGTTGGATTCAACTCCAAGACCTCCTTCAACCGCGCGTTTAAAAAGATTACGAACCAAACGCCAAGCGAGTACTTTTCGGCCACTCAGGCCGACATCGAAGCGGTTTAAGCCGAAAAAGGGGTGCCATCTTTTAAAAGTGGCACCCCTTTTTTCAGCTCTAAATCTACGATTTCAGGCACTTTACCGGCAAACATCTCCTTCAACAGTTAGTTAATCACGTGAAAAGTAAAGTGGGGCGACACGGACTGCGTGGGATGGTACTTTTGCAGGAAACTCTTGAATCGCCTGCCACTATTAGTTACCCTGTTTATCCGATTACCTAACTCAAACTCGTTAATGAGACAGAATTACATGATGCTTCGCGGAGTTCAATTAGCCTCTTCGAAGCTGTTCCGAACGAGCAGCCAACGGGGATACCGTCTCCTGATGCTACTGGTGTTGGCCTTGCTGAGCGTACCCGTTTTAGCTCAGGAGCGGGCCGTGACCGGTACGGTAAAAGAATCCGACGGCACTCCCCTACCCGGCGTTACGGTCCAGATCAAAGGCACTACCCGGGGTACCAACACCGATGGTACGGGTGTATACCGGATTAACGTTCCGGAGAACGCAACGTTAATCTTCAGCTTTATCGGCAAAACAAACCAGGAAGTAGCGGTTGGTAACCAGAACACGGTCGATGTAATCCTGGCCGATGATTCAAAATCCCTGCAGGAAGTGGTGGTGATCGGCTACGGTACGCAGCGCCGGCAGGATCTGACCGGCTCCATTGCGTCGGTATCGGCCGAAGACTTCCAGAAAGGGAATATCGTGAACCCCGAACAACTGGTAGCCGGTAAAATTGCCGGGGTGAATATTACCCCCAGCTCCGGGCAGCCGGGCGGTGGCAGCCAAATCCGGATTCGGGGTGGTTCGTCGCTGAACGCCAGTAATGACCCACTGATCGTCCTCGATGGTGTCCCCCTCGACAACAGCGGGATTACCGGTGCCTCCAATGCCCTGAGCTTCATCAACCCGCAGGATATCGAAACCTTTACTGTTCTGAAAGACGCCAGCGCTGCGGCCATCTACGGCTCACGGGCGGCCAACGGCGTTATTCTCATTACCACTAAGAAAGGCCGTAGTGGCGACAAGCTGCGCGTTAGCTTCAGCACCCTCGGCTCGGTGTCGACGCCCATTAAATACCTACCCGTTTTATCGGGCGATGAGTTCCGGACGCTGGTCAACGAGCGCGGCAACGCAACCCAGCGGGCGCTGCTGGGCACGGCCAATACCGATTGGCAGCAGCTGATCTACCGCAACGCCTTCAGCACCGACAACAACCTGAGCGTGACCGGTACCGCCCTGAACATTCCGTATCGGGTATCGGTGGGCTACCTGAACCAGCAGGGTATTCTGAAAACCTCGGAATTTGGCCGTACGTCGGCTTCGATTGGTCTGACCCCGCGCTTCTTCGACAACAACCTGCGGGTAGACCTGAACCTGAAAGGCACAATCATCAGAAACCGCTTTGCCGACCAGGGCGCCATCGGCGCGGCAGTGGCCTTTGACCCAACCCAGCCGGTATACAGCAACACGGAACTGTACGGCGGCTTTTACGAGTCGATCGATCCGGCAACCAACGCCCCCCGCACGCTGGCGGTACGCAATCCGCTGGGTCTGCTGGAGCAGCGCGAAGACCGCAGCACCGCCCGCCGGAGCATCGGTAACCTCCAGTTGGATTACCGACTCCCCTTCCTGACCGACCTGCGGGCCAACCTGAATCTGGCTTACGATATTTCGGACAGCGATGGTACCATCTTTGTGCCGCGAGAGGCAGCCTCGAACTTCAACCGGCAGGGTATCAATAACATCTACTCGCAGAAGCGGTACAATACCACGCTGGAATCGTACCTGAACTACGTGAAAGACCTGACCGGCATCAACAGCCGGATCGACATCACGGCGGGTTATTCGGAGCAGTATTTCCGGCGCGAACAGCCTACTTATCCGGACGTAAACGTAATCGGGACGGTCATTAACCCGGCGGGTACGCCATCCGACCCGAAAAACCGCCTGCGGTCGTACTTCGGCCGGGTGAATTACTCGCTGCGGAACCGGTATTTGCTGACAGCTACCCTGCGGGCCGATGGCTCCTCGCGCTTCAGCCCCGAGAACCGCTGGGGTATCTTCCCGTCGGCGGCCATTGCCTGGAACATCAAGGAGGAGCCGTTCCTGGCCAACGCCCGCACCCTGTCGGCGCTGAAACTGCGCCTGGGCTACGGGGTTACCGGTCAGCAGGATGTGCTGAACGATTATCCGTACCTGGCCCGCTACACCTTCAGCGACCCGACGGCCCAGTACCAGTTAGGGAACACATTCATCCAGACGCTGCGGCCGGAAGGGTACGACCGGGATATCCGCTGGGAAGAAACGGCTACCTATAACGCTGCCGTGGACTATGCCTTCCTGGAGGGTCGCATCTCGGGTACCATTGAACTGTACCAGAAAAACACCAGCAACCTGCTGAGCGTAATTCCGGTACCGGCCGGTTCTAACCTGACCAACCAGATCCTGACCAACGTGGGCAGTCTGCGCAACCGGGGCATCGAATTTGCCATTAACACCACGCCGGTGCGGGGCGAAGGCATCAACTGGGATTTAGGGTTTAACGTGACCTACAACCAGAATGAGATTACCCGGCTGGCCAAAGTACCAAACCCGAACGATCAGGGGGTGCTGGTGGGCGGCATTGCCGGTGGCGTAGGGAATACCATCCAGATCCATACGGTTGGCTATCCGACGTTCTCGTACTACGTGTACCGCCAGGTGTACAATGAAAACGGCCGACCCATTGAAGGGCTGTACGAGGACCGTAACGCCGACGGCCGCATTACGCCCGACGATCGTTACCGCTACAAGTTCCCGGCTCCGCTGGTGTTTCTGGGACTGAGTTCACAGCTGACGTACCGGGATTTCAACGTGGGCTTTACCATGCGGGGCAACTTCGGCAATTACGTGTACAACAACGTGCTGTCGTCGCGGACCAGTTACGCCAACTTTACCAGTTCGCAGGGCTTCCTGGCCAATGTCGTACCGGGTATTTACAATACAGCTTTTGCCAACCCGCAGTACTTCTCGGATTACTACCTAGAGAATGCCTCCTTTGTGCGGATGGATAATATCAACCTGGGCTACAACGTTGGCCGGATTATTAACAACCGGGCAAACCTGCGCCTGACGGGCAATATTCAGAATGCCTTTGTCATTACCAAATACACAGGGCTGGACCCCGAAGTAGCCGGTGGCATCGACAACAACATTTACCCGCGGCCGCGCATTTTTGCCCTGGGATTAAATCTTGACTTTTAACAAACGCGTATCTATTGCGCCGGTTCCGGCGGGTAAGGTGGAACCGGCCTCTAAAGCAACCGTATACCAAGACTATGGAACGTATCATAACCATTGCCAGGGCCGGCATCATCGCAATCGCGCTGACGGCCACCTCGTGCGGCACCCTCGACCTGACGCCCTCTACGGAGCTGACGTCGGCATCGGTGTACAACGATCCGGCTAATTACAAACTAGTGCTTGCCAAACTATACGCGGGTTTAGCGGTCAGCGGTCAGCAGGGTCCCGCTGGTAAGCCCGACATCAGCGGGATTGACGAAGGCTTCTCCACCTACCTGCGGCAGTACTGGAAAGCGCAGGAGCTGACGACCGACGAAGCCGTTATTGGCTGGAACGACGGCTCGCTGCCCGATTACCACGAGATGGACTGGACATCGGCCAACGAATTCATCTCGGCCATGTACAACCGGATCTACTACCAGATTACGCTCTGCAACGAGTTTATCCGCGAAACGACCGACGACAAATTGAGCAGCCGGGGAATTTCGGGCCAGGCCGCTACCGATGCCCGCCTGTTCCGCGCCGAAGCACGTTTTCTGCGGGCGTTGAGCTACTACCACGCGCTGGATATGTTCGGTAACGTCCCGTTTGTGACCGAAGCCGACGCGCCGGGCTCCTTCCTGCCGCGCCAGACAACGCGTACGGAGTTGTTTAACTACATAGAGTCGGAGCTGAAAGCCATTGAGAACGAACTGGCTGCTCCACGCCAGAACGAATACGGCCGCGCCGATAAGGGAGCCGCCTGGACGCTGCTGACCAAGCTGTACCTGAACGCGCAGGTGTACACCGGCGCTGGCCGGTATACCGATGCCATTACCTACGCCAATAAGGTGATTCAATCCAACGCGTACGCGCTTGAGCCTACTTACCAGCGGTTGTTCCTGGCCGACAACAACAACTCGAAAGAGATCATCTTCGCAATTACGTTCGACGGTCAGCGGACCAAGACCTGGGGGGGAATGACTTTCTTGGTACACGCGCCGGTGGGTGGCAGTATGGACCCGAAACAGTTTGGTATTAACGGTGGCTGGGCCGGTGTGCGCGCTACCAGGTCATTTGTTGAAAAGTTCAGCGATGTGACAGGCAAGACCGATACCAGAGCCATGTTTTATACCAACGGCCAAACCCTGGAGATTAGTGACATTTTTACGTTCAGTAACGGCTACGCCATTACAAAGTACAAAAATCTCACCACGGCCGGGGTTGCCGGCTCCGATCCGGAAGGAAACTTCCCGGACACCGATTTCCCGATGCTCCGGCTGGCCGATGTCTACCTGATGTACGCCGAGGCTGTATTACGGGGAGGCACCGGTGGCGACCTGACCACAGCCCTGAACTACGTAAACCTGTTGCGCCAGCGGGCTTATGGTGGCGCCAGCGGCAACGTCTCGTCAATCAACCTCCAATTTATCATCGATGAACGGGCTCGTGAACTGTACTGGGAAGCACACCGCCGGACAGACCTGATTCGCTTCGGTCTGTTTACAACCCAGGCGTATGTTTGGCCGTGGAAAGGGGGCGTACAACAGGGTCGTGCGGTGGAAGATTTCCGCACCCTGTTCCCGATTCCGGCATCCGATCTCGTTGCCAATCCGAATCTGAAGCAAAATCCTGGCTATTAATTTTGTCTGCAGGTTGAACCGGCCAACCGGTTCAACCTGCAGACGTCAACCCAAAGAAGATGAAAACCTGGTATACTAAACTTTTTGGACTGATTGCCGTTCTGCTGGCGTTTACGGCCTGTGAGAAAGACGAAGAACGGCTGGTACTGCGACCCGGTACCGGTACCATGACGGTGACACCGAGCGCCCAGAGCGTAACGCTGAGCAGTAGCAATGCCGCGAATGAAGCGTTGCGGTTTAGCTGGCCTGCCGCCGATTACGGCTTCAATGCGGCCGTGAATTATGTTCTGCAATTTGCCAGAGCGGGCAGTAACTTTACTGAACCCGCCGAAGTAACGGTAGGCAATGCGCTGCAGAAAGCCTTTACGGTGAGCGAACTGAATGCGCTGCTGCTCCGGTTGGGTCTGGTACCCGGCACACCCGCCCAGGTGCAGGTACGGGTAAAATCGGATGTAAATCCGAGTGTAACGCCGGTTTACTCGGGCACGACTACCATTACGGCTACGCCTTATCTGTCGCTGATTCAATACCCGTCGCTGTATGTGCCGGGCAGTTATCAGAACTGGGCACCGGCAACGGCCGCCAAAATTGCCTCAGTGCGGGACAATAAAGTGTACGAAGGGTATGTGAACTTCACCGAAGCAACGACCGAGTTCAAGCTTACCGATGCGCCAAACTGGGACAGCGGTATTTTTGGAGCAGCTGCCGGGGCGGCTGCCGGCCTTGCCTCACCGGGTGATAACCTCAAGGTAACCGGTCCTGGCTATTACCTGCTGAAAGCCGATCTGAACGCTAATACCTGGTCGGCTACCCGCACAACCTGGGGGTTGATCGGCTCCGGTACATCGACCGGCTGGGACTCGGATCTGGACATGACCTACGATGCCGCCACCGGTACCTGGCGCATTACGACGGACCTGAAAGAAGGGGAGATAAAATTCCGGGCCAACGACGCCTGGACGATCAACCTCGGCGATACAAAAGCGGACGGGCTGCTGGAGTATGAGGGCGAAAATATTAAGATAACCTCAGCCGGCCGGTACCTGGTGACGCTGAATCTGGGTAATGCGGGTAACTATTCGTATACGCTTACCAAACAATAATGCCTGAGTAAACCTATGATGATGCGGGCATAGCGGGAAAATTCCCGCTATGCCTTTTTTCTACCAAAACTTTATGGACCTTCTTCAACGTTTACCGCTCAGTATTCTCTTTCTGATTTGCATGATTGCCAACGCACCCGCTCAGTCAATACCGACACGTAAAGCCTCCAATAGCCAGCCCAAACTGGGTGAAACCGGTGTCCACTACGAGATCTTTGTCCGCGCCTTCTGCGACTCCAACGGCGACGGCATCGGCGACCTCAACGGTGTTACGTCCAAACTGGATTACCTGAAAGACCTTGGCGTATCGGCCATCTGGCTGATGCCCGTCAATCCCTCACCGACTTATCATAAATATGACGTAACGGATTATTACGGCATTGACCCGGAATACGGCACACTGGACGATTTTAAACGACTGCTGGCCGAAGCGCACAAGCGGGACATCAAAGTCATTATAGATTTTGTGATTAACCATAGCAGCCGGCAGCATCCGTGGTTTCAGGAAGCCATCAAAGGCAAAGACAACCCTTACCACGACTGGTATGTCTGGATGTCGCAGAAAGAAATTGACTCGCTGAACATCGCTACCCGCGAAACCACCGCCGACTCCGGCGAACGCAATCCCTGGCACCGGGTCAGCGGGGCACCGTTCTCCGAAAAATATTACGCTCTGTTCTGGAGCGGTATGCCCGACCTGAACTACGATAATCCGAAGGTTCGGCAGGAAATTTACAAAGCCGGCAAATTCTGGTTGCAGGAAGTAGGTGTCGACGGGTTCCGGCTCGATGCGGCCCGCCATATTTACCCGGATTGGGAAGAACCCAAAAATCATCAGTTTTGGGAGGAGTTTGGCCGGGAGATGGAAGCCGCAAAGCCGGGCGTCTATACCGTAGGCGAAGTCTGGACCCGCGCCGAACATATTGCGCCGTATTTTCGGGGCCTAAAAGCCAATTTCAATTTTGACCTCAGCCTGGCGTTACAGGAGATTGTCGCCAAAGAGCGGGATACGGCGGAGGTGGTGACCATGCTGGTCAATAATCACACCATATTCCGGCAGGTGAATCCCCGGTTCATTGACGCCACCATGCTGACCAACCATGATCAGAACCGGATCGGCAGTGTCCTGAAAGGAAACGTAAATCACCTGAAAGTAGCAGCCTCCCTCCTGCTGACGCTCTCCGGCAATCCGTATATCTACTACGGCGAAGAAATCGGTATGCTGGGCATGAAACCCGATGAATACATTCGTGAGCCGTTCCTGTGGGATACCAAAGAAAAGGATTTGCAGCGCAGCCGCTGGAGACGCCCCCGCTACTCCGCCGATTCATCCGTTGTGCCGCTGGCCAGCCAGCAGCAGGACCCAAACTCGCTGTTTACCCATTACAGAAAGCTGATCCGCTTCCGCAACAGCCATCCGGTCTTAAACGATAACCTGAGCGTACTGGAAGCGAGTAGTATTCAGCAAAAAGGCATTATCGCCTTCACCCGGCGCTCCGGCAACCGCTCGGTGCTGGTGGTGCATAACCTCTCGAAAGATGGGCGGGATGTCATTCTCTATCCCGCGAGTGCGGCCGAAGGGAAACGGATTATTTTTGACACCTCCGGCAAAGGCCGGCTGATCAAAGGCGGAAAAGTACGGGTGCCAGCGTACAGTTGTGTGGTTCTGGAGGGGGATAAGTAAGCAGCCGCTTTTGTCATCCCGTTATTTTGTCATTCCGACGCAGGAGGGATCTTGCTGGTTGCTTAATCCATTTGGTTGATTTGACGCCAAGATCCCTCCTGCGTCGGAATGACAAAAAACGGAATGATCAGCTGAATCTCCGGCGAATCTTCCGGCCTCCCCGTTTAACTTCCTCGCGGAAGCCGTCTGTATTATCCTGGATCAGCCGACCGATCAGGAATGCTGCCGTACCCGCCAGCAGGCCAATGCCGATGGTGCGGGCCACGTTGTACGATGTTGGTGCCGGCATATCCACAATCCCGTCTTCGTCGGTATGTGCCGGTTGTTTTACGTACCGGCCGCCGGTTGGCACCTCTTCCTCCTCGAAATTCTCCACCAGCGATGTCAACCGGGTGCCTAACTGCACGCCCCGGAATGACTTACCGTGACCTGTACCGGCGGCCGTTGGGTTCAGCTCGGCCAGTTTCCGGATGGATTCTTTAGCCGCCTGCCAGTCGATGGTGAAGTAGGCCGGCGGCCCGTGAAGTTCTTCCTTCTGGGTCATTACCGAAAATGCCGAGTTCTGGTCGGTGGTTGTAAAGGCATCACCGGCAATCAACACGCGGTCGCTTTCCCGGTAAAAAGACACATGGCCCGGTGCATGACCGGGAGTATGAATGACCCGCCAGCCCGGCATTTCGGGGATCTCACCCTCCGGCATCGGCTTTACCTTGTCGCCCAGATTGGGTGAACTGGTCGGGAAGATCCACGACATGTAGGCCATTGCGCCCCCCCCGGCTGTCGGGTCCGGTGGCGGATAGTTGGATTTGCCGGTCAGGAAAGGCAGTTCCAGCGGATGTGCGTACACCGGCACATGCCATTCTTTCAGCAGTTCGGGCAGAGCCCCCACATGGTCGAAGTGACCGTGCGTCAGCACAATGGCTTTCGGCGGATTATTCTCCCCGAAGAGTCGGGCCGCTTCCCGTTTAATACGCCCGGCCGTGCTTTGCAGACCGCCATCCACCAGCACCCAATCGGCACCGGGACGAGGTTCGCCGACGAAAAAGACGTTGACGAACACGATTTTCATGCCGGCCACATCGTGGGCAACCGAATACGGCGACTGGTCATCGTCGCGGGTTTCGGGCAACGTTTGTGATTCCATACGTACCTGATTAGTTGAGTTGAGTAGCAGACAGGCTGCTCCTTATTTGTTTGACAGGTCAACAAGCTGAAACCCGGATTGTTTTTTCATTTTATCTGCCGCTACCGAACATACGCCACCCGGTAAATCACGCCATTGTTGTCGTCCGAAAACAGAAGAGAGCCATCGGTATACACGGCAATACCCACCGGCCGGCCGAACTGCCCCTGGTTGTTATCGACCAGAAAACCCGTCACAAAATCCTCGAATCCGGCCGGTCGCCCATTCTCGAACCGCAGCCGCACCACCTTATAACCCGACGGCTTACTGCGGTTCCAGGAGCCCCGCATAGCCACGAAGGCATCATGGCGGTAAGCAGCCGGAAAGTTGTTGCCGGTGTAAAAAACCATGCCCAGCGGAGCGCTATGGGCTTCGTAAGTCAGCAGGGGCAGCTTCGTCTTCTGGAGGAACTGCTGATAGGTAGTATCGCCTTTGGGCCGGTCGGCCGGGTTGTACTTGCCGTCGCCGTAAATATACGGCCAGCCGTAATGAGCGCCCTCCACAATCTGGTTCACTTCTTCCCGCTGCTCATCGTCGCCGAGCCAGTCAATGCCGTGGTCCAGGCCGTACAGTGCTTTGGTTTCAGGATGCCATCCAAACCCGATGGTGTTGCGCAGTCCCCTGGCAAATACCTTCCGGTTCGAACCGTCGGGGTTGGCAACCAGTATCGTGGCATGCTCGGGATTGGGTTCCGCACAGGCGTTGCAGGTACTACCCACCGTAATGTACAGCTTGCCGTCGGGGCCAAACGCCAGGGTCCGGTTCGGGTGCTGCCCGGCATCGGGCAGGTCATCCAGCAGTTTCTGCATCGTGCCCAGCGTACCGTCCTGGTTCATGGGAGCTGAGTACAAGTCGTTTACCGTCACCAGATACAGTTTACCGTTATGAATGGCCAGTCCGTGCGCATCTTTGACAGTAGCCAGCGTTTTCTGTTCATCAGCCTTGCCGTCGCCGTTTGTATCCCGTAGCACCAGTACCTTTCCGTTCTCCCGGTCAGTGACGTATACGTGCCCCGTTGCACTGACGGCAATCATCCGGGGCTTCCCGACGTCACTGGCAAATTTGGTAATCTGAAACCCGGCCGGTACGCGCAGTTGCCGGATTCGTTCTTCAGTAGCTTGAATAAGCGCGGGTTTAAACACGTGACCGGTTATGGCCGCCGCCGTTGGCTGTTCCTCTGTTTCGGGAATCAGCCGCTGCTGCCCCACGTTTACCGCCCGGTTGCAGCCGGCAACAACGCCCAGGATTACCGGCAGCAGGGTCCATCTGAAAAATACGCTCATCGTTCTTATGGATTTGTGATGCACCTCCGGCTTTTCTGCCAGTAGTCTGGTGCGTACCTGCTTCCAACTTCCTGTATATCCTATAGGTTTACTTAATTTAATTTTAGTGCTCGTAGAGCTCCAGCGGGAGGCCGTCCGGGTCACTGAAGAAAGTAAACCTCCGATTGGTGTAGGCATCCACGCGGATCGGCTCTACGGCAATACCCTGCTGCTCCAGCGCAGCTTTGGCGGCCGCCACATCCGGCACGGCAAACGCCAGATGCCGCAGCCCGGCAGCCTCGGGGCGCGACGGTCGCCGGGCTGGATCAGGGAACGAGAACAGTTCGATCACGTACTGTCCGTTGAGTTGCAGATCGAGCTTGTACGAATCCCGCTCGGCCCGGTATACCTCCTGGCGTATGGTAAGCCCTAACACGTCGGTGTAAAAGCGTTTCGACTCCTCGTAATCCGAACAGATAATGGCGATATGGTGGATTTGGCTGATGGTAAGCATAGCAAGGGAAGCCCATTAATTGGAGCCGCAAGCTACAACATCATGCGTACAAAAGACTGAATGATGGGCGCTAGTCTCGGCAGCAGCGGTTCGATAAAAGCGCGGTCCTGCTCGGTCCAGTGCCGTGGCTTGCCAAACATGCACGGCTGCAGAATACCCCATAGCGTCTCCCCTTCCATAATGTGGGCATGCACCAGCGCGCTATGGCCGAAGGTCCGGTCTTCAAAGTCGCGGTTCAGCACATCGGGTTCGGCCATTTTTACATCATCGACATACACCGACGGTTTCCCGGCCAGCGCAGCCGCAAACAGGGGATCTTCGTCAGGCAAATCCGTTGTGTCATCCTGCCAGGAAGGCTGGAAAACATCAGGTATGGTGGTATCCCGAAGCCAGCAGAAGGCAATGCGGCCTCTGCCGGCTGCCGGGTCGCGTACGTATAGAAAACAGCGGTCGACCCGGAGGATCTCCCCCAATTGACCGACAATCTGGCTTAATTTCTCTCCGGGACTCAGGTCGGAGTTCAACAGCGGCTCCAGTGAAGCAATAGTTCCTATCATAACGTTGATTTTTACACACAACCGCCGGCAATGGGGAAGGTTATGGACCGGGTAAAATGTACCAGCTTTTTTACCGTACGACATCGGTTCCTGCCCGACTCATGTTATTTTTAGTAGCCAAAACCAGGCAACATCTTGTTCGATTACCCTGTCCTTACCAAAACCCCTGCAACCGATGACTATAAGCTCCATCCTGCGCCCATCGGTCTTAGCGCTTATTTTTGTGTGCTGGGTAGCGTCTGTGCCTGCTTCAGCCCAGACTACCATGAGCCTCAGCCGGCGCATTCAGCAGGCAATGGACAGCGCCAACGTGCCGGGCGCATCGGTGGCCATTATTCAGAAAGGCCGGCTGACCCACTGCGAGGGCTATGGGCTTACAAAAAACGACTCCAGCCAGCGCGTAACGGCCGCCACCGTGTTTGATGCCGCTTCGCTCAGCAAACCAGTCTTTGCCTATGCCGTGCTGCAACTGGTTCAGGAAAACAAATTTGACCTGGATAAACCTCTGTACCAGTACCTGCCCTACCCCGACATTGAATCCGACGAGCGGTACAAACAGATTACCGCCCGCATGGTGCTTAGCCACACCACCGGCTTCCCAAACTGGCGCGGCTCCCGGCCGCTCTCGATCCGCTGGGAACCGGGTAAGCGCTTCGGCTATTCCGGCGAAGGGTTTGTGTATCTGCAGAAGGTTATTGAAACAATCAGCGGTCAGCAAATCAATGAATTTATCAGCCAGCGGGTGTTCCGGCCGTTGCAAATGACCCGCAGCGGGTATGTCTGGCAGCCGCAGATGGATACCGATTTCGCTTACCCGCACGACAATTTTGGTATTGCCGACACCAAACGAAAACCGACGCAGGCCAATACAGCCTATTCGCTCCAGACGACAGCCGAGGACTACGCCCGCTTTATGCTGGCCATTATGCAGAGCAAAGGCCTGTCGCCGACCACGGTCGGCCGGATGTTATCCCCCCAGAGTCAGTTGCCGAAGCGGTTCAGCGGAGATACCACACTGGCCCCTGATCTTTTCTGGGGGCTGGGGTTTGGCCTGGAAAAGACACCATCGGGCGATTACTTCTGGCACTGGGGCGACAATGGCACGTTCCGGTGCTTTGTGGGGGCTAACCAGGCGCAGCAGAAAGCGGTCATTCTGTTTACGAATAGTTTCAATGGGCTGAGCCTTGCCCGCGAATTGATTCCCGGCCTGCTGGGTGGTCAGCACCCGTTGTTCAGCTTTCTCGGCTATGACTCATACAAAACACCAGGTAATCTGTTTGCCAATGCGGTGTTAAAGAAAGGCGTGCCGACCGCCTTGGAACCCTTCCGGAATGACGCCGGGGTGACTACAATTCCGGAAGACAATATGAATTGGGTGGGTAACCAGCTGCTCCGCATCGGACGCGTTCCGGAGGCCCTGGCGGTATTGGAACACACCCTGAAGGCGTACCCCCGATCGGCCACTGTAAACGCTTCCTACGCGTATGCTTTGTTACGCTCCGGCGACCAGCCCAGGGCAGTTGAGTATCTCAAAAAAGCCCTGGACCTGAAACCGGATAACGAAAGGCTTCGACAGACGCTGAGCGGATTAACCAACGCCCGGAGCCAGCAGGGACCGATCCGGCTTGTTCTGAAGGATTACCCGAACGCCAGGCTGGTAACGCTGGCAGGCAGTTTTAACGACTGGAATAATCTGCACACCTTCTTTACCCGCAAAAACACGGCCTGGGAGTGCTCGCTGGACCTGAAACCCGGTACCTATACCTATAAGATTTTTGTAGACGGCAAGTGGATCAATGATCCGGCAAATCCTAACCGCCAGCGGGACGAACAGGGCAACGAGAACTCGGTATTGGTGGTGCAGTAAAGAAATCGCGCTTCCAGACGAATTTTGATTTCATCTGGAAGCCCGGCAAAGTTACCTGGTTTTAATATTGCTCCAGCAGGTACCGAATGATATCGGTGGTGGTAACAATGCCGACGAGTTTCCCTTCATCCACTACGAACCGCTTCATTCCATGAGAACAATCAGATTACCATTTGCTTTTCATCAACAAATGTTGTTCGCGCAGATCCCAACGTTACCGTCGGCTCTGGTATTGTTTGTAGCGCTGGAGCACGGCGAAGGTAAGGTCGTATTCCGACGAAAACAGAATGAACTCATCACTGAAGTTGGTGTAATCGATAAACCGTTCTAGGTCATCCCCTTTCAGGTCGGTGGCCCGGCCGGCAATCAGGCCCATCCGGTAACCGGCCAGCATATGCCGCCGATGTTCCTGGGCAATCACAGCTGCTTTCCGGTTGGCTTTAGCCTGTCGGCTGAACAGTTCGTATAGCAGCGTCACCGGCGATTGAGCCAGCCCCACAATTTCTTCGGCGGAGAGATTTCGGCGGGCTTCGGGCTCCCGGAGTAGGACTTCCAATTCCCGACGAATTTCAGCCTCGCGTTTGGCGGTGACGGTGACTTCGGCGAGGGTGATGCCACTGTACTGCCGCTGCATTTTTATGACCGGACTGGGCGTTACGCCATCCCATTTGATACCCGCCCGACCGTGGCTGGGACTGGTGACGATGACCGAATCGCCCGGTTTTACCTGGAGATAGAATGCCCCCGTCTGGTTCGTCCGGCCTACCGCCTGCGACCGCTTGTTGATCACACTCCCATTATCGACAGGCGCGCCCGTCTCCTGATCCAGTACTTTGCCCAGGATGAATTTCGGGGTTGGCGTGCCGGACGACGTACCGGAGGAGTTGCCCGGCGTTTGGGCCAAAAGCGAACAGGAAATAAAAAGCAGTGCAATCAGTAGCCGCATGATGATGTAACGCCCGGAGACCAAGAACTATTTTGACCGCAAAAGTAGCAGTTACCGCCAAACATACGAAGCGCGAATCAGGGCTGAAAAGTTATAAAATGTTAAACCGGAGGGTCGCCGGATAAACGGCCGCCCCCCGGCTGGTCAATCTGGATTGACAGGTGTTATTTCCGCGCCGAAAAGGTATAGATGGTTGTACTCTGGTAGGTTTCGCCCGGCCGCAGTGTCGTTGACGGAAACTTTGGCAGGTTCGGCGAATCGGGATAGTGCTCGGTTTCGAGGCAGAAGCCGGTCCGTTTGGCGTAGGTCACCCCGCCTTTGCCCGTTAGGGTACCATCCAGGAAATTACCCGTGTAGAACTGAATGGCCGGTTCGGTGGTCGAAACCTCCATGACGCGGCCGGTGGTAGGTTCGTACACGGTAGCTACCTGTTTGAGCGTATTGCTGGTATCGCTGAATACCCAGGCATGGTCATAGCCCAGACCGTATTTGATTTGCGTATCTGTGGAGTCATTGATGCGGGCCCCCATGGGCGTCGATTTGGTAAAGTCAAATACAGTGCCGGCCACCGGCTTCAGTTCACCCGTCGGGATCAGCGTCTGGTCAACCGGCAGAAAACGATCAGCGTTGAGGGTCAGTTCGTGACCGAGAATATCGCCCTTTCCGGCCAGGTTGAAATAACTATGGTTGGTCAGGTTAACGACCGTAGGCTTGTCGGTAGTAGCTTTGTAGTCAATTTTCAGCGAGTTATCTTTCTGAAGCGTGTAGGTCACTTCAACCGCCAGATTACCCGGATATCCTTCTTCGCCGTCCTTTGAGGTGTATGTCAGTTTCAGGGCGGGCTCCTCCCCTTCTATAGGCTGGGCGTTCCATATTACCTTATCGAAGCCTTTAATGCCCCCGTGCAGGTGGTTGCCCATGTTGTTGGTGGCGAGGGTATACTGTTTGCCGTCGAGGGTAAAGCGTCCTTTGGCGATACGGTTGCCGTAGCGACCGATCAGCGAGCCGAAGTATGGGCTGCCTTTTTCATAGGATGCCAGCGAATCGAAGCCGAGGGTAACGTCCTGATAATTTCCATTTCTATCCGGGGCGGTCAGCGAGACGATCACACCGCCAAAATTAGTGATTCTGGCTTCCATTCCTTCCGCATTCCGGAGCGTATAGAGGTCTGCAGCCTGTCCATCGGCGGTTGTGCCAAACGCGCTTTTTTCAATCATAGCTTTCTGCTTGTTTTCCTGATTTGAGCCGCACGAATTCAGCAGGGCTACTCCGAGCAGGGATGATAAAAAGGTTAGTGTAAGAGTACGCATGGGTTTGGGTTTGTAAGACATTAACATCCTTGTCCGTAATAAGCATTGCTGCCGTGCTTCCGCTCGTAGTGCTTCATCCGGAGGGTATCTTTGATGCGGGGTGTATCAGGGTTTATCTGCAAAGTCAGGTAAGCCATGCGGGCAACTTCTTCCAGGACGGCTGCATTGTATACCGATTTTTCTGCGGTTTTCCCCCAGGTAAACGGCCCGTGGTTTTGCAGCAGGACCATCTCCACCTCCTGATGGGAAAGACCCTTTTCTCGAAAGAAGTCGAAAATCTGGTTGCCGGTTTCGTGCTCGTAATCCCCCTCAATCATGGCGTCTGTCAGCACGGGAGCACAGGGAATATCCTGATGCGTGTGATCGGCGTGGGTAGTTCCGAAGATGGGAATATCCAGCCCCGCCTGCGCCCAGGCTACGGCATAGGTGCTGTGGGTGTGGGTGATACCGCCAATATCCGCCCAGGTCTTGTAGAGCAGGGCGTGCGTCTTGGTATCTGACGACGGCCGCATGGTACCATCCACTACCTTCGCGTCATAATCCATAATGACGATGTCCTCCGGCTTAAGGCGGTCGTAGGGTACTCCACTCGGTTTGATGGCAAACACGGCTTTGTCGCGGTCGACGGCGCTGACGTTGCCGAAAGTAAACAGCACCAGCCCGAGCTTCGGCAGTTGCATGTTAGCTTCGTAGCACTCGTCTCTGAGCGTTGCGTACATGGGTGGTTGACTGGTTCAGTGGTTAATTGGTTGATCAGACCCGGCGAACAATCGCGCCGGCAACCCGGTTTGCGGCTCTACCGGTAGGCGGCTTCGCTCCACCGCAGTTCGTTTTTGAGCTGGCGAAGATTGGTATTTTTATCAATGACCACCAACTCTACACCGAATATTTCCGCAAAATCTTCGATGGATTCCGTGGTTAGGTTCTGGCTGTAGACGGTATGGTGGGCGCCCCCGGCCAAAATCCAGGCGGCACAACCGGTGGCCATATCCGGCATAGGTTTCCACAAGGCGCGGGCTACGGGTAGTTTCGGCAACGCTTCGGTTACCTCCACAGCTTCTACTTCGTTGACCAGCAGCCGGAACCGGTTCCCCATGTCGATCAGCGACACATTGATGGCGGGGCCAGCCGGGGCATTGAACACCAGTCGCACCGGATCAGCTTTGCCACCGATGCCCAGTGGGTGCACTTCGCAGGAAGGTTTACCGGCGGCAATAGTCGGGCAGATTTCAAGCATATGCGAACCGAGAACGAGCGGACTGGCAGGGTTGAAATGGTACGTGTAATCTTCCATGAAGGAGTTACCGCCGGGCAGTCCGGCTGCCATCACTTTCAACGTACGTACCATAGCGGCCGTCTTCCAGTCGCCTTCCCCCGCGAAACCATACCCATCGGCCATCAACCGCTGAGCCCCAATTCCCGGTAGTTGGGCCATGCCGTGCAGGTCTTCAAATGTATCACTGAAGGCGCTGAAGTTACCATCCTGTAAAAAAGCCCGTAAACCGATCTCAATCTTAGCCGCTTCCCGGAGCGAGTTGTGCTGCGCACCGCCTTTCCGAAGGGAATCCATCAGGGTATAAGTATCGGCGTACTCCTGCACCAGCCGGTCTACCTCCGTATCCGTTACCTGATTGACTACCGCCACCAGATCGCCGATGCCGTGGGTGTTGACCGATACCCCAAAGGTCATTTCGGCCGCCACTTTATCCCCATCCGTTACCGCCACCTGGCGCATGTTGTCGCCAAAACGTACCACTTTCATGGTTTTCATGTCGTGGGCGGCCACGGCTACCCGCGTCCATAAGCCAATCGTTTCCAGGACATCGGGCTGCTGCCAGTGTCCCACCACGACTTTACGGTTCAGGCGCATCCGCGACATCATGAAGCCAAACTCCCGGTCACCGTGCGCCGACTGGTTCAGGTTCATGAAATCCATGTCAATGTCGTCCCACGGAATATCGCGGTTAAACTGCGTGTGCAGGTGCAGAATCGGCTTCTTCAGCACGGTCAGGCCCCGAATCCACATTTTGGCGGGCGAGAAGGTATGCATCCAGGTAATCACGCCCACGCATTCAGGAGACACGTTGGCTTCCTGACAGAGTGCATATATTTCGTCGGGCGTTTTCACAACGGGCTTAAACACCACCCGCACCGGTATTTGTGCTGCGGTGGCAAAAGCGTCAGCGATAATGGTGGAGTGTTCGGCCACCTGCCGCAGGGTTTCTTCACCATAAAGGTGCTGGCTGCCGGTGACAAACCAGATTTCGAATTGGTTAAGATCGAGCATTCGTTAGAATGAATAAGAACAATGATTACGTGTGGTTAAACGGCTTCGGCAACAGGAGTATGCTGGGAGGTGGCGGCTTCGATAAAGCTGCCGAGCTGCTGGTATTTCTGATAGAGTTTCTGGTATACAACGGATACGTCCGTCCGGGGTTCGTAGCTCGCGTCGAAGCCGGAACCCATAGCCGCCTGGGCAGTCGCCATATCAGGGTGAATGCCGGCGGCTACAGCCGCACACATAGCGGCTCCGAGCGCACAGGCCTGATCGGAACTGGCAATTTTGATAGGCATTTGGAGCACGTCGGCCAGCGTCTGCATCACAAACGCCGATTTTTTGGCTACCCCTCCGATAGCGATTACCTGTTTGATGGGTACCCCCTCACCCAGAAAGCGGTCGACTATGGCTTTGGAGCCGAAAGCAGTAGCCTCCACCAGGGCCTTGAAAATACGGGGAGCATCGCTGCCGAGGTTCAGGCCGGTTATAGCCCCTTTCAGGGTATGGTTGGCATCCGGCGTCCGACGTCCGTTGAACCAGTCTACCGCTACCGGATCATTTTCCGTAACCGGCAGTTGGGCAGCTTTTTCAGCCAGATGCGGGATGAGATTCTTCGCCAGTTCATTAGCGGCTTCGTTACCCAGTAGGTCGCGTACCGGCTCCGTAATGACCCGCTGAAACCAGGCATATACATCACCAAACGCCGACTGACCGGCTTCCATCCCCAGCATATCGGGAATAATGGAGCCATCTACTTGCCCACAGATGCCGCGAATCAGCAGGTGACCAATTTCTTCGGTGGGGGCCAGCAGCATATCGCAGGTCGACGTACCCATCACCCGGACAAAGGTATACGGCGTAATCTCCGCTCCTACGGCTCCCATATGCGCATCGAAGGCTCCCACCCCGATGGTCACATCGGCAGGCAGGCCCAGTTTTTCAGCCCATTCCGTCGAGATCGTACCCATAGCCTCGTCAGACGTAAACGTATTGCGGTAAAGCCGCTCCCGCAACCCCGCCAGCCGCGGGTCAAGCGCCTTCAGGAACTCTTCGGAGGGGAGTCCTTCAAATTCTTCATGCCACATGGCCTTATGCCCGGCGGCACAGCGGGAGCGCTTGATGGTACCGGGAGTGGTATTTCCCGTCAGCACGGCCGAAATCCAGTCGCAGTGCTCCATCCACGAATAGGCTTTCTCCTGCACGGCGGCATCGACACGCAGCGTGTGCAGGATCTTGGCCCAGAACCATTCAGAAGAGTAGACACGGCCGACATATTTAGTAAAATCGGTATCCCAGCGGTGTGCAAGGGCGTTGATTTCCTCCGCTTCGGCATTAGCTGTGTGGTCTTTCCACAGGATAAACATCCCGTTCGGATTATCTTCAAACCCTGGCAGCAGCGCCAGGGGGGTTCCGCGCTCATCCACCGCTACAGGAGTAGAGCCGGTGGTATCTACCGAGATCGCTTTTACCTGTTGGCGAACTGCAACCGGTGCCTGGGCCAGGGCTCCGGTTATGGATTGCTCCAGTCCTTCCAGGTAATCCAGCGGGTGCTGCCGGAACTGCGACTGGTTCGGGTTGCAGTATAATCCCTGTTTCCAGCGGGTGTATTCGTATACGTGCGTGCCAGCTATTTCGCCGGTATGAGCATTCACCAGCAGGGCTCTTACCGAGTCGGTGCCGTAGTCAACGCCGATTACATACTGATTCGTCATGGATGAGGTAAGGATTAGGGTGCCGATAAGCGGCAACCGCTCATTTGGGGACAAATGTAATGAGTTTTGGGCCCACAGTGATTTTAGTATGAGGTAAAGGTTTCCATTTCTCTTAACTCACCCATTATTCAGCCCCTGTATGAAACAGACAGCCCTATTTTTTTCTGATTCGCTGCTGCGCGTATCTCTTTCGCCTAGCCCAGGCCGCTAAAAAAGCAGTATTACGAATTTGAACGTATATCGACTTAAGACAGAAGCCCAATACCAAGTCGCCGAAAACGACCTCCGGGCGGCCGCGATTTAGAATTTATCACCCCAACAAATTACTCCCAAATCTGATAGCCTGCTATCAGACAGGTAGAACAATCAGAAAGCAATCTGCTCTGGTAGGCCGATTTTTACATGATCATTTAGAACCGGTCATTACGTCATCAACTGTAAGTCGCTGATGCCAGGCAGTCGGCAGATACGGAAAAATTCTTCCAACTACATATTGGCCAAAGAACAGGACCAGCAGCCAGATGTTCGAAGAGATAAGCAAACGTCAGGCAACATCGGACAATAACAATTTTTATGCAAAAATCTTTACATTATATTAAGACAAAGTATCCATAAAACAAAAAAATGCTACATTTACACAGATACCCTCCTCTCATAAAAAAATTTAATTTTATACCGTTAAGTTTCTATGGCATATCTTCTACTTGTTACGTCCGTAGCTTTACTGGTTTTTATTTTATTCACTGTTAATCTAAGAAGATTTTCACCGTACACAGCCATTCGGTACGCTTTTCTATACACTTTGCTTATAAATAGCTTATTAATCTTTGTTTACAATGAAACTCTTACTCATTTTAATCTGATCACCCCACTTACAGCCACTCTGTTCTGGGCCCTGGTCAATGGAGTGTTTCTTTTTTACCTTACCAAGACCTATTCGACTACTACTGTAAATGTAACCCTTCGAGCGTTTCTGAATGTTATTCAACTTCGCCCATTAACAGCAAAGCGAAGAATTCTTATATATATAATAGTCATATTCTTTATTCTACCGCTCTTATTTTTAACAGTTTTTGTTCCGCCCAACAACTTCGACTCAAATAATTATCATTTGCACAGGGTATTGGAATGGTTTCTAAACCAAAACGTTGGGCATTTTCCGACCATGCATGTTCAGCAGTTATATCACAATGCATTTGGTGAGTATTTGATGCTACATAGCTTTCTACTAACGCAGTATGACACATTTGCCAGTTTGTTTCAATTCGGTGCAATGATAGGCTCCCTCGCTGCGATCTCATTACTGGGAAAGCATTTTAACTTTTCGTATCGCTATCAGTTACTGGCTGCCGTCTTATTATTTTGCCTGCCAATCGGTATTTTTGAGAGTACAACGACTCAGGTTGATTATATAACCTGCTACTTTTTTCTATGCTTTCTGCTATTTGGGTATAGAATGATTCATACAGGCAGTCGTGAGGCCACCTTGTTTTGCTTGCTATCGCTTGCATTTGCTGGTTTCACAAAATACTCAGCTTTGCTTTATGCCTTACCCTTTAGTATATATTTCGGTATCAGTGTTTTAATAAGGTACTCAATTAAGCAATTTCTGCAACTGACTGTCGTTGCCATTTTAATTTTAGCGTTGGTATTCTCTCCGTTCTTCTATAGAAACCTTGAGTTGTTTGACTCTGTTCTAAGTCCGATAAAAAATTCTGAACTATACACTGAAAGCATTCCGGTTGAGAGACATTCAGTTGGTGGTACACTATCTAATGTCGTTAAAAATATAGGCTTGCACCTCGGTCTTCCTTATAATAACTATAATGTTAAAGTAGACTCTTTAATAGCTTCCTTTCATAAAACCATCAATGTTCCTCTTCATGACCCTTCCACTAGTCTGGACAGGTACTATACCCGGTTTTCAATCCAGGAGGATATGGCACCAAACTCTTTTCATTTCTACTTATTTATACTGGTCCTTCCTCTATTGCTGACCAAAGCACGAAATTACCAAATACTTTTACTTATAGCATTAGCTATTACGGGCTTTATTTTATCAAGCTTTTTATTAAAATTTCAATTCTGGAGTTCACGCACCCAGATGCCTTTTTTCGCTATGCTATCATTGGCAATTAGCTATACCTTTACCAGGGTTTTTAAAAATGCGGATTACCTGCTTTCCTGCTTTTTGCTACTTACCGTAATTCCAATCATATACGGAAACCCAAGTAAAAATATTATTTCGTTTAAATATATTTTCAAAAAGACATTTAACCATATTCCAAGAGACATTACAATCTCAGACTCTAATAATATTATAACGTATCAACGGGAGGTCGGGAAATACTACGCTATCAATCGGTCGGAAAAAGTTTATCCTTTGCTGCATAAAAACCTGGATTACAGTCAACGATCTCTGGTTTTTTACAAACTTGACAAGTTAGGCTATTACGGAGAAGAAAGAGACCGGAACATTTTTAACGATGATCGGCTGAAGCTCACATTTCAAAGCCACCTGGCAGACTACTTTAAATTAAAATCAATTCAGTATTTTCCGGAGAGAGCATCCAGAATTGGCGTTTTCTTTAAGCATGAAGTTGGCTTTTACCACTTCTGGAGTGCCTTTCAGTATAACTCCTCTGGTAAAGTAGATATGCATTACATACGGTATAAAAGAAAGTATGCCTTACTGAAAAACGCCCGGAAAGACTGGAAATATGAGTATATCCTTACAGATGATCTAAAGCTATTAGCAGATCAACTTCCTGAAAAAGCTATTGATACAATTTATGGCTCAGAGAATCTGGCATTAGTTAAGCTCAAAACGCCCCAAAATAGCCTTTATTTATATTAAAAGTGACCGTTTGACCTTAATACAACCCGAGCGGTATTTCGTCAGGACGGGCGAGCCGTTCGTCCTGCTGGCGCAATACCTGCACCTGATTGATAATGGCACTACCCTGCCGCCCCTGTTCGCCGAGGCTCAGGGTATTGTAGAGATGCTGTTGCAAAGGCCCCCACTGAAACAGTTCTGTTTTGGCATCGTAGATACCAACAGGCTTTCCAAACGGGGTGCTATGCGCTTTTCGCAGGAGCATCGTAGCTTTGATGTAGGTAGAGCATGGGATATGGTAGTACTGCTCCTTGAGCCGGTACACTACCGAAAAACGTTTCATGGATATTGGGAGTGGCTGTGATATTACGAGGTATAGCCCTGGCTGTAATGCCATCCTCTGCCATGCAGTTTTCGATACCGGTTGATGCCTATCTCACTTTCGGGTTCCTCTGTATTATACTCTTTTAATCCTTTGCTTTCGACCTGCTGCCTGATAAACGATAAGGTTTCGGTCAGATAAGCGATTTGTTGCTGTATAGAAGCTATATGATGTTGTAATGTATTCATTGGATTCAAATTTAATGTCTTTTGCTTAGGGCAGCCTTTTTATGGTCGGCCAATTAATTACACCTGTCTGATTAGGTCCGCCGGACCGCCTGGTCTGAGCAAAAACAGCGCAGGGTATTCACCTGCACCGGGTAAAATGTATTGATTAATAAACGGTTACCGGGTTAACACTACATTTTTCGGATTTGTTTAATCGTTTCAACAAAATCCGACTTTACCCGTCATTTTCCTTAAATTCACCCCTGTTGGCATTAGGATAATGCAAAAAAAGTCTTGTAAATTTGATTAAAGCATGGCAGGCTATAGTCTTGGCTGGTATTCCAAACCTTTTGAGAGCGAAATGAGTAAAGCATTTATGAGCTTCATCTAATTCTCTTTCTCATGAACAAGAAAGTTTCCCTGAAGGACATTGCGCAGCGGGTTGGGGTTTCCACCACGCTGGTTTCCTACGTGTTGAACAACCAGAAAGAAAACCGGATCAGAAAGGATGTGGCTCAGAAAATCCGGGATGTAGCTCAGGAACTGAACTACCGCACCAACCAGATTGCCAAAAGCCTGAAAACTAAAAAAACCTTTACGCTTGGCCTGATCGTAGCCGATATTGCTAACCCTTTTTCGTCCAGCCTGGCCCGGATTATCGAGGATGAAGCCGACCGGCATAATTACACTGTCATCTTCGGCAGTTCGGATGAAAACCCGCAGAAGTCCCGGAAGCTTATTGATACCCTGCTCAAACGGCAGGTCGACGGCCTGATCATTGCCCCACCCGACGGTGCCGCCTCACAAATTGCCGACCTGCAGCGGCACCATGTTCCGTTCGTGCTGATCGACCGGTATTTTCCGGATCTCAAGACCAGTTATGTCGCGCTCGACAACTGCGCGGCAGTATACGCTGCCGTCGATCACCTGATCGACAGGGGCTACCGGCGCATCGGTCTGGTTACGTTACAGTCCTCCCTTTATCACATGAACGAGCGGAAACGGGGTTACCTGGCCGCGTTAAAAGACCGAAACCTCACCTTCCACAAACACTGGCTCAAAGAGATATCTCCTGATATTCTGAAACCTGAAATCGAACGAGCGACCGACGATTTGCTGGCCGGCCCTCAGCCGGTGGAGGCTCTGCTCTTTACCAACAACACGGTAGCCCTTCACGGCCTCAAATACCTTCAGTCACTGCGGCTCCGCATCCCCGATGATCTGGCTATCGTCTGCTTTGACGAAACCGATGCCCTTGATCTGTTCTACACGCCGATCACGCACATCCGGCAGCCCCTGCGGGAGATCGGCCAACAGGCAACCCGGATTCTGCTCGAAACCATCGACAAGACCAACAAAATTACACAAGTCAACCTTCAGGCTGAGCTGGTTGTCAGAGAATCAACGTCTCAGATGGTATCAAAGCTTGTTCACGGCCGGTAATCGCCTTTGCAACAATGTCGTAGCTTAGCGACAAGTCCAGACCTGTCCCCTGCCCGGTAGGATTGGTGGTAAAGAAAGGCTGATAAATTTTATCCAAACTTTCTTCGGTTTAAATAGATCTCTGCACGTTATCCTCTACCTAGAATACAAAATTTTCCCGGTAAAAAATAAAACCAGCAAAGTACTACCGCACGCGGTAACAATTGCTAAATTGAATGCAAATTCGTAGCGGTTGACAGTACTAATCAATCATCACAGAGATGTCTGCCTGGAATTTTGAAAACGCCCGTCACCTGCTGACGCGTTGTCTGTTTGGCTATACACGGGGCGATTTGGACAAAGCCCTGTCGTACAGCACGGCCACCGATTTTGTCAGTAAGGAATTGCTGGCTGATAAATCCCTCCCCGACCCACCCGGAACCTGGGTGGCCGAAGCCCCTGTAGCTAATAACGGCACGGTAGACGGAACCCGCTACCGGGACCTGACCTTTTGGTGGCTCCAGCGTATGCTGACGGAACAAACACACATGCGGGAGAAAATGGTGCTGTTCTGGCACAACCACTTTACGTCTGACCGCGAAAAGGTGAATTTTCCGCAACATATGTACCAGCAGAATATGCTGTTCCGGAAATACGCTTTCGGCAATTTCAAGCAATTTACCAAAGACGTTACCATTGATCCGGCGATGCTCATCTATCTGGATGGCCGGCAGAATAACCGCAACGCGCCTAACGAGAACTTTGCCAGGGAACTGATGGAGCTCTTTACAGTGGGCATCGGCAATTACACCGAGGATGATATTAAGCAGGCCGCCCTGGCCCTGACCGGCTGGCGGGTAGATGGGCTCAAAGCGGTATTCAACCAGAATGGGTTTGCCAATACTAACAAGACGTTTCTGGGCAAAACCGGCAACTTTACCTACACCGACATTATCGATATTCTGTTTACAAAAGACATTCTGGCCAATTTCATCTGTCAGAAGCTCTACAAAGAGTTTGTGTACTACAAACCCAACGGTGCCTTTGTCAGCGAAATGGCAGCGGTGTTTAGGCAAGCTGATTATGAGTTGAAGCCGGTCCTGCAGTTTTTGCTGACGTCGGATGAGTTTTACCGGACCGATTACCGGGGTGCTAAAATAAAATCTCCTGTCGAATTGCTGATTGGCACCCTGAAGGCACTCAGCATCACCAACCCCGATTGGGGGTATGTAACTGAAGCCAGCCGCACCCTGCAGCAGCAGCTCTTTAACCCGCCCACTGTGCAGGGCTGGATTGGGCAGCGCGATTGGATTAGCTCTAGTACCCTCCCACTGAGGGGCAGCTTTACGGACTCGGTTATCAATGGCCGTCGACTGAATGGCCAGCGGCTGCCGTTTTCCATCGACGCGCTGACCTACGCCCGGAGCTACCCCAGTTCGGAGAAAGCGGAGCTGTTTGTCAGGGACGTAACGGACTACCTGCTTGCCTACCCGATTGCCCCTAAAAAACGGGAGTTTCTGCTCGACACCCTCCTCGATGGGACCATCAGCGAAAACTGGTCAACCAACACCCCCATGGCCGACGTCCGTATCCAGAAATTTTTGCGGACGGTCATGCGCCAGCCGGAGTTTCAACTATGCTAATCTCATGAAACGCAGCGAATTTTTACGTCAGTTAGGGCTTCTTTCCGGCGGAGTAGCGTTTGGGGTACAGGGGATGCCGGTTCGGGCGTTTGCCCAAAATCCATTACAGCTTGACCTGGAAGGCACTGATGGCAATATCATGGTGCTGGTGCAACTGGCCGGTGGTAACGACGGCCTCAATACCGTGATACCGTACCATAATGACACCTACTATGCCAAACGACCCAATCTGGCGATTCCAAAAACCAGCGTACTGCCGGTGACCGACCAGCAGGGATTTCATCCCGCGCTGAAGACCCTGCGGGAACTCTACGACAATGGGAAGGTATCGGTGGTACAGAATGTGGGTTACCAGAATCCTAACCGCTCGCACTTCCGGTCGACGGACATCTGGCAATCCGGTTCCAGCGCGACTGAGTACTGGACGGAGGGATGGGTAGGCCGCTACCTGGCCAAAGCTTTTCCGGAATTTCCGATGGCGCTGCCCCGGCACCCCATGGCGGTTCAGATCGGGGCTGTAGAGTCGATGCTGACCCTGAGTGGCATGGGGTCAATGGGCGTGGTGTTCGACAATCCGGAATCTTTTTACCAGTTGGTGAAAGGCACACCCGCCGAAACCGATCCGATTGAGAATACCATTGCCGGTGAGGAACTCCGGTTTCTGCAACAGATCGCCCTGCAATCCATTCAGTATTCCGACCTTATCAAACAAAAAGCCGATACGGGCCAAAACGCTATCACCTACCCGAATACCAACCTGGGGCGGCAACTGGCCATTGTGGCAGAACTAATTGCCGGGGGGATGGAGACACCCGTATACCTGACCACCCTTGGCGGCTTCGACACGCACGCCAATCAGGTGGTTAACGGTAACATAACCAACGGGACGCACGCTACGCTGCTGAAAACCATTGCCGATGCCGTAGCCGCTTTCCAGAAAGACCTCGACAAACAGGGCCTGGCTGATAAGGTGACGGTGATGACCTTCTCGGAGTTTGGCCGGCGTGTGAACCAGAACGGTACCCTGGGCACCGACCATGGTACGGCGGCTCCGCTGTTTGTAGTGGGCAACACTGTACGGGGCGGGTTTGTCGGCTCCGTCCCGAATTTGACCAATCTGGATTCAAATGGCGACCTGAAATTTACCAATGATTTCCGCCAGGTATACGCCAGTGTGCTACGCGACCATATGGGAGTCGATGTAGCGACGACCCGATCAATTCTGGGGCAGGAGTTTGAGACATTACCTATTTACCGTCGGTCATCGGCTACGCTGCCGTCGGCCGACGGCGTGGTGCTGGAGCAGAATACACCCAATCCGTTCCACGATACCACCGAGATTGTATACTCACTCAGCAAAGCCCAGTACGCACGACTTGCCCTATACGACATACAGGGCCGTGAGCTGTTGGTACTGCGCGAAGGCAGTCATGACAAGGGAACTTACGTGGTACGGGTGGATGGATACCTGCTGGTACCGGGATATTACCTGTACGGCATACAGACCGACGCCGGCCGCAAGGTACTTCGCCTGATCAGGACCTGACCGGACGCACACTCAAAAAGCAGAAAAGCCTGCGGTTGGTAAGCTGACCCTAAATTCAGTATACTGCCCCTCTTCGGTTTGTACACGAAGTTCACCCCCATGGCCTTTGGTCACAATATCGTAGCTGAGGCTTAGGCCCAACCCGGTTCCCTGACCAGTAGGCTTGGTGGTAAAGAAAGGCTGATAAATTTTCTCCACAATATCTTTCGGTATTCCTGTACCATTGTCTTTTACCTTTAGCTCCACCTTTCCATTCCCCGCATGGGTAGTTACCTCAATGTGGGGCTGGTAATCTGCTTGTCCAAGCTGCTTTTGTCTTTCCTGCGTAGCATAGAAAGCGTTGTTAAATAGATTCAACAGCACACGACCCATCTCCTGCGGAGCTATGTTTACATAGCCCAAAGCAGGATCAAAATTCAGTTGCAGGTTGGCGTTATAGTTTTTGTCTTTGGCCCGTAATCCCTGATAGGCCAGCCTCAGGTACTCATCAATCAAGGCGTTCAGGTCGGTGGGCTGCTTTTCTCCGCTGCCGGCGCGGCTGTGCTGGAGCATGCCTTTGACGATGCTGTCGGCCCGTTTGCCGTGGTGGTTTACTTTCTCTAGGGTTTCTTTTAAGTCACCGGCGATCTCCAGCACATCCTCAGTATGGCCAGCTTTGGCTTCTTCGACCAATTCCTCAACCAGTTCGGTACTTACTTCGGATAGGTTGTTCACAAAATTCAGTGGATTCTGGATTTCGTGGGCGATACCGGCGGTAAGTTCTCCTAGCGAAGCCATTTTCTCTTTTTGGATGAGTTGCTGCTGCGTGGCCTGCAACTGCTCCAGGGAGCTCTGTAATTCGGCCGTTCGCTCGGCCACCCGATTTTCCAATTCATCGTAGGATACTTTCAACGAAGCAGCCATCCGCTGTAGACTTCGGGCAAAATAGCCCAGCTCATCCTGACCTAATACAGGCACCTGGGTGTCAAACTCACCGGCTTCAATCCGGCGGACCGTCGACAGCAACATACCTAAAGGTCTAAGCAGACCAATCCAATAAAACAGGACGAACGCGACGAGAATAAAGATTGTTGCCCCCGGAATCAGCCAGGCAAAGACGCTAAGCTGGTATTGGACCGTTGCATCATTTACGCCCTCTTTGTATTCGGGTGCAAAACCGCCATACAGGAGAAACGGGAGAATGCCCAGCAGCGCCAGCGTGGTAGCCAGGGGCAGGGAGACCAGCTTTACCTGAAAAGTAGTTACTTCTTCGGCATAATTTAAATGCAGGATCAGGATTCCTAAAAGCAGCACCATCTGACCCAAGTGGTAGATAAGCGGAGAGACCGATATGATCGCGCCTAAAACAAAGGAGAGCCAGCAGGCAAATAGCAAAGCCAGTATTTGCAGCGACCGGGCCGATCTTGCCTGATTAATAGGTGTATTTTCCCTGATACGCTCCTGCTCCCTGAACCTATTGGTAGATCTTCTCAACAGCACCACGACTGTCCAGGCATGGAAGCCTATAACCAGGATAAAAGGATAAAAGACAGGGCTAGTAAACGATAAATTTGTGATGTTCTGGCTTTGATAGGTGATTAGCCATACCAGCCCTGCTGTCTCCAATAAAATTATACCAATTGCTTCCCGATACATTGGTTTTCCCCGGTAGGTATACGCACACCACGTCCAGAAAATGGTTAACGCTGATAATAAAATTGTGTGCGCAACCCGGAAGTACATATAGACGGCAGGCTTACTGGAGGTGACGCCAATATCGACCAGATAAACGAGCATGTTGAGCCCTATATAGGCAGCCATCAGCCAGGTATCCCGCGTTTTGCCCTTCAGACTCAAAAAATAGCCCAGAATCAGGAGGGAAAGCGTAAACTCAGCCATGGTGGCAATCGAAGCCGCATAGAAGCGGTAGTTTTCCCGCTCCAGTAGGAGTTGCATTACTGACCGCTCCATAACCGTGGTTTTACAAACACAAATGATGGCGCAGCAACAAGGTGGAACAACATAAGCAGGCTACAGACAATCTTCATACGGGTTCAGACTGACAATGTATTTGTAATTTAGGCAATTGCCCGTATTTACAGGGCCAGCTACCGCCAAAAATTTTGCTGGTCGGTGCCTGTACCCCGGAATTATATTCCTAGACACGGAGGTCACAGGCTAAAGCCCGTCTTCGAGTTAGCAACAGGTATCCCTTACCTTGAGGTGCATATATCGCTTAAAATCTTTCTGCAGCCGATAAGTCATGCCCATCGCGACCCCCCGCAGGCAGGGAAGGTCCACCACCAGCAGTACCAGGCCAACCACCAGGTACAGTACCCTATTGCCACCGGCCGAAAATCCCAGCCAAAGCAGCTTACCAGCACAACCCAGGAAGCTCAGAAATAACAGACCGAACAGCGGACTGGGTTTGATCTGCACCACCAGTCTGGCCGTTCCGTTTGCAGCCGGATACAGGGTACCGGTCAGGGAAGCGCCACTGACCTGGCCGCGGATGATCATGCCGGACGAACTAGCCTTTACGGAAAAACAGGAAGATCCAGCCGACCGGCCAAGTACCGGATGAACCTGTGGGTTATGTTGACTGCTGAAGGGACTACCCGGTTGCAGCACGGTTTCGGCCGGACGGTTGACATCAAACGTCAGGGTCTTGGGGAAAAACGGGGTTAGCAGATCGGTAAACATGGCGACAGGTGTTAAACTGTGACACCTTTGTATCCCAATCAGCTGCGCCGGGTTATCAGATTACGCCAACATTTTTGTAATATTTGCCTGTTTAAGAAAGATTGCCTGCCATAGGCAGCGTAGCCGTAATACCGTCAGGAGATGACTAAATCCATTTCGACATTGAGCCTGTTTCTTTGCTGCCTTACAGGCTTCCTGCTCCCCAACCCTGCTCTGGCGCAGCAAAAGCCAAAAGCCCTGCGCCCTAACATTACCATCGAGAAGTATATGACTGTAGGCCCAGGCTGTGTGCGGCTGCTGCAGGATCCCGTCAGCAAAGACTTCTTCTATACCACCTTTCCTGGTGAGGTCTACCGCGTCAGCACCCGAACGGGCAAACCGGTAGCTACCCGAATACTGTCAGATAAGGATCACGGCATTACCCGGTTACAGGGAGCTGCGTTCAACGGTAACGCGCTGTTTCTGGTCGGCAACATCAGCGTCAACCAGGGCAAGGGTACCAAAGGCCGGATGGTGCGGTACCAGTTTCAGCCATCTGGCAAGGGCACTATGTCCGTCGTGTTTATGACGGATGATGTGGGCAGTACCAAAACCCTGTACGACCACGGCTTCAACGGCATTGCCATCAGCCCCGACGGTAAATATGCCTACGTCAGCAGCGGAGCCCGCACCGACCACGGCGAGGTGCAGGACAACGACGGCCATTACCCCAACTCCCGCGACGAGCCCCTCACCGCCTGCATTCTGCGCATCCCCACCGATGCGACCAACCTGCTGCTCCCCAACGACGATGCCAAACTGAAGGCAGCTGGCTACCTGTTTGCGAAGGGAATCCGTAATGCCTATGACCTGGCTTTTGCGCCGAACGGTCACCTGTTTGCCGTGTCCAACTCCAGTGACTATGATCACCCGGAAGATATGTTCTGGCTGCGGGAAGGCCACCACTATGGCTTTCCGTGGGTAATGGGCGGTGTTGATAATCCGCAGCAGTTTCCCAACTGGGATGCCGACCCGAAGAAAGATCCATTTATCAATACCACCAGCCACGCCCACACGGCCAAATACTTTCATAACGACCCCAAATTTCCGAAGCGACCAGCCAAAATCACCCCTTCCGTTCAGAACCTGGGGCCCGACGCCAACCAGTACCGCGACCGGTCAACCGGCCAAATCAAGGATGCCGATAAGGAGGGCATTACCCTGGGCACCTTCACAGCCCACCGCTCCCCGCTGGGGCTAGTGTTCGATACAGACAGTGTACTCAGCGGCAACATGAAAGGTGATGGCTTTGTCCTAAGCTGGAGCAACGGCCGGAAATCCCCACTCATGCGACCCATTGCCCTGGACGGTGAAGATATGCTCCACCTGAAGCTGACCTACCGACGCGATACCGACAATTATGTGGTGCAGACCACCAAGATTGCGCAGGGCTTCAACAGCCCCACTGATGCGCTGATGATAGGTAACGTCATCTACGTGCTGGAATACGGCAATCCCTCCGGCAGTATCTGGAAAATCACCCTGCCCGGAAGTAAGGCCGCAGTTCGTAGGTAGCGTGCAGCCTTTTTGCCCACAGCGGCTATGGGAGGGTGTAAAACTGGTACGTCAGCGTCCAGGTAACTGTTTTACCCGGCTCCACTCGCACCCCAATGTAAGGCTCCGGCGATAGATTGGCCGGGTTTGACCAAAACGCCAGTTTCGACAGTGGCCGGTCGGCGGTGACACGTACCCCGGCTTTTGTCTTCGTATTTTCAACCCGGATATCGTAGTCGTTGGTGCTGGTGCCATAACCCTCCAGGATCACATAGATCTGGTCGCCCCGCTGCTGAGGTCGCAGATACACGAGTTCATTGCCACGGGTTTCCAGCAGGCCAGCTTTTTCGCCGGTGGCTTTCAGGGTAAAGGGAAATCTGACCACAAAATCAGGCCCGGTCGGCTGCTTATCCAGCATAAAGAAGTTATGGTTATAGACGTTAGTCTCGATCAGCCGCGAACCGGTGTTTTCGAGACTATGCGCCAGCACAAGTTCCGGCTTGCCTTTGACGAGCCGCAGAGACTTACGGTAGATGTACGAGTGCCCCTCCTGATCGGTCAGGTAGTGCATAAACTCGGCGCGGTCGGGTCCTGTAGTAACCGTCCATTTACCGGGATTAACCAGTTCATAGGGTGTCGTGAAGTGATAAGCTTTATCGTCGAGCCGGCGCAGCACCCCTACCCCAATCTTCAGAAAGTTTTCGCCCGGCCGGGCAGCCTCGTAGCCGATAGGCCCAAACTCCTCTACCGGTCCGGTGACGGCATCGTGCATCTTGGGATCATAGGGCCCGAACCACTTTCCAAAATAGGTATGCCCTTTATACTCCAAGCTGGCAATCAGCCCCGACCAGTCGAAGCGGACACCCCGGTAGTAGCCCTGCTGCTCATCGGGCAGATACAGTTTGGCCCGGATCACGTCATTGACAATATCCACCTGCGGCACGGCATCCGGCTGAGCCGCAACACGACCGAAAAGGCAACCAAACAGACTGATAGCAAAGACTAGCTTCTTCATGGCGAATAAGGGTGTCAGGTTCAGTAAGGAAATAGTTAGCCGATTTAGTCATTATTCGGCAAAAGACAAATTTCCTCACTGAATAGTCCACCCGCCATCGATCATGAGCGTTTCGCCGGTAATGAGGGAAGCAGCGGGAGACGCCAGAAATACAACCGGACCTGCTACCTCTATAGGTTCACCGATCCGCCCCAGCGGAATCCGCTGTCGCACCGACGCACGGAATGTCTCATCGTCCAGCCACTTTCGGGTGCCGGGTGTTTCGATAAAGGTTGGAGCAACGGCATTGACGGTAATGTTGTAAGGTGCCCATTCCAGAGCGAGGCATTTGGTCAGGTGCGATATGCCGGCCTTGGTCATGCAGTAAACCGATTCGGTGGGTAAGGCTACGAAGCCAGCCTGCGAGCTGATGTTAATGATCCGCCCCCGGCGCTGCGCTATCATGATCTTCCCGACCGCCTGCGACGTAAAGAACGTACCCTTCAGATTGACGTCGAGGGTATAGTCAAAGTCCTCCTCCGTTACATCTTCCGCCTTGCTGGGAAAGCCAAGTCCGGCATTGTTCACCAGAATATCAATCCGGCCAAAGTGACGATGTCCGGCGGCTACGGCCTCCCGGATCTCCGCCAGGCGGGAGGTATCCATCTGCACAGGCAGTACTTCCCGACCCATCTGCCTGATTTGATCAGTTACATCTCCACCGGTGTTTCTATCCCGAAGGCCTAAAATAACATGGGCACCAGCCTCCGCCAACGCTACCGCACAGGCTCTGCCGATGCCTTTGGCCGCACCCGTAACCAGCGCGACCTGTCCGTCTAAATTGACTGTCATTATCCGTTCGAACGACTCAAATTATCAACTTACTCGTCCAGCAGTTCATACGCTCCGGCAGCCGCAATACCACCGATAAAATACCAGGCTACGGTCATGGCCATGGTCTCGCGGGTGCGATTGGTTGGCGCTTCGCCCAATTTCATCGGACCCGGTAAGACCAGGGCTCCCACGCCGGCCAAAGCCCCTAGTGCAGCGCCAAACAACATAGTGTCTTTGCCTTTACTCAGGCCTACCAGACTATAGTAGAGGGAATTGGACACCACATCGCCCGCCAGCGCCATCTGGTGCAGAGTATCTTCGTCAGGCAACTCCTTATTGGCAGCTTTATAGCCTTTGGCAATAGCCCGCATGCCCAATATATCGGCGCGGGGTGCTTCCGGAACAAACCGGCGGACCGTTTCGTGGAGGAGCGTCAGCGCAATGGCTCCCGTCAAGCCGCTAAGCAGTGATTTTTGTACATTATCCATAAAGTAGGTTAGCTTTTGTTCTGGTAAAGCAAAGGCCATCCCGATGCGGGATGGCCTTCAATCCATAATTTTTACAATTAATACGGCTGTGCCGGATGTGACGTTTCTTTGGCTGCTTCCACGCCTTCTTTAGGCGAAGTAGCGCCAATCGGACCTTTGTCATCCTTAGACTTGGACGCTTTTTGCAGACCTTCTGCCACCCGGCGACCATAATCTTCGTCGGCCAGCGTGAAGTGCTCAATCATCTTGTCCTGAATGCGCTTGTCGCAGGTAGCCAGGGTGTTCACCAAGTTATTAATCAGGTCATCACGCTCCCAGTCTTCAAAGTTGCGGTAGGTATCACCGGCTTGCTTGAAGTCATTGGTACGATCAATTTTCTGCCGTACCAGGCTAGCCTCATAGCGAGGGGTATAGTCCTTTCCGGGCTTTGGCGCTTCTTTCAGGCCGCCCAGGAACGATGGCTCATAATTAATATGCGGGTTCTGCCCTTCGGCGAAGTCCGTCCTGAACGACATCTGACCTCCGCGCTGGTTGGTAGCCACGCGCGTTTTAGGGGCGTTGATGGGCAACTGCAGGTAGTTGGCTCCTACGCGGTAGCGTTGGGTATCCGAGTAGGATAATGTCCGGCCCTGCAGCATTTTGTCATCAGAGAAATCAAGGCCGTCAACCAGTACCCCGGTACCAAACGCCGACAATTCTACTTCATTGAAATAATCTACCGGGTTGCGATTCAGAGTCATTTTGCCTACCGGCAACCACGGAAACTGCTCTTTTGGCCACAGCTTGGTGTCATCCAGCGGATCAAAGTCTAGTTCCGGGTGCTCATCGTCACTCATGATTTGGACACAGAGTTCCCACTCGGGGAAATTTCCATCCTTAATGGCTTCAAAGAGATCCTGGGTAGCATGGTTGAAGTTCTTGGCCTGAATCGCTTCGGCCTCGGCCTGGGTTAAGTTCTTAATCCCTTGCAGCGGTTCCCAGTGGTACTTCACCAGTACGGCTTCGCCATCGGCGTTCACCCATTTGTAGGTATTTACGCCCGAGCCTTGCATCTGGCGGTAGTTGGCCGGAATCCCCCAGGGCGAGAACAGGAAGGTGGCCATATGGGTCGCTTCCGGCGTATTGGCGATAAAATCGAAAATACGCTCCCCGCTCTGGATGTTGGTCACCGGATCGGGCTTCTGCGAGTGAATCAGGTCCGGGAATTTCATGGCATCCCGGATAAAGAAAATCTTCAGGTTGTTGCCCACTAAATCCCAGTTACCATCCTCGGTGTAGAATTTTACCGCAAAACCGCGTGGATCACGCAGGGTTTCCGGCGAGTGGGTGCCGTGGCCCACCGTGGAGAAGCGGACAAATACCGGCGTCTGTTTCCCTTTTTCCTGGAACAGCTTAGCCCGGGTGTATTTGGCAACCGGCTCATCGCCCACCGTACCATAAGCCTCAAAAACGCCGTGCGCACCCGCTCCGCGGGCGTGTACGACACGTTCGGGAATCCGCTCTCGGTCAAAGTGGGTGATTTTCTCAATAAAATGGTAATTCTCCATGGTGGCCGGCCCGCGATTACCCACCGTCCTGATGTTCTGGTTGTCGGTTACCGGGTGGCCCTGACGGGTCGTTAAGGTCTGATCACCATTACCGCCCTGGTTTGAATGTCCGTTGGACTGACCATTGGTCTGGCCGTTGCCGGCCTTCTTGTTTTGATCTTCCATAAACTTTGAGTAATTAAAAAACGATTGGCTGGTTTAAGGGGCTTACACTATGTATCAACTAGATTTAACAGGATCAGCCCGGAAGTGTTCGGAAAATAGGGCGTAAATTTTCGGAGGAAGCCAACTCAAGCGAGAAGCCTGTAAAGATCTCTCTTACCGAGAGACGTTTACAGGCTTCTTTCCGTGCCGGTTACTCAAAGATGCATGGGGCAACCACTGGTTTATGACCGGGCAAACTGCTTCTCCAGCTGGCGATTCAATTTGGCGGCCACGCTGCTGATCAGAGCGCCCCAGTTGTCGCCGGTATCCTCGGCAAACACATCATTGCCGGGTACACCATACTTGACCCGGTACGATTTATCATTGGGGCCATGACTTTCCTCCAATCGCATGTATACTTCGGCGGTAATTACATCTCCGCTATAGTACCGGCGCAGTTTGCCGAGCGATTGCAGGATACGATCCCGCAGCCCATCTGTCAGATCAAAATTTACCGCCTGAATATCTAATCGTACATCATCTAAACTTTCCTGCTTACTCATTGGATTCACGGTTTTCAGTTCAACATTTTACATCCGCTGCCGGCCACCGAACGGATTCTTTCCGGACCGGCTCGTCGTCAACACGTACATAGTAAAACCGAATCAGCCCGTTTTGTTTGGAAGAATCTCGCAACGGCCCGGCGCAGTGCAGTATTTTATCCTAAAAGATGCTTTATTTGTGCAAGTCCTAACCGATATACCTCAATCTGCCCGGATGGCACCTTCCGAACTTACCGCTATTTTTTCATCTCTCTCATCACTCCGGGTCGGCGTCATCGGCGACTTTGCCGTTGACCTGTATTTTGCCATTGACAAAAATTCCGGCGAATACTCCATTGAAACCGGTAAAGCGGTGCATTGGGGCTCGCGGCCGCAGGCTTCGCTGGGCGGAGCCGGCAACGTGGTGGCCAATCTGGCGGCCCTGGGTATCTCCGGCATTTCAGTCTTTGGCTGCACCGGCAATGACCTGTACGGGCGGGAGATGCGGCACTTGTTTCAGCAGGTCGGGGCAGATACCCATTCACTCCTGGCACCGGCCCAGGGCTGGGATACCTGCACATACATTAAGCCGATGGCCGGCCCGACGGAAGAAAACCGGATCGATTTTGGCACCCGCAACACCCTCCCGGATGAAGGGTTTACAACCCTGCTGCAAAATCTCCGAAACCAGTTGCCTTACCTCGACGTGCTCATTATTAACCAGCAGTTCCTGTCGCCCCTGGTGACGGCCGAACGGGTCGGGAAGCTGAATACGCTGATGGCGCTATATCCTAACTGCCGGTTTGTGGCCGACCTGCGCCACCATGGCAACGCCATTCGGGGGGCTATCCTGAAGGTAAATACCAAAGAACTGGCGGTGCTGCGCGGCATTGACCACCCCGATACACCCTCTTTGGACTGGTGCAGCGAACACGGCCGGGCGTTGAACGAGCACATCCAGGGACCCGTTCTGATCACCCGTGGTGAACAGGGCATTGCGTATGTCGATGGCCCGGACGTTCAGGTAATCGACGGTCTGGCGCTAACGGGCGAACTGGATACTGTTGGGGCCGGTGATACGGTGGTGGCAACCTTTTCGGCCTGCATTGGCGCGGGCGTCAGCCCGGCCCAGGCCATTGAGATCGCGAATCTGGCGGCTGCCGTTACCGTGCAGAAACTACACCAGACCGGCACGGCCAGCCCAGACGAAATTCTGGCGCTGACCAGGTTACCACTAGCCCAGTAACTATTTATGGACGAGGAAAAAATCAGTCAGCTTCGTCAGGAAGCCTATCTCCACTTAAGCGAAGAACTACTTCCCTTCTGGACTAGTCGCTGCATCGACAAGGCAAATGGCGGCTATATCACCCATTTCGATCAGCATGGCCAGGATACCGGCGAAGACGAAAAATCGCTGATCGCCCAGACGCGTTGCCTGTATACCTTTGCCTCAGCGCACCGGGCTGGCCACGGCAATGGCGAACTCGCCGACCTGGCCCGACACGGGGCCGATTACCTGCTGGAGCGGATGTGGGATCCCGAACATGGCGGTTTTTACTGGATGACCAACCGCAACGGCGAGGTGCTGAACGATCAGAAAATTGTATACGGCCAGAGCTTCGCCATGTACGCCCTCAGCGAATACACCCTGGCTACCGGCGACCAGCGGGGCATTGTCTTTGCCGAAGAAGTCTTTGACCTGCTGCAGAAATACGCCACCGATACCCACTATGGCGGGTACTTTGAAATGTTCCACCGCGACTGGACACTGAAAGGTCCAGGCCCGGCGGGTGGCGACCGCAAAACGCTCGACGCGCATATGCACCTGATGGAGGCTTTCACCACGCTGTACGAGTGCAGCCAGCAGGATGTTCACCGGCGCAAGCTGCTGGAGGTGATCGAACTGCTGGTCCGCAAGATCATGCACCCGCAGTACGGCACCGGCGTTCCGCAGTTCTGGCCCGACTGGCAGGTAGCGCCCCAGATCAAATTCGACATCATCTGGGGCTGGGACCGCTTTACCGAAGACGGCGTCAAGCATGAAGCCGAAGACAACACCAGCTACGGCCACAATGCCGAGTTCGCCTGGCTGCTCATCCACGCCCTCGACGTATTGGGTATCCCCTACTCCACGTATAAAGACCAACTGGAAAAATCACTCAATCATACTGCCGATCATGGTGTCGACTGGGAATATGGGGGTGTATTTGTGGAGGGCTCCCATGCCGGTACCGTTTATGACCGCGAGAAGGAGTTCTGGCAGCAGGCTGAAGTGCTGATCGGATTCCTGGATGCCTACCGGTTTCTGGGGGATGAAAAGTTTGCCAGAGCCTATGAGAACGTCCACCGGTTTGTCTTTGATAAGATGATTCTGCACCACATTGGCGAGTGGTGGCCACTGATGAACCGCGAGGGCACCGAGCCCATCTGGACGCACATGAGTCACTCCTGGAAGATCAACTACCATACGGTACGGTCCATGGTTCAGGTTGTTAAAAGGCTGGATGGGTTGCTGTAAAACGGTCCGGACACCCGGCTCTTTGGATAAGTTACCTCGAAACGGAATGCAATTCCGTTTTACAATTCGTTTATTTGATACGTTCATTTTACCCCTGGATACCCTATGAAAGTTTTGTCAACGCTGAATGACCCTGTTTTTGTACCCAGACCACACACGTCACTTGATCGTTTTTTCCTGCAGTTTATCAAAGATGAGCGTGATCTACCCTTCGCGTATTTAACGCTCAAGATTACTCTGACCCTGATCCCGCTGGGTGTTCTGCTGTACATGCCGTTTGTCACCGGATGGGTCTGGTGGGCTATTGCCTGGACCTACCTGGTCTTAAATAACCTGGTATTTAAAGGGCCGTTTGGCCTGATGTTCCACTGTGTTAACCACCGGCCGTTCTTTAAGCCAGAGTACCAGTTCATGAACAACTACCTTCCCTGGGTAGTCGGTCCTTTCTTCGGGCAAAGTCCGGAGACCTATTACGGTCACCATATCGGTATGCACCATGTAGAAAACAACATGCCGGAAGACGAGAGCAGCACCATGGACTACAAGCGGGATAGTCTGCGGGATTTCTTTCGCTACTACGCCGACTTCATGCTCAACGGCATCAAAGAACTGCTGAGCTACCTGAACCGGAAAAACCGGCAGAAAATTGCCCGTAAGGCGCTTATCGGCGAATTAAGCTTTTACGCGTTTTGCCTGGTTTTGTGTCTGGTTAACTGGCAGGCAACGCTCGTCGTATTTATCATACCGTTCTTTATTTTCCGGCTGATTACGATGCTGGGTAACTGGACGCAGCATTCGTTCGTAGACCCGGTCGATCCCGGCAATCCGTACAAAAACAGCATTACGTGCATCAACGTCAAATACAACAAAAAGTGCTGGAACGATGGCTACCACATCAGCCATCACTGTCGCCCGGCCATGCACTGGACCGAACACCCCGGTTTCTTCCTGAAAACCATCGACAACTACGCCAAAAATAAAGCAGTGGTATTCGACGGCCTGGACTTCCTGAAGGTCTTTTATTACCTGATGAACAAACGGTACGATGTACTGGCAAAGCACGTGGTCAATATCAACGGCACATTCCAGAGCGACGAGGAAATTATTAACCTGCTGAAATACCGCACCCAGCGTATTCCGACGACCAGCGACGTTCAGTCGAAACTGGCAACCGCTTAAGTAATAAGTCACCGGATGGATAAGTAAAAAATTGAGGACATCTGCTCTTTAGTGGTATATGAACAGCCGCTCCGGGTGCCGGGCGGCTGTTCATTGTTCGCTTGCCGCAACCAACCACCTTGTCCCATTCCATCGAATGATTCAGATTGACTACGCGTTACAACCCGCCGATTTAACCAACAAACTCACCCGCTTCTGGGAGCTGTCCGGACAAAAAATTAACCTGATCGAGAGCCAGTACGACGTTTCCAAAGGCTCGCCCGTCTTCACCGTACAGGGCCGGTATACCACCCGTGGCTGGACAGAATGGACGCAGGGCTTCCAGTTCGGCTCGGCCATTCTGCAGTACGACGCCACGGAAGAAGAATCGTTTCTGGAGTCGGGCCGACAGAAGACGCTACAGGTGATGGCCCCGCACATCAGCCATATCGGCGTACACGACCACGGCTTCAACAACGTTAGTACCTACGGCAACCTGCTGCGACTCATGCAGGAGGGTAAGATTGGCTTTAATGAGTGGGAAAAGAACTTCTACGAACTGGCCCTGAAAATCTCCGGGGCCGTACAGGCCAGCCGCTGGACTACTATCAAGAATGGAGCAGGGTCCGCACCGGCGGACCGGCTTGCCGGCTTTATCCACTCCTTCAACGGCCCTCACTCGCTCTTTGTCGATACCATCCGCTCCTGCCGGGCGTTGATGATTAGTCACCGGCTGGGTCATGTTTTCCAGGCCGAGAACGACATAAAAATCAACCTGCTCGACCGGGCCTTGCAACACATCAAAGCCACGGCTGACTTTTCCGTTTTCTACGGCGAAGGCCGCGACTCCTACGACATCTGGGGCCGTACTGCTCATGAAAGCGTATTCAACACCAAAGACGGCAACTTCCGCTGCCCCAATTCGCAGCAGGGCTATACCGGCTTTAGTACCTGGACCCGCGGACTGGCCTGGGCTATGTGCGGATTCCCCGAAGAACTCGAATTTCTGGCGACGCTGGACGATAGCGAATTGGCCCCCTTCGGCGGCCGCGAGGCCATTGAAGCCTATATGCTGAAAGCCGCCCGTGCTACCTGCGACTTCTACATTGAGCATACGCCCGTTGATGGTGTTCCGTACTGGGACACCGGTGCTCCCAATCTACACAAACTCGGCGATTACCTCAGCCGCCCGGCTGATCCGTACAATGAACACGAACCGGTGGATGGCTCAGCGGCTGCCATCGGCGCGCAGGGCCTGCTGCGGCTGGGCAAATACCTGACCAGCAAGGGCGATGCCGAAGCGGGCAACAAATACTGGCAGGCCGGTCTGACGGTTCTGAACACCATCTTCGACGAGCCCTACCTCAGCACTGATCCGAACCACCAGGGCCTGCTGCTGCACTCCATTTACCACCGCCCGAACGGCTGGGATTATATCCCCGAAGGCAGCAAAATCCCGTATGGCGAATCGAGCATGTGGGGCGATTATCACGCCCGCGAAGCAGCACTCTACCTGCAGCGCGTTATCAACGACGAAACCTATTACACCTTTTTCGGAGCCGTACAATGAGCGCCAAACCGCTAACCGACCTGTCGCGGCTCTGCGTGCATACCATCACCACCAAGCCGTGGACCATTGAAGAAGCCGCTCAAAATTATTCCAAAATGGGCATTGGCGGCATCACTGTCTGGCGCGATACCCTCGCCGGCCGCTACATCCGGCACACCGGCCAGATGCTCCGCGACCACGGCCTGACCGTCGTGTCCCTCTGCCGGGGTGGTTTCTTTCCGAACGCCGACGCAGCCGGCCGGCAGGAAGCCATCGACGATAACCGCCGGGCCATCGAAGAAGCCGCCGAATTGGGCGCTCCGCTCATCGTGCTGGTCTGCGGAGCCGACCCGCGTCAGCCACTGACCGAATCCCGCAAGCAGATTCAGGACGGTATCATGGCCGTACTACCCCAAGCCGAAGCCGCCGGGGTAAAACTCGCCATTGAGCCCCTCCACCCGATGTACGCCGACAATCGATCAGCCATCAATACCCTAGCGCAGGCGAACGACATGGCCGAAGCGATCAACTCGCCCTGGGTAGGGGTGGCCGTGGATGTCTACCACCTCTGGTGGGACCCGACGCTGGAGCAGGAAATTGCCCGCTGCGGCCGGAACGGCAACCTCTACGCCTTCCACATGTGCGACTGGAAAACGCCGACAACCGATTTCCTGCTCGACCGCGGCCTAATGGGCGAGGGCTGCATCAACGTCCCACAGATTCGCAGCTGGGTCGAAGCGGCCGGTTTCGACGGGTTTAATGAGGTAGAAATCTTTTCGACTGCTCATTGGGCCAAAGACCAGCACGTTTTTCTGGACGAAATTAAGCAGGCGTACCTGCACCACTCATAATTACCAACCGAACATACCCCCATGCAAGAACACAAAGTAGGTATCATCATGAACGGCGTAACGGGCCGGATGGGTACCAACCAGCACCTGCTGCGCTCCATTGCCGCCATTATGAAACAGGGTGGCGTAAAAGTAGGGGCCGATGAAGTGATCATGCCCGATCCTATTCTGGTCGGCCGCAACGCCACTAAGCTGGAGCAATTATGCCAACAATCCGGCGTTCAGAAATTCACCACCAACCTGGATGAAGCCTTAGCCGATCCGAACAATATTATCTATTTCGACGCTCAGACCACCGGCCGCCGGGCCGACGGTGTACGCAAAGCCGTAGAAGCCGGTAAGCACGTCTATTGCGAGAAGCCAACGGCCGTCAGCACCGAAACGGCGCTGGAACTCTACCATCTCTGCAAAGAGGCCGGGCTGAAAAACGGCGTGGTGCAGGACAAGCTTTGGCTGCCGGGCATCATGAAGCTGAAGCGGCTGATGCAAAACGACTTCTTCGGCAAAATTCTGTCGGTGCGCGGTGAGTTTGGGTACTGGGTATTTGAGGGTCATTCCATTCCGGCGCAGCGGCCGTCGTGGAACTACCGCAAAGAAGACGATGGCGGTATCATTGTGGATATGCTTTGCCACTGGCGCTACGTGCTGGACCAGGTATTTGGCAAAGTAAAAGCGGTATCCTGCCTGGGTGCCACTCACATTCCGGAGCGCATCGACGAGCAGGGGCGTCCCTATAAGTGTACCGCCGATGATGCCGCTTACGCTACGTTTGAACTCGAAAACGGCATTATTGCCCAGTTCAACTCTTCCTGGACCGTCCGCGTCCGTCGCGACGATCTGCTGACCCTGCAGGTCGACGGCACCAAAGGCTCCGCCGTGGCCGGTCTGCGTGAATGCTATGTTCAGCATTACGGCAACACCCCCAAACCCGTCTGGAACCCGGATATCGAGCAGCCGATCAAGTTTTTCGAAGGCTGGGCGAAGGTACCCGAGCAGGAGCTATTCGACAACGCCTTCAAAGCGCAGTGGGAGCTGTTCCTGAAGCACGTGGTGAAAGACGAGCCCTTCCCCTGGACGCTGTACGAAGGCGCTAAGGGCGTGCAACTGGCCGAAAAAGGACTCGAAAGCTGGGCGAAGCGCTGCTGGGTTGATGTTCCTGAACTGTAAAACGACACCCCCTGCCCCCCTTGTTAGGGGGATAGCTGGCGCACACTATCGCTAACGCATGATTTGCTTACGCCTAACATCTACGGACTTCTAAGAGCTTTCATGTAGCCAATCTAGAGAAATGCTTTTGCCATAGGTCAGGAGTAGCGAAGCTATCCCCCCTAACAAGGGGGGCAGGGGGTGTAAAAAACTCCTAAAATGAAAAAAGTAGCATTTGTCACCGGCGGCAGCCGGGGTATCGGGTTCGGTATTGCCGAACACCTGGCCAAAAACGGTTTCGATCTGGCCATCAATGGTGTCCGTCCGGAAGAATCCGTCACCGAAGCACTGGGCCAGTTGCGCCAGGCTGGAGCCGACGTCATCTACTGTCAGGGCGATATAGCCTCGCGGGAAGCGCGGGAAGCGATGCTAGCACAAATCAAAAGCCATTTCGGGCGGCTGAATGTGCTGGTTAATAATGCGGGGGTAGCCCCCAAAGAGCGTCGGGATATACTGGAAGCAACGGAAGAAAGCTTCGATTACGTCATATCGACTAACCTGCGCGGAGCTTACTTTTTAACGCAGGCAGCGGCTAACGTCATGATCGAGCAGCAACGGGTTAATGATGACTTCTTCGGCTGCATCATTAACGTATCGTCCATCTCGGCGACGGTCGTTTCGGTGAATCGGGGCGAATACTGCATTGCCAAAGCGGGACTCAGCATGGCCACCCAGCTTTTTGCCTCCCGGCTGGGTGAGTTTAACATCCCCGTCTACGAAGTACGGCCGGGCGTCATCAAAACCGATATGACTGCGGGCGTCACCGACAAGTACGACCGGCTCATCGAAGGTGGCCTTTGTGTGCAGAAACGATGGGGCTATCCGGACGATGTCGGCAAGGCTGTGGCGGCTCTGGCGCGGGGCGATTTCCCCTACTCCACCGGGCAGGTCATCATGGTCGACGGTGGCTTGACCATGCCCCGTCTGTAACCTTTTCCGACTAAGTAAGTAGGGTTACTGCTTTTTTTGATTTAGAGAAGTAAGACGCTGGATACTAGACACTGGACTTTAGACTTGTAGTTATCCTATAATCCTTTATTACTAACGTAATTCTTCGTCTAAAGTCTGGTGTCGAACGTCTTAAAAATAAACCCTTATTCCGCATGAAAGACAAACACGATTCAAGAAGAGAGTTCCTGAAAAAAGTCACGGTCGGTTCGCTGGCGGCCACTGCGGTTCCTGGCCTGGCCATGGCCGGTGCTGACACGCCCATCGGCAGCAGTAACGTCATGCCGACGATCATTCCCTCGAAGGTATTCGGGGCCAACGACCGTGTCCGGGTAGCGGTACTCGGCGTAAATGGCCGGGGCAAAGACCATATTTCCGGCTTCATGCGCCATCTGGAGAACAAGGTAGAGGTGGTTACCCTTTGCGATGCCGATAACGTGGTGCTGCAGGAGCGGGCGAAGGAGTTCGAGACCAAGTACAGCAAAAAGGTAAAGACCGAGCAGGACCTGCGCCGGGTATTCGACGATAAGGAGGTTGATGCCGTCAGCATCGCCATGCCGAACCACTGGCACGCGCTGGCGACGATCTGGGCCTGTCAGGCGGGCAAAGATGTGTACGTGGAGAAACCCGGTTCGCATACGTTCATGGAAGGCCGCCGGATGATCGAAGCGGCCGAGCGCTACGACCGCATTGTCCAGCATGGCGTGCAGCTTCGCAGTTCGGAGGCCATGAAAGAAGCCATCCAGCACCTCCGCAACGGTACCATCGGTAAGGTATACATGGCGAGAGGGCTGGTGTTTAAGTGGCGGCCCGACATTGGTAACCAGGGCAATTCACCCGTTCCCGAAGGGCTCAACTGGGATCTGTGGCAGGGGCCAGCGCAGGCAAAAGCGTTCAGCAAAAACTATGTACACTACAACTGGCACTGGTTCTGGGACTACGGCAACGGCGATATCGGCAACCAGGGTATCCACGAAACCGACCTTTGCATGTGGGGCCTCGATGTAGGACTGCCGGAAGAAATCTCCTCATCTGGTGGCAAGTTCCTCTGGAATGACGTTAAGGAGACTCCAGAAGTTCTGACTACCACGTATAAATACCCCAAAGAAGGTAAGGTAATTCAGTTTGAGGTGCGCCCCTGGATGACCAACAAGGAAGACGGCGTCGAAGTCGGCAACATCTTCTACGGCGATAAAGGCTATATGGTCATCAACGGCTATGCGGATTACAAGATCTTTCTGGGCCGCGACCGCCAGCCGGGTCCCGCCCGCAACGCCGGTGGCGACCACTACAAGAACTTTATTGACGCCGTTCGGGCCCACGACAAGAAACTGCTGAACGGACCGGTCGAAACGGCTCACCTGGCATCGGGTATTGCGCACCTGGGCAATATATCGTACCGCCTGGGTCGCACGCTGAAGTTCGATCCGCAAAAGGAGCAGTTCATCGGCGATAAGGAAGCCAACGCCATGCTGACCCGCAAATACCGGGCGCCCTATGTTATTCCGGATAACATTGCAGCCCCGATTTCCAAGCGATAGTTTTTCATGCAAAGCCACTAAAGCGCAGCCTTCTCTTTGTGTTGTAGTGGCTTTGCGTGAACCTTTTGTCTTTATTTCCTACTCCCCGTCTCATGCTTAACCAACCTGTCACCCAACCAGACGCAAGCGTTCAACCCAGTGTCGTCCGGCAATTGTTATCCATACCGGTCATGGTAGCGGCCCTCGGCTACCTCGTCGATATGTACGATCTGTTTCTGTTCAGCGTCGTGCGCGTACCCAGTCTCAAAGCCATAGGCGTAACCGGCGACGCCCTGTTATCCGACGGTATTTTTCTGCTCAATATGCAGATGGCCGGGATGCTGATCGGGGGCGTTTTCTGGGGGGTTATGGGTGATAAGCGAGGTAGACTTTCCGTTTTATTTGGCTCTATCCTGCTCTATTCACTGGCGAACATCGGCAATGGCCTGGTCAATACGGTCGGTCAATACGCCCTGTTGCGGTTTATCGCCGGGGTAGGCCTGGCCGGGGAACTCGGTGCGGGCGTTACGCTGGTGACCGAGGTACTGCCGAAAGAGATCCGTGGGTATGGCACCACCATTGTCGCCACTATGGGTGTACTCGGAGCCATTATGGCGTATTTTGTAGCTGACCTTTTCGACTGGCGTATTTCGTACTTTATTGGCGGTGGACTGGGCCTGATGCTGCTGGTGCTGCGGATCAATGTATTTGAATCCGCTGCCTTTGTTAAGGCGAAAGAGAAGAGCGTGGACCGGGGCAATCTATTGATGCTGTTCAACAACAAAACCCGTTTTCTGAAATACCTGCAGTGCATTCTGATCGGCCTGCCGATCTGGTTTGTGGTGGGTATTCTGATTACCTTCTCCCCCGAGTTTGGGCAGGCACTAGGTCTCTCGGAGCCGGTGGTAGCGGGTAAGGCGGTGATGCTGGCCTTCACAGGGCAGGTATTCGGCGATATTGCCAGTGGTTTCCTGAGTCAGTACCTGAAGAGCCGTAAGAAGGTCATTCTGCTGTTTGTCCTGCTGTCGTCGGTGTTCATCGCGGTCTACCTGCTGGCCCCGGTCAAAGACATCACGGCATTTTACATTATCTGTACCCTGCTCGGCTTCGCCAACGGGTACTGGGCCCTGTTCGTGACCATTGCCGCCGAGCTGTTCGGCACCAACCTGCGTGCTACGGTAGCCACTACGGTGCCCAATTTTGTCCGGGGGGCGGTCATCCCGCTGGCCAGTCTGTTTACGCTGTTTAAGCCGTCAGTGGGTACTGTCAGCAGCGCCTTACTTGTCGGTGGCCTGACCTTAACCCTCGCCCTGGTTGCCCTTTTCTACCTGGAAGAGACGTTTAAGAAAGATCTGGATTATGTAGAGAAGTAAGGACTATCGCACAAACCGGTACAGATACGGAGCCTTGTTAGCCGCGCCCGTATATTTCTTCTCCAGCCGCTCCAGCACGTTCATGTCCAGAATCTTTTTCTGAAAGTTATTGCGGGCAAAGGGTTTGTCAAAAATCGCTTCGTACAGCTCCTGCACTTCCCGCATGGTAAACGTGTCCGGCAGCAGGTTAAACGCAATCAGCTTTTCATCGAGGTTCGAGCGCAAGGTGTCGAGCGCTCTGGCCACGATTTCGTTATGGTCCATGATCATCGGCGGCAATTGCCTGATGCTATACCAGCCGATGGATTCGTCAATCTCGTGCTTCTGCGGGATTACCTTGTTGATGTCCACCAGCGCGTAATAACCAATGGAGATAAAGCGACGGGTTACCCACTCAAATTCTTTCTGGTTAAATCGGTTAGCCCCCAGGGTTTCCTCGTTCAGTTCAATCAACCGTTCCAGAAAGGGTTTGTTGGTGCGGCCGGTATCGCCGAATACCCGAAACTGCTCCAGGTAAATGTCTATGATGCCGGTCCGGGATTCCAATATACGATGGGCGGCCTCATCGATGCTTTCGTTCTGGTCGATAAAGCCGCCGGGCAGCGCCCAGAAGTCACCCCGGAAATTGAGTTTAGGCACCAATACTTTAAGCTGCTTATCCTGATAGCCAAAGATGACGCAATCAATGGAAAGCTGTTGAATGTAGTTTTGCTCGCTGGGCGAATGCATAAAGCGTCTGTTTATACCGGTAAGCGGTCTCACCACAAACTTATAGGTTCTTACCATTTTAAGGGTAATCAAATTGTATCATAGGGTCGCCTTCTTTAGCCAGCGCGACCGCAGGTAGTGGGCCGCAGCCTTGGGCTTCCGGTCGCGGGTGAATACCCCTTTGTAGTTCATGCCCCCGAACCGGATAATGCCTTGCCCGGTTTTAAAATCCGTGAAAGCCCATACGTGCATGCCGGCGATGTAGTCTCTGGATTGGGCAAAGTCCAGGTACATTTTGAGGTAATTGGTCTGAAACTCTTCGGTAAACATTTCCGGGTCTTCGGCGTGCATGCCGGGGTAGGTATCGGCGCCAAATTCGGTATAGATGATGGGCTTATTAAACCGTTTGTGAATGGCGTCGGCTTCAATAGCCAGCAGCTTAGCCGCCCCGGCCAGATCGCCCGCGTGGGTGTACCAGCCGTAGTAGCGGTTGATGCAGATGACATCGGCCAGACCAATCCACTCCATAGGGCCACCCATCACCCCCACCAGCGTAGCCAGCCGGGTGTTGTCTTTTTGCTTCACTAAGGCAAACAGCTCGTTGAAAAGGGCAATGCTCTGCGGGGTAGCTTCCCGGCCACCCGGCCCGCCGGTCACGCTGACCTCCCTGGGGAATGGCTCGTTGACTACGCACCACATAATCACCGAGGGGTGGTTCTTGTCGCGGGTAATCAGTTCGTTAAGGTACTGCTTACACATCGCCTGCCGCTGGGCGAGGTCGTTGGTATCGCCGTGGAAGTACAGGCCTACCGCCGGAATTTCGTCGATGACCAGAAAACCCTCCCGGTCGGCCATGCGCATAAACTCTTCGTCGTAGGGATAGTGCGAGGTGCGGAACGAGTTGGCCCCGACCCACTTCATCAGCGAAAAGTCCTTGACAATGACCGGCTGAGCCGTGCCCCGGCCGAATATAGGGAAGTCCTCGTGCTTGCCGAAACCCTTCAGAAGGATCGGCTTTCCGTTGAGTAATAATTGTTTATTAGTTGTCGTGATGGTCCGCACACCGGTTTCGAGCGTGTAGTGGTCGAGGAGCGTTTTGCCGTCGCCAATGGTCACATCCACCTGGTACAGATAGGGGTCTTCGGGCGCCCAAAGCCGCACATCGGGAATAGAGATGGTAGCTGTAGCTGCATTGGCCGTCAGCCGGATGGGTGCTTCATATCGCTTTCCCTGGCCGGTAATGACGATAGTACCCCGGCTGGCTTTGCCTTCGGTGGCAACGGCAACTTCTACGCTGCCGGTGGTGCCGGTAAAGTTTGTTTTAACGGTAATGTCTTTGATAGAGGCTACCGCAGGCAGGGAATACAGCCACACGTCGCGGTGCAGACCCGCAAACGGGAAGAAGTCGTAGTTGGATTTGGGAAAGTTGGTGAAGGGGCTACCCGGCACATTGCCCGTCGGCACCCGCGAAGGCTTCAGGATATTCTCGACCTGAACCGTAATGCGGTTACTCCCTCCCCAGTTCACCAGGGAACCAATCTCAAACGTAAACGGCAGATTCCCGCCCTCGTGTATTCCGACGGGTTTGCCGTTGATCCACAGCTTAGCCGCGTAGTTGGCCGAGCCAACGCGGATAAAGATACGCTGCCCCCGCCAGGCGCTGGGCACGTAGGTTTCTTTCTGGTACCAGACTACACCCAGGTAGTCGCGGCTGTCGGTAAACTGTTCGTTCCAGCTCCCCGGCACGGCAATAGAACGAGCTTCCGTCAAGCCATTCTGCCAGCCTTCTTTTTCGCCGACAGCCAGCGAGTCTTTTTTGAACTGCCAGATGCCCGATAAGCTTAGGGTATTCCGCAGGTCATTCTGTTGTGGATACAGGGCAATCCGGGTCGGGTCGGCAGCGGTGAAAGGTTGCGCCTGAGCGGGCATTAAGGGTACCGCCAGAAGCAGCAGGAGCAGGTAACGAGTCGTCATGAGGTTTTGGTTAAACGATAAAAGAGGGCCAGAACGAACATTGCAATACAAAGGTAGAGAATTGACTAAAATTTATTGTCTAAAAAATAGACAATGATGTATATTCTTTTTTACCTTTGCTTATCAATCGCAACATACCTAACCTGGATGTCTAAAAACTCTCTCAGAATCAGCGTCCTGTTCGCAGGTTTCTGGTTTCTTGCACAGGCTGCCTTTGCCCAGTCTCCTAAAATCAACCTGCTGGTGTTTAGCAAAACGGCGGCTTTCCGTCACCAGTCCATCGAAGCCGGCAAAAAGGCCCTGGCCAGGATGGCTACCGACAAGGGGTTTGTAGTAAACTTTACCGAAGACGCCACGCAGTTCAGTGACGCCAATCTGAAGAAGTACAACACGATTGTCTTCCTGAACACCACGGGCGACATTCTGAACCCGGAGCAGCAAACGGCCTTCGAGCGCTACATCCAGGCGGGTGGCGGCTATGTGGGTATTCACGCGGCTACCGATACTGAGTACGAGTGGCCCTGGTACGGTCAACTGGCGGGGGCCTATTTCCTGGACCACCCCAACCCCAATAATGTCCAGAAGGGCAAATTTATCGTGGCAATGAAAAATCACTGGGCGACCAAAGGCATGTCCGATGAGTTTGAGCGGACCGATGAGTTTTACAGCTTTAAGGATATTTCGCCCAAAATCAACGTCGTGCTGACCATCGACGAAAAGAGCTATACCGGCGGTAAGAATGGAGCCAACCACCCTATGAGCTGGTATCAGGCGTTCGACGGCGGCCGCTCGTTCTACACCGCCATGGGGCATACCGATGAGACTTTTGCGGAGCCCCTGTTTCTGAATCACCTCTGGGCGGGTATCCAGTATACCACCGGTGGCGATGCCCCCAAACCGCTGGATTATTCCAAAGCCCGGCCCGAAGAGAACCGGTTCAGCAAAGTAGTACTGGCCGAGAAACTGGACGAGCCGATGGAGTTGAGCGTACTCGGCGACGGACGCATTCTGTTCATCCAGCGCAAAGGCGAGGTGCGGCTGTATAACACCAAAACAAAGGAGTTGAAGACCATTGCCAAACTGCCCGTCAATATCAAATACGTCAGCAAGGAAGGCAAAGAGTCGATGGGTGAAGATGGGCTGCTGGGCCTGAGCAAAGACCCCAACTTTGCGCAGAACCACTGGATTTACCTATATTACTCAGACCCCAATGCTTCTAAAAACGTCCTGGCGCGCTTTGAGCTGACAGGTGATGAGCTGGTGCTGTCATCTAAGAAGGAGATACTGGACGTAGCCACCCAGCGTGAGGAGTGCTGCCATACGGGCGGCTCCATTGCCTGGGACCGTCAGGGTAACCTGTACCTATCGACGGGCGATAACACCAACCCCCACGGCTCCAACGGCTTTAGCCCCAGCGATGAGCGCGAAGGCCGCAGCGCCTGGGATGCCCAGAAGTCGTCTGCCAATACCAACGACCTGCGCGGTAAGATCATCCGCATCAAGCCACAGCCGGACGGTACCTACACCATTCCGAATGGCAACCTTTTTCCGAAAGGCACCGACCAAACTCGTCCTGAAATCTACACCATGGGACACCGTAACCCCTTCCGAATCTCCGTAGACCAGAAGACCGGCTATGTGTACTGGGGTGAAGTGGGGCCTGATGCCGCCAAACCCGACCCGAACCGCGGCCCGGCCGGTCACGACGAAGTAGGACAGGCCCGGAAAGCCGGCAACTTCGGCTGGCCGCATTTTGTGGGCGACAACAAAGCCTATAACAAGTTCGACTTTACAACAAATCAAATCGGGGAAAAGTGGGATGCCAACGCGCCGACCAATACCTCCCCCAACAACACAGGTCTGAAGGTATTGCCCCCGGCGCAGAAGGCGTTCATCTGGTATCCGTACGATGGCTCACCAGAATTCCCGCTGGTGGGTGCCGGTGGCCGCAACGCCATGGCTGGTCCGGTTTTCTACGCCGATGCATTCAAAAATGCAACGAACGCCTTCCCGAATTACTACGACGGCAAGCTGCTGACCTACGACTGGATGCGCGGCTGGGCGATGGCAGTGACGATGGATAAGACCGGTAACTACCAGTCGATGGAGCGGTTTATGCCGAGCTATAAATTCAGCAACCCGATGGATATGGAGTTTGCCGATAACGGCGACCTGTATATGCTGGAATACGGCTCAGGCTGGTTCACGGCCAACGACGACGCCCGGCTGATTCGCATCGAATACAATGGCGGCAACCGCAAACCGCAGCTGCAGATAGCAGCTAATAAACTGGGCGGCTCGGCCCCCCTCAATCTGAAATTGACCGCTCAGGGCACAACCGACGCCGATGGCGATGCGCTGACCTACTTCTGGAAAGTTACATCCAGGAACGGCTTCACCAAGGTCGTTAATACGCCTGACGCCAACCTTACGCTGACTAACAAGGGACTTTACAAAGCGACTCTGACGGTGAGCGACGGCAAAGGCGGCATTGCGTCGCAATCGATGGACATTAGCGTGGGTAACGAACCGCCCGTGTTGACGGTGGATATGGCGGGCCATAATAAATCGTTTTATACGGTCGGAAAAGCGTTTCCGTATAGCGTCAAGGTAAGCGATAAGGAAGACGGTACACTGGATAAAGGCATAACTCCGGAGCGGGTAGCCGTTAGCATCGATTACCTGGCGGAAGGCTACGACCAGATCGCCATTGCCCAGGGACACCGCTCAGCGGATGCGGGTGCCTTGTTAGCGACGGGTAAAAAACTAATCGAAGCCAGTGATTGCAAAGCGTGCCATAGTATGACCAAAAAGTCCATTGGCCCGGCCTACGCAGATGTATCCGGAAAGTACAAGGGTGATGCTTCGGCGCTGGAACGATTGACCAAAAAAATAATCTCGGGAGGAGGTGGCGTCTGGGGCGAAACACCGATGTCGGCACACCCACAGCTCTCCACCGCCGATGCCGCCGAAATGGTCAAGTACATCCTCAGCGCATCGGGCGAAGCCACTGCGGGCACTTCATTACCGGTAAAGGGCACCTATACAGCTAACCTGCCGGCGGGCGACAAGGGTAAAGGAGTGTACATTGTACGGGCCTCTTATGAAGATAAAGGTGCCAATGGATTGCCTTCACTCCGGTCAGAACAGACCTACGTGTTGCGCAACGCCAAAGTGGATGTGCATGGGTATGACACCTACGACAACGTCAACAAAATGGCGTACGGCGGCAACAACCTGGCCATTCCGGCTAAGTCCGGCGCTTATATGGGCATTAAACAAGTCGATTTAACCGGTATCAGCGAAGTGCGCGTGATGGCTACAGCCCCCAAACCGCAACTGAATGCCAAAGGGGGTAAAGTGGAAGTACGTCTGGATAGTCCGACCGGTCCGCTGGTTGGGGAGTCAGCCTTCCTGGAAGCTTCTGATAAAATGAGCTTTACCCCATCCCCGTTAGCGGTGCCCATTAAGTTGCCGGCTTCAGCTGAGGGCAAGCCCCGTGATGTCTACATTATCTTTGTCAACCCCAAAGAGCCGCTCGGCAGCCTGATGGTGGTAATGGGTACCGAATTCGTCCTGAACGGCGGGGCACAGTAACTAATCTAATTGTTCACGTTTATAATTCATTCTGTCAATCATGAAAAAAGTAAGCTTCTTTTTCTTTGTTCTGCTGCTGGGTGTGGCATTCAACGGCATTTCACAAACAACTACGCTGGCTGACTTCTTCGCCGGAAAATGGGAGATTACCGTAACCGGAACACCCAATGGCGACGCCAAATTTGTAACCGATCTGACCCGGAAGGACGGTAAGCTGACCGGTGAACTGAAAGACCCGACCGGCAAAATGACGGAAGCGATTCCCATCGAGAAAATCGAGGAAGAAGCCAACAAGATTACTATCTACTTCAGCGCTCAGGGCTACGACGTAAACATTGCTTTAGAGAAGGCAACTGACGATGATCTGAAAGGCTCACTGTTGGGTATGTTTGACGCCACTGCCAAGCGCGTGAAAGAATAAGAAAATACATTTGCAAAGCTTCACGGGAGGTGGTGACTGGTCACCACCTTTTTTATTGAACACGTATGCTCTCAGCCAGATTGAAGTGGCGAAGATTTTACAATGGAAACTTTTTTTATTAAAATAATTTCCATTTCCTTTGTAGGAAATTTTTAGCATCAAAAAAATTTCCTGAATAAGCCATTCTGTTCATTTTCACTTCAATCCATGTGTATCATGAAAAAAGTAAGTATCCTTTTCTTTGTTCTGCTGCTGGGCGTTGCCTTCACCGGTTTTTCACAGAACTCTACTTCTACTGACTTCTACGCCGGTAAATGGGAGATCACCATTTTAGGCTCACCCCGAGGAGATGTTGTCTTTCAAACAGACCTGGTACGTACTGACGGCAAACTCACCGGGAAACTGGTTGATAAGGCTGACCCTGCCAACGGTAGTCTTCAAATCCTGAGAGTGGAGGAGAGTACGACGAAGCTGATTATTTACTTTGAGTCGTCACAAGGTGGTGAAATGGCCATGGATCTGGCTAAAGTAGATAATGATACCCTGAAAGGTATGGTGTTCAATTTTGACGCGACCGCCAAACGGGTTAAATAGTCCGGAAGCACTTTTTATCAAGGTGCAAAAGCTGGTGGATAAACAAGGCGGTATGAAAGAAGAAATTTTAGAAAAATCGCTGAAGTTGTTTCTGAAGCATGGGATTCGGGAGATGTCTAACCAGAAGCTCGTCGACTGGCTGGGCATTTCCACCAAAACCATTTATAAATACTTCACAAACAAAGAGGAGTTACTGGAGGAGGTCCTCTACCTCTACCACAACAGGCAGTACGAAATGCTGCTAAATCTGCCGAATGAGCAAAACGTGGCCTCTCTATTTTTTGATGTCTGGCAGATAGCCGTGGAAACCGAGTACACAATCAATCAGGTTTTCTACCAGGATCTTCACCGCTACTACCCGGAACTGGAAAAAAAAGTAGAGCAGGCTATCGGCAAACGATTCGAACAGCACTTTCTGTCCATTATTCATTGCGGCATCGAACAGGGTGCCTTCCGACCCGACATCCTTCCGGAGGTTGCTCTACAAAGTATACTAACGCTTCACCGGGCGGCAGTGCGGTCAGAGGTCTATAATCGCTTTCACTTGTCGGCTACCGATTTGCTGTTGAATACAACAGCCAATTACATCCGGGGCCTTTGCACGGAGGAGGGCATGAAGGCTTTGGATGAGCATATCCGAACCCTGCAGCCAGCCAAAGCGGTAGTGAACGCCTGACACTGAATTAACGATTGCTTCCAAGATTATATCATCACTCAATGCGCGCTCCCCTCGTTTGCACCGTCTTGCTTTGTTTGTGGGTTGCTAATGTTACCCTCGGTCAGGCACAAACCAATTTACCCAGGTTGAGCAGCGACCTGGCGAAGAAGTTCACCACCAAAGACACGCTATTTAAAGAACCTTATGTGGATGTAGATGAGTGGCGGGATAAACCCGTTCGTCATCGATACGTACACGGTGGCTTCAGGAACATAAACGCCCGTTTCTCTTTTTACTTCCCCCCGAAAGAACAATACCAGGGCCGCTTTTTTCAATACATTACCCCTTTCCCCGATAATGAAACCCTGTCACAGGGTGCCTCCGGCGAAGAAGACAAAATTGGCTTTGCGGTTACCCACGGCTCTTATTTCATTGAAACTAACGGGGGCGGGCGAGTAGACTTTGCCAGACCAGAATCGAAAGACCCTACCATTGGGGCCTACCGGGTGAATGCGGCTGCCGCGGAGTTCTCCAGAATCGTAGCCTTGCAGATCTACGCTGGTAAGCGTCCGTATGGCTATGCCTTTGGGGGCAGCGGAGGTGCTTATCGGACCGTTGGCAGCATCGAAAATACCGAAGGCGTATGGGATGGCGTTGTGCCGTATGTATTAGGTTCACCGATGGCGATCCCCAACGTGTTCACGGTCCGGATGCACGCCATGCGGGTGTTGAAAGACAAGTTTCCGCAGATTATTGATGCCCTGGAGCCGGGCGGTAGTGGCGACATGTACGCCGGACTGAACGCCGAAGAAAAGGAGGCCCTGCAGGAGGTAACCCGCATGGGCTTTCCGCCGAAAGCCTGGTTCGGATACAAGAACATGGGTATTCATGGTTTTCTGGTGCTGTATCAGGGAGTGGTCCGGGCCGATCAAAAATACTTTACTGAAGACTTCTGGAAGGTTCCCGGTTACCTGGGAGCCAATCCGCCGGCTTCGCTGCTAAAGGCCCGTATCCAACAGCCAAACAAGATCAAAGCGGGCATTTCTATTGACGAGGCCGTCAATCTGGGATTAACGAAGCCTATGTCGCCAACCGAGCGGGGCACGGCCGACGCTGCCTGGAAGGCCATGGGTGGGGTTGAAGGCGGGATGCCCGTTGCCTTTCAACTTACCGATATGCTGCCCGATCGCGGGACCGCCAATACTGATTTTCTGGGTGGAGACCTAATCATTAAGAGTGGTGCCGCTGCCGGTAAAACGCTGCAGATCACCAAAATTGCCGGGAATAACGTGGTGCTGGGTCCCGTTGATCCTACCGTGCTCGCCCTGGTTAAGCCGGGGGACGACGTACAGGTGGATAACTCTAATTTTCTGGCGGTTCAAACTTACCACCGGCACCAGATACCCGGTAAGGAATACTATGTGTACGATCAGTTCCGGGATAGTACTGGTAAACCCATATACCCCCAGCGGCCCATGTTGCTCGGACCGCTGTTTACGCGGGGGGCCGCTGGTGTCTTGCCGACGGGTAAGTTCAAAGGGAAGATGATTCTGCTGGAATCGCTTTGGGACCGGGAAGCCTTTGCGTGGCAGGCCGACTGGTATCGCTCCAAAGTCAAAGAGAACCTGGGGGAGCGTATAAACGATAACTTCCGACTTTGGTACACCGACCACGCCCTGCACGGTGATGTATCCATCGAGGATGACCCAACCCGCACCGTTAGCTACCTGGGGGTACTGCAACAGGCCCTGCTTGACCTGAGTGCGTGGGTTGAAAAAGGCATTGCGCCGGCCGCTACCACCAGCTACAAAATCGTGGACGGGCAGGTGATAGTTCCGCAGGCCGCCGATGAGCGCAACGGTATACAACCCGTTGTAACGGTGAAAGCCAACGGCGGCAAACGCGCCGATGTGAACGTAGGCCAATCCGTCACCTTTACGGCCGAAGTGGAAGTACCAAAAAATAGGGGTAAGGTCGTTGCAACTGCCTGGAATTTCGAGGGTCTTCCGGAAGACATCGGCAAGCTGTCCGGCTGGAATTTTGAGAACTCCACGGTTTACCCGGTTGCCGGTACCTTCACCCCTACCGATAAAACAGGGTCCCGTGTTACGCTAAAAACCACCTACACGTTCTCCAAACCCGGCACCTATTTCCCCACGCTGCGGGTAGCCGCGCAACGACAGGGAAATACTAAAACACCCTATACCCGTATACAGAACCTTGACCGGGTGCGGGTGGTGGTGAAGTAATCAACCTAGTGAGCACCCATAACGAAAAAGGGCCGACACATTGCCGGCCCTTTTTCATACATGTTTATCTCGATAATCTTACACAGTGCGTCTCGATCCCTTGATCAGGGCTGCGATACCTAACACAATACAGGCACCCACAAAAGCAGTCAGGATACGGTCCAGAATGCCACCGGCACCGGTGTCAAAAGCATTTCCAAAGATCCAGCCACCGATAAAGGCACCAACGATACCCAAAATGATCTCTGTAAGCAGAGAGAGCGAGAAGCGCTTAAACACGAGGTCGGCCAGCCAACCGGCAATGGCACCTACCAGAATTGTTACTAAGATTTCCATAACGTTTTTCAAAAGTTGAGTAATGTGTACTTATGCTTAATTTATTGCAAGTGCTACACCTGTAGCGTATCCCTGATCCAAAATGGCTTTCGCCTGCCAACTAAATAGCGAACATAATGCCAAAAAGCCAATCAGAGAAAACTAACTGATAATCAGCCCCTAATAAAAAGAGCATCAACAAATAATCATGAGGAAATGTGGCAGGATTCCCCAATTCTGCTGCAAAGAACCCCCAGACAGGTCGATTTTGTGGTTGTGATGAGTAGCTGACCTTAACGCTGCGGTAAACGCCGGAACTTACTCATAGCCATATTTGGCTAAAAAGTCTTTTCGCAAAGTGGCCACTTTTCCGGAAAAGCGTCTGTCATACCATATATAATGAGGAGCACTTTCAATTGGGTGAAATTCAAATTCGTTACCTGAATTTTTCATCGCTGCGGCAAACGCTGTGGCTGAAGCATACGCAACGCTTTGATCATTGGTGCCATGGAGTATCAGCATCGGCGGTAGTCCGTTTCGTAGCAGATGCTGAGGAGATATTTGTTTTACTACGTTTTTATCGGCAAGCCCTTTTCTTATCCAATCCGTACTACTCTGGGTATATAAATCATACACACCAGCATTTACCAGCAGCAGGTTTGGTGTAGCGCTAAACGTAAAGTTATCGGTCCGTTCATTTACTTCTGTTGCCAAAGCCGTCGTTAGTACCAAATGCCCACCGGCCGAATTTCCCGAGGCTACAATCCGATTGGTGTCGATGTTATACGCAGCCGCATTCATGCGCAGCCAGCGTATTGCGCTTCGGGCATCTTTTACTGCCTCAAACGGAGTGGTTTCATGCCTGTCGGCCACTCTGTATTCTACAGCAACAGCAACCCAGCCTCTCCTGGCATAGGTTGCGCAATTGTAAAAATCCCATTCGGGCGTACCCTCGGTCCAGCTGCCCCCACTAAAATAAACCATGGCTGGCCTTTCCGTTTTTTGATACGCGGTATCTGGAAGAAAAATGTGAAGATCAAGGGTATAACTGTCGACTGTTTTGTACGCTGCAATCAAATGTCCCTTATAAGAACTTGCAGCTTCGGTATAAATACTGTCAATCGTTTTGCGGTAAGAGGCATTTTTGCAAGTAGCCAAAAATGACCGTACTGCCCTGTCAGTATTTTTGCTTCCCCAGTTATCCAGGTGAGCCAACAGGTAATGATACTGCCAGTAATCGTTACACAGCTGGTTTGTAAAATACTTCGGAATTAACGTCAGGTAGGCATCGAGTCGTTTGTTGTCCGATTTTCGGTATCTCGCTTTTTTCACTTCATTGGTAGACTGGTGCCTTAAAAAAGCCTCAACATAACCCTGAAAATCTTTGCTTGCCAGTCTGTTGGGGTTATTAAAATCTCGTATATGTCGGTTTAATCTTGTCTGGATAGCTTTTGATAGTTGGACTTTATTGTCCGTATGATTTTCGTGAAAGTAAGGGTAGTCCAACAATAGTCTGTCAAAAAAGTAAGCGATATCTCTTTGTTCGTTGGGTACAAATTTTTTGTCCATTCTCTGAAATGCTTTAGCATATTTATTGACAACATGCATAAATGGCTGTTTTAACGAATCAATGACGTTGATAAACTTACGTTCGTGTAATGCGTAAATGGCCTGCCTTTCAGGATAAAAAGCTTTTGAAAAAGAATTGCTCACAAGTTTCATATCAGCCCGATACGCCTTGTGCAACGAGTCGGCGTATTGGGTATCCTGCCCAACGCAAGTCACCACCAGAAAAAAAAGAAACGTTGTCAGTAAAAGCTTTGTCATCATGACGATTAATGGTTTATTGCCGTTTCGCGTTTTGGTTCTGGCTACAGTCCGATTATATATATTTTGTCTTTCAATTCGGATTCTCTTTGTCTTTTTGTATCGGTCTTTTAAAATAAGCCGTTCCTCGCAAATATGCGAAGGTTTCATCATATTTTTTGCATTTATTTGTACTATTCCGCGAAACCACTAGAAATTCGCAGTAAAACTTATTTAGCAATTTTAGAGGCAGGGAAATACTGAAAAGCCTCGCCAGATCCTTTTGCCAATGCCTCTGCACCCGGTTTTGATACGTCCCTGTTGGTGAAGGCCGATACCCAAAATGTAGCTGACAGCAGATGGCGGGCTGACTATTACCTTTTGCTAATAGGTATTCCTACGTAGTACCACCAGGTTACAAGAATTCGTATATTGTCTTCAATTTGCTGTAGGCTACCACCTTATCCGATAGTCCGCGCAACCGGCTCGCCCCCCATCGGCTAGTCAGAATCTATTATTTTTTAGTGCCTCGCTTCAGATGCGAACCTTCCTAAACTCCTAGTGCTATGGCCGAGAAACTTATTTATGAAAGCAAAAAATCAAAGATATACCTGGTAGACGATAATGAGTGGGGACAGCCGGTAGTCATGAAAATCCTCAATTACGAGTTCCCGACTCCAATCGATATATCCCAGTTTTACAATGAGTATGATATCATCAGCGGCCTCAATCTGCCCGGCATCCGAAACGTACTGAAGCGGGCCAAAGCGAAAAATCGCCACGGTATGTTTCTGGAATGGGTCGACTCCCAAACCCTGACCGAAGCGTTCCGCAGCAAGCAGGAAGACATTCTTGATTTTCTGTATATAGCCAGTGCCATTGCCCAGTCTATCAGCGACATTCACCGGAACAACATCATTCACAAGGATATTAACCCCAACAATATCCTGGTCAACCTGCAGAAGCGCACGGTTAAGATCATCGACTTCGGCATCTCCTCCAAAATCGACCTGAAACAGCAGCACCTCGGCAACCCCGAACGGCTGGAAGGTACCCTGACCTACATCTCCCCCGAACAGACCGGCCGCATGAACCGGGTGGTCGATTACCGCACCGATCTGTATTCGATGGGTGTTACGTTTTACGAGATGCTGACGGGGCAGCCGCCGTTTGCGGCCAACGATGCCATGGAACTGGTGCATTGCCACATTGCCCAGACACCAAAACCTGTTTACCTGGTCAACCCTAAAGTACCCCGCTCCCTGTCGGATATCATTGACCGGCTGCTGGCCAAAAACGCTGAAGACCGGTACCAGTCGGCCCTGGGCGTAAAATACGACCTGGAGTACTGCCTGACGCAGTATCAGGCGAAACGGAGTATTGCCCCGTTCAGGCTGGCGCAGAATGACTTCTCCGGCAAATTCCAGATCCCACAGAAACTTTACGGCCGCGGACAGGAACTCGACGCCCTGCTGGAAGCCTTTGAGCGAAGCGCTCTGGGCAACCGGGAAATGATTCTGGTGGCCGGGTATTCGGGTACGGGTAAGTCGGTACTGGTGCGCGAGGTGCATAAACCGATTACCCAGAAGCGTGGCTATTTCATTGAAGGCAAGTTCGACCAGTTTCAGCGGTCGGTGCCTTACTTTGCCATTATTCAGGCGTTTCGGGAGTTTGTCAATATCCTGCTGACGGAAAACGAGCAGACGCTGAACACCCTCCGGGATACGATTCAGGCGACCGTTGGGGCTGAGGGGAAAGTCTTAACGGATGTGATTCCGAACCTGGAGCACATTATCGGCAAGCAGCCTGAGGTGCCGGAGATCGGCGGTACCGAAGCCCAGAACCGCTTCAATTATGTTTTCCGGAAACTGGTTACCGCCATTGCCACCGAAGCGCATCCGATCGTGCTGTTCATCGACGACCTGCAATGGGCCGATTCGGCTTCGCTGAGTCTGCTCAATGTCCTGATGACCAACCCGGAGAGTACTTACCTGCTTTGCATCGGTGCCTACCGGGACAATGAGGTCAGTGCGTCGCACCCGTTCATGATCACGGTGGGCGAGATGCAGGAGGCCGGTGCCCGTGTCAGCACGGTCCAGATCGGTAACCTATCGGCAATGCACGTCAACCAGTTGATCGCCGGGGCAGCGGGCGCCGAAGAGCAGACCACCCGGGAACTGACCGACCTGGTGTACGCCAAAACACAGGGGAACGCTTTCTTTGTTACCCAGTTTCTGATGACCCTCTACCAGGAAGGGCTACTGACGTTCTACTACGAGCAAAAACAATGGACCTGGAACCTGCAAAAGGTCAGGGAGCAAAACATCACCGACAACGTGGTGGCCCTGATGGCCGGTAAAATCCGGAAGCTGGAACCGGAAACGCAGCAGGCCATGAAACTGGCCGCCTGCATCGGCAATAGCTTCGACCTGGATACGCTGTCGGTGATCCACCAGAAAGATCCGTTGCAGACCAAAGAAGACCTTTACCCGGCTCTCTCCGAAGGCCTGATTGTGCCCGCCGGCGATAACCTCCGCTTCTCGCACGACCGCATTCAGCAGGCTGTTTACTCCCTCATCCCCGACTCAGAGAAGAATGCCGTCCACCTCAGCATCGGCCGCCTGCTGCTCAACAACATTCCGGCCGACCAGCAGGAGGAGCGGCTATTCGACATCGTGAACCAGTGGAACTGGGGCATCGATATCGTCACGACCGAAGAAGACCGGGAACTGCTCGCCCGGCTTAACCTGAAAGCTGGTATCAGGGCCAAACAGACCTCCGCCTTCAAACCCGCCTTCGAGTACTTCGAAACCGGTATCAGACTACTCAAAGCTGATCCCTGGCATACGCAATACGAACTCTGCCGCGACCTGTACACCGAAGCCACTGAGGCCGCCTACCTGAACGGCGACTTCGGGCCGATGGATCAGATGTACCGGACCGTGCTGGATAACGCCCGGGACCTGATTGAGAAAATAAAGCCCTACGAAATCCGCATTCTGGCGTACAAGGCCGAAAACAAACTCCACGACGCCATCAACACCGGTCTGGAGCTGCTGGCTCAGTTGGGCGAGAAATTCCCGAAGAAGCCCGCGATGGTTCACGTGATGCTGGATCTGGTGAAGACCAAATTCATGCTGCGGGGCAAAAACAACGACAAGCTGCAGGCCCTACCAATCATGGAGGACCCGTACAAAATTGCCGCCATGCGCATCATGGCCGATATTGCTTCGTCGAGCTACTGGGCTACCCCTACCCTATTCCCGCTGGTTATTTTCCGGATGGTTCACCTGTCGCTCAAATACGGCAACACGGCGGTATCGGCGTTTGCTTTTGCCACCTATGGGGTGATCATGTGCGGGGTATTGGGCGATATGAAAAACGGCTACGAGTTTGGCAAGCTGGGACTGATCCTGCTGGAGAAGTTCAACGCCAAGGAGTGGAAAACGCAGATTTATACGCCGATCTACGCCCTGATCGTCAACTGGAACGAGCACGTACATAACACCCTGCGGCCGCTGCAGGAGTCGTACCATATCGGCATGGAAACCGGGGCCATTGAGTTTGCCTGCATCAATACCAACATCTACTGCATTCACGCATACCTCAGCGGCAAGCGGCTGGCCCGGCTGGAAGAAGAAACCAGGGCGTACAGCCAGAGTTTTAGTCAGTTCAAGCAGGAGACCAACGTCAACTACAACGAAGTGTACCGCCAGCCCATGCTCAACTTCATGGGCAAGTCGGCCGACCCGCTGAAGCTCACCGGCGAGGCTTACGATGAAGATAGGATGATGAAGCAGAATACCGAGCGCAAAGACAAGACCGGTACCTTCTTCATCCACTTCAACAAACTCATTCTCTCCTATTACTTCCACGACTACGGTCGGGCCGCTCAGTATGCCGAAGAATCGCGCAAGCTGCTGGACGCCGTGCTGGCCAAGTTTGAGATTCCGAACCATCACTTCTACGAGGCCCTGACCCTGCTGGCACTCTACCCGAAAGCCGGCCCGGCCGACCAGCGCCGGTACATGAGTCGGGTGCAGAAAAACATGAAGCAGATGAAGAAATGGGCCAAAGACGCGCCCGAGAACTATCTGCACAAGCACCACCTCATGGAAGCCGAGCGGCTGCGGGTCCTGGGCCGCTCGGCCGATGCCCGGCTGATGTACGATAAAGCCATTGAAGGAGCCTCCAGGAACGACTACATCCACGAAGAAGCCCTGGGCTACGAACTGGCCGGCCGGTGCTACCTCGAACTCAAGTCGGAAGACCTGACGGAGTTCTACATGAAAGCGGCTTACAACGCTTACCGGGAATGGGGTGCCGAAGCCAAACTCCGTCATCTGGAGCAGACGTATCCCAAGTACGTATCCGGCGTTAACCGAACCGCCGGCAGTCTGGGGCAAACCACCACGATGGGTACCACCACCTCTATGGTACACGGTACCATGCTCGATATGTCGACGGTACTGAAAGCGGCCACCACCATCTCGGGGATGATTATGCTGCCCAAACTGCTGCGGAAGCTTATGGAGATCGTCATCGAAAACGCAGGAGCCCAGCAGGGTATGCTGTTGCTGGAGAAAGAAGGCGGGCTGTACATTGAAGCCCAGACCCACGGGGCCGGCGAAGAAGCCGCCATTCTGCAAAGCATTCCGGTTCTGGATTCTGGCCTGCTGGCCGAAACGGTGGTAAAGTACGTCCGGCGAACCGGGCAGAGTGTGGTCATTCATAACGCCAGTACAGACAGCCGCTGGGAGAAAGACCCTTATGTTGTTCAGCACCAGCCGCAATCGATGCTGTGTCTGCCTATTGTCAACCAGGGCAAGTTTATCGGTATTCTTTACCTCGAAAACAACCTGACCACCGGAGCCTTCACCCAGGAGCGGATTGACCTGCTCTCGCTGCTCTCCGGCCAGATCGCCGTCTCCATCGACAACGCTATTCTGTACGACCAGATGGAGCAGAAAGTCAGGGACCGCACCGTCGAACTAACGGCCGAGAAAAAGAAATCCGACGACCTGCTGTACAACATCCTGCCCGTTGAGACGGCGGAGGAACTGAAGCGCAACGGCCGTACCCTGCCGCGCAAGTTTGAAAGCGTTACCGTTATGTTTACCGACTTTAAGGGCTTCACCATGGTCGCCGAAAAGCTGAATCCGGAACAACTGGTAACGGAAGTCGATACCTGCTTCGGCGCCTTCGACGAAATCATTGAGAAATACGGCATCGAGAAAATAAAAACAATTGGGGATGCCTACATGTGCGTCGGTGGCCTGCCGGTACCCAATTCGACCCATCCCGAAGACGTGGTCAAGGCAGCGCTGGAAATTCAGCGGTGGATTGAGCAAAACAAGGAGAGCCGGAAAGCTCAGGGACTGCCTTACTTCGACATTCGTATCGGGCTGCATACCGGACCGGTGGTAGCGGGAGTAGTCGGTTCCAAAAAGTTTGCCTACGACATCTGGGGCGACACGGTAAACACCGCCAGCCGGATGGAGTCGAGCGGGGAGCCGGGTAAGGTAAATATTTCCGGCGATACCTACGAACTGATCCGGCACCGGTTCAATTGCTCCTTCCGGGGCGAAGTTCCCGCCAAGAATAAAGGAAATATAAGAATGTACTTTGTAGAAGATGCGCTGAATACAAACGTTTAGACCCTTACCCCCTCTTCGCCCATGGCTACCAAAGAAAAAAAAGACATCCCGGTCATCATCGACATTCCCCAAAGACCGAATCCGCCGGTTGTTATTGCGTTTGATGAAACGCCGGCGGAGAAAATCTGCCAGGAATGTTACGAGAAAACAAAGATCGGCTACCGCTACGGAGGAGGCTTCTTTACCCCCAGGCTGAAAAGCATTAATCACCTGGAGGTCGGCCGCTCGAAAATCATCTCCAATCCCTTTTTGATCCTGGCCGAGTGGCTTTATGTGCAGTACAAAGCCATCCGCGACTGGTGGCAGCAGCTAAAAAAGAAACTGTTTCCGCGCCGGGACAAGATCTACGGCCACCATATGGACAGCCAGTTGGTCGGGCGGATTACGTTTGCCAAACGGGGCGACCTGCACGTGCCGATCCACAACATGCGGGTAGAATTCTGGGCCCGTACCTGGTGGTGGCAATGGCGGAAGCTCAGCGCCGGCCTGACCGATCAGGATGGTTACTTTAGCCTGCCGTTCGATCTGCGGACAGCCCGGAGCTGGAAAAACCGTAAGGTTCAGTTTGAAATTTACCAGACCACCCATATTTATTTTAAAGGCGACGAGCCGGTTTCCAATTATGCGCTGTTTCAGGTGACCAGAATCCCTAAGTCGGACCTGGTTGGTATGTCTTATAACTTACGGACCATTCAGCTATTTTACTGGGAATACCGGACCGAAACGCCGGTACCACGGGTCGTCATTAAGGACCACGACTGGGACGCCCCACAGTATTACAGCCAGGGCCGCACCGATGCCATGTACGAGCAGATGATGCCCGTTGAACTAACCAAAGTGAAGCACCTCGACCAGATCGAACTGGCCCCGGAAACCATCACCCTGCAGGAAATCCAGAACGACTACCCACTGAACCTGACCGGCTGTATTGAGAAAAAGCTGCCCGGCTATACGCGGAGCGACCACTGGTTCGGGCAGCGCATGATGAACGGCATGAACGCGGCCCATTTCCTGCCCGACAAAGCGGAGAAAGATCATTACTGGGTGAAATATTTCGGGGCCTGCAATTACGAAGTAAACGACGAATATGCCTTCCCAACCGCTGAGATTAAGTTTAAGCTCAAATCCAACGGACTGCCCACGCCCGTGGAGATTCACCTGACCGGACCGCTGAATGCCTTCAACAAAGATCCCTGGCAGAAGCATGTGTTTACCCCGGCCGACGGCGAAAAGTGGCTACAGGCCAAGCGGGTAGCCAGGGTGAACGGCGGCTTATGTACCGAACTGGATGAACACCTGACGGCCACCCACCTGAATACCGAACAATACGCCATTGCTGCTTACCGGAACCTGCGGCTTAGCCCGGTGGCGTGTCTGCTGCTGCCTCACCTGAAAGAGGTAGTGCTAATCGACCATACCGCCGATAAGATCCTGATCAACGATTATATCCCCAGAGCCTCGGCTATGACGGCCAACGGGTGCGGACAGCGGGCCAGAGACCTGCTGGGGGCTCAGGACTGGAAAGGCTGGATGCCCATGCGGCCGATAAGCGACGCGCATAAATACGCTAAAGCCGAAAACCTGTTCTGGGAAATGCTCGGCGACTACATTGAAGATTTCTTTGAAAAGAATCAGGAGGGCATCCGGACGTACTGGTTTGAAGTTTACCGCTTTTCAACCGAGTTGCTGGAACATGGCGTCCCCCTGTATCATGCTACCGTAGACCTGGATAAATTGTCGCCAGAGGAGCGCGACCACGAACAGAAGCGGTTGGAATACTATGCCGCGCAATACCGCCTGGATACCAGCCTGCCTAGGATGACGATCAACGGTGAAGTAAAAGCGCTCTCGCCCATTACTACCTCACCCGAGTATGATCCGCTCAAACCCGAAGATATGCAGAACCTGAAGGATGCCTGCCGGTATATCATTATGATGGCCACGTTCATGCACACCTGGGTGAATGAGCACCAGTACGAAGATATTGGGGAAGTTCTCTACAGTTGTCTTGGCCTGCGGTTTGGCGATAAAGTGTCCGGCGTGATGGCACCGGAATCGGACCTCAGCATTGCCCCTGACCTCACCCGCAGCACGCAGATGATGTGGTTCAGCAACCTGCTCTCCCGCACCGAGTACGGCTTTATCACCCGGGATGAAGAAGGCGACATCAACCCGGTATTCAGCCGGATGCTGCTGGCAAAGAAAGAAGCCTTCGCCAAATTAGGCGTCAACGTCGACGATATTGAATCAAGAACCAACATCTAATCGCAGCCATCATGAACACGGCGATACCTATACCCCAAAATACACTAACCATCTGGCGCATTATCCGAAACTGGATCAGAGCGGTGATCGATAAAACGATTCTATGGTTTACAGCCCGTATGTTCGGGCTTGGTCTGGCGGTTTTCCTGAGCTTTCCCAAGCGCGAGCGCATGTCGCATAACAACGGCGTAGCGGGGTCGGGCACCGTCCGGATTGTCGATGATCCGGAATTCCCCGACCATGAATTTTTCGAAGCGGGACGTATCTTCCCCGTCCGCGTCCGGCACGCGTGCGCCACCTTCCTCGACGATGCCATGAACTGCATCCGGAGTATGTCGATCAAATTTTCGGACCACCGGTTCCGCAGCCCTTTTGATATTGAAATGAATACCGGCGAGTATAGCCTGTTCTGGTCAGCAAAAAGTTTTCTCAAATTTGCCGCCCTGCGGAAAGAAAAATGGGGCGTCGAGTACCAGGAGTACTACCGCAAGTATCCGGAAGGCCTGAAAGGAGCCCAGATCTCCCTCCGCCGGGACCCCAGCTCCTACCATAACCTTCGGTATTACTGCAAAACACCGTTTCTCTTTATCGGAAAAGACGGCGTAAAACGCTATGCGAAATATCGGGTGCGGCCCTTTGACAACGAGCCCGAAACGGGCATTAATACCAATCCCAGTGAGGTAGATACCTGCAACCAGCGCATACTCCCCCACGAAACCAGAGGCCGCAACTACCTGAAGTATGAATACGAGCACCGGGTACACACCCAGGGCGCCAAATACCTGATGCTGATCCAGACGCGGATAGCCACCGACGATGAGGACCCCGAGATCTTCAACAATATGGTTCCCTGGAATGATACCATTTACCCCTGGAAAGACCTTGCCGTTATTGACATTCACAAACCACTGGACTGGAACGAGAGTACCCTCACCACCTTTTCCATTAACAACATGCCCAAAACGCTGGGGGTACTTCCGGCAAAATCGGTGTATGATTATAACTCCCTCAACTACCTGCGGGCCCATTCGGAGATAGCCCGCAAAGCGCGGCTGCTGTCGTACAAGGTATTTGGCCTTCCCCCCGCCATTCCCAACGATGACGACCGCAATTCGTCTGACTGGGCTAAAGTCCGCAGAAGTAAGCCCCAGTAGGAGCCACCATCCTGGTGGCTCCTACTTCAGCACCAGCACAACGGTCGGGTCAATGGGGTAGCGGCCGAAGTCGGCACCGTAGATGGCTAAGCCGCCGGGCAGGCTGTCGTCCACGGCCAGGCGGATCACCAGTTCGCCGGTTTGGGCGGCTTTGCGCAGGGCTTCGGCGGCAATGGGTACACTTACCCGGTAGCCGTACGAGCCGGCTTCGTTGAGTTTGCGGTTCTGCGGCTGCGCGTGCCAGGAGAGGATACCCCGGTGGTCGCCGGGATCGTCGGGCAGGTCGTAGCGGCCGCTGTTTTCGCCGTTGACCCAGACGGTGACGGCGCTGGGGAAGCGGGTCTGATCCGTTTGCGGGTACGAATTGGGGTTACGGCTGGGATCGGCGGTGCCTTTGCCGAGCATATAGTCCCCGTCAATCTTTCCGCCACCCATGTCTTTGCCGAACAACTGCTTGGCACCCGCTTCCATCACCAGCGAGGCCATAGCTACATTGGCCAGATTAATGTCTTTGGGTACAGCTACGCGGTATTCAAAGTAGCCGGTGCCGGCACCGTTTACCTTCTTGCCATCCAGCACATTCCATTGCTTCTGGCTCCATTTAGCATCTTTAAACGAAGCCGCCGGAAACCTTACCAGCCGGGATTTGCGGCCATCGGTCAGCGCCAGTTCAGTGGGAGCCGGCGCATCAACGACAAACGTCATGAAGTTGCGGTGGTGAACCGTACCACTGCGGTCTTTCAGTTGCAGCGCCAGTATGGCCACCGATTTCTCATTAGGAATCGGCACCCGCAGCGAATCCAGTGCCCGCTGCATCCACGGCTGATACGGTATGTCCTTATCCGACGACCACCAGGTCTTTTCCTGCCCCAGCGCATCCCATCCGTAGAGTTTGGCACTCACCACCATAGAATTGCCTAAGTCGGTACGCCCCGTCATGAAGGAAGCAAACAGAGGCACAGCGGCCGTAGTGCCGGGCTTTACGGTGCGGGTAATATCCTGCCCTGTCGAGATATAAAGTGGCGCGTGAAAATCGAGCAGGCTCATGCCGGGCACCAGTTCATCGAGGCCGGTAAGCTTCTCAGTGCGGTCGTAGCGCCAGTAGCCGTTCCATTCATTGATCACGTCGTGGTGCTCGGTGTAGAGCCAGCCGGCCACCTGCGGGTACTTGCGGAAGGTGTTGATGGCGCGGTGGTAATCATATGTATAGTCCACATCGCCGGTGCTGCCTTCGTAGCCCCACACATTACCGAACTCGGAATTGATGTTGGGCTGACGGCCCTGTTTGTATCCCTTTTCGAGATTGGCGGTAGAGCCGGGATAGATATTCTTCGTCAGTTTAGCCAGGTATTCTTCCCAGGCATAGCCGGGCAGGTATTCGTGCCAGGAGTTCAGGTCGGTTTCGGTGTGGCCGCGACCGCAGCAGATGGAATTATCCTCCACAATTCGGGAGCCATCCAGCGACTTCGCCAGCCGGTACACCGAGGCCACCCACTTCTGCGTTTCGGGCGTGTAAACAGCCGTATCCTTACCGTTGGCCTTCTTCTGCTTTGTGGTAAGTCCCCAGGTTTCGTTAAAGGTGATCCAGGAAAAAATGGCCGGGTGGTTGTAATCCCGTTTGATCATCTCCCGCAAGGTATATTCCGACTCTTTCTGCATCGGCTCGTCGGGCTGTCCCCAGCTATTGGGAAGGTCGGCCATGACCAGCACACCCAGTTTGTCGGCCCAGTACAGCTTGCGCGGCACATCGGCTTTAATGTGGGTACGGATACCGTTCAGTCCAATTTGGCGGGCCATCAGGATTTCGTTACGCATAAAGGCGTCGCTCGGGAACGTGTAGTACCCTTCGGGATGGTACGACTGATCTAGGGCCAGTTGCAGGTAGATCGGCTGGTTGTTAAGGGCTACATACGGAATACTGGTACCCGGCATATCCATCACCGAAATTTTGCGCATACCGAAATAGCTTTTCAGCACATCGTCGGTCGTACCCCCACTCAGCCGGGCTTCTACCGTATGCAGGTATGGATCATCCAGCGTCCAGCGCCTGGCGTTGGGGATCGCGACCTCAAACGCTACCTGTCGCTGGCCTTTGGGTATGTTCTGCGTGGCTGTAATCGGGTTATTATTCCCGTTGATGCGCAGGTTCAGCTTCAGCTCTTTCTGAGCGGCTTCGGGCAGGTAGGCGGTTACCCGCACCCGGTTGTTGTCGATATCGGGCGTAAAATGCAGCGCGTCGAGGTAGGCATCACCCCGGCTTTCGAGATAAATGGTTTGCCAGATGCCGCGGGCGTTGCCGTACCCCTGCTTGCCGTAGAGGGTAAAGTCGCGCCGTTTGTCGTCGACCCGCACCACCAGTTTCTGCGGCTGCCCTGGCTTCAGAAACCGTGTCAGTTCAAACGAGAAGGGTGTATAACCACCCTGATGTTTTCCTAGTTCCTGCCCGTCGAGCCACACGGTTGTCAGCCAGTCGCTGGCACCGATGGTCACAAACACCCGCTGGCCTTTCCAGTTGGCCGGCACCGTAATGCTGCGCTGGTACCAGGCAATATCGGCTTCGTCTTTTACGCCCGACAGCGGAGCGCCCCAGGGAAACGGTACATTGATGGAAAGCGGAAACGGCTGCGTACCGGCAAACCAGCGCTGCTGTAGTCCCTGGTCTTTCGGGTCGAAGCGGAATGACCAGGCCCCGTTCAGGTTAAGCCAGTTGGTGCGTTCGAAATCAGGTCGGGGATGTTCGGGCAACGGAATGGATGGTGTGGACTGCGTAGCTGGCGACTGGCCTTGTCCCAGCCAGGGCAATAGTATGAGAAGAAAAAAGAGCGAAGACCGCAGGGTTCTGAAACGCATAGGTAGTTAAGGTGTATCTGTTTAGTAAAGCGTTTTGACCGGATTTTTACTACTGTGTATCTTTGGCGGCATGACAACAACCATTCGCACCCTCACCCGCTCCCTCGAACAATGGGCTCCGCTGGCCTACCAGGAAAGTTACGACAATGCCGGCCTGATCGTGGGCGACCCCGAAGCCGTTGTTACCGGTGTACTGGTCACCCTCGACGCTACCGAAGACGTGGTTGACGAAGCCATCCGGAGAGGCTGCAACGTGGTAGTTGCTCACCACCCGATTGTGTTTAAGGGCCTGAAAAAGCTCAACGGTCGCAACTACGTGGAACGGGCGGTAATCAAAGCCATCAAAAACGATGTAGCCCTGTATGCTGCCCATACCAATCTCGACAATGTGGTCGGCGGGGTAAATTACAAAATTGCCGAAAAACTAGGTCTGGAGAATGTCCGGATTCTGACACCAAAGAATCAGGTGCTGACGAAGCTGGTCACGTTTGTTCCGGTTGCCGATACGCAAAAAGTCCTGGATGCCCTGTACGAGGCCGGGGCCGGAGAGATCGGCCAGTACAGCCATTGCAGCTTCCGGGTAGAAGGTTTCGGCACGTTTAAACCGGAAGCCGGGGCCGACCCGACCATTGGCGAAGTGGGCCGTGACGAGGAGGTCAGCGAACACCGGATTGAGGTAATCTTTCCTTCCCACCAGCAGGGTCAAATCATGAGTGCCCTCCGCAAGGCGCATCCTTATGAAGAAGTAGCCCATTACCTGACATTGCTGGATAACCAAAACCAGGAAGTCGGCTCCGGTGCCGTGGGCGAACTGCCCAGACCACTGAACGAGTACGAATTTCTGAACCACCTCAAGAATAGCATGAACCTGCCCCTGATCCGCCATACACCCTTTCGGGACAGGCCAGTCAGGCGCGTGGCCGTCTGCGGAGGAGCCGGCGGTTTTCTGCTGAACGATGCCGTGCGGGCCAGTGCCGATGTATTTGTGACGGCCGATTATAAATACCACGAATTTTTTGACGCCGACAGCCGCATTATCATCGCCGACATTGGCCATTACGAAAGCGAAGCCTTTACAAAAGAGCTGATTCAGGAATATTTATCGAAAAAATTCCATACCTTTGCGGTAATTTTAGCCGAAACGGTGACGAACCCCGTCCGGTACTTTTTGTAGCACAAAACCTACTCCGAATGGAACTTACGATTGCTCAGAAGCTGGAGGCCCTTCTAAAACTGCAATCCATTGACTCTCAATTAGACGAAATCATAAAACTGCGCGGTGACCTGCCGGAAGAAGTACGCGATCTGGAAGATGAGATCGCCGGTTTCGAAACCCGCATCGGCAAATTCAACGCCGAAATCCAGGCACTGGAAGAAGAGATTGAGCGGAACCGCAACGTTAAAAAAGACGCCGAGAAGCTCATCAACAAGTACAAGGATCAGCAGATGAACGTCCGCAACAACCGCGAATACGACGCCATCTCTAAAGAAATCGAACTGCAATCGCTCGAAATCGAACTGGCCGACAAGCGTATTAACGAAGCGACTTTCCGCATCCGGACGAAGGAAGAGGAAATAAAGGTGACGCAGAACACTCTGAAAGAGCGGCAGGAAGACCTGAAAGCCAAAAAAGGCGAACTGGATCAGCTTACCTCCGAAAGTCAGGAAGATGAAAAGAAGCTGATGCAGCATCGGGAAGAGCAGTCGCATCATATTGAAGAGCGTTTGCTAAAATCATACAACAAGATCCGGAACAACGCCATCAACGGTCTGGCCGTGGTAACGGTGAAGCGGGGTGCCTGCGGAGGCTGCTTCAACGTGGTTCCGCCCCAGCGCCAGGCTGATATCCGGGACAAGAAGAAAATCATTGTTTGTGAGCACTGCGGCCGCATCTTTGCCGATGCCGAAGGCGCTCCCGAACCCGCAACGACCGGTCGCCGGTAATTGCCGAAAACACATAGTTGAAAAGGCTGCCCGTCGGTGGCCTTTTTTTATTGCCTTACTTTGCCGGTATGAATCGTTGTCTGCTGTTTGTGTGCCTGCTGCTGTGCCCACCGCTCGCAGCCCAGGATTTTGTCTGGACACCGGGCCTGCAGCGGGCCTATGCCGATCTGCTCAAACTGAAAGTGGCTTCTGGCCGGCAAATGCTCGCAGGAGAAGCCTCAACCAACGGTATTCAGATTTACACCGAGGATTTTGCCGATATGGTCACGCTGCTGGTATCAGACGAGGATCAGGCGTTTGAGCGGCTGGCTAAACGCGAAGATCAGCGACTGGCGCAGCTTCAGAAACTCAACAATAAATCCCCCTGGCAGCGACTCATGCAGGCGGAGGTACGACTGCACTGGGCGTTTGTTAAACTGAAGTTTGGTAAAGAGGTCAGCGCCAGTTGGGATATCATCCGGGCGTACAAACTCCTGGCCGAAAATCAGAAATTATTTCCGACCTTTCTTCCAACGTATAAATCGCTGGGGGTGCTGCACATCATGATCGGCTCGGTGCCGGAGAACTACACCTGGGTCACCAACCTGCTGGGGTTGAAAGGCAGTATCCGGCAGGGTTTACAGGAAATTCAGCGGGCACAGCAGGCCCCCATCTTCCGGACCGAATCGCAGGTAATTGAATTACTGGTAAGCGCCTATATCACCCAGTTTACCGGCGCTGACGAGCAGCGGCTGAAGCGGCTGGTGCAGGAACATCCGGATAACCTGCTAATTTGTTTTTTTGCAGGTACCACGGAGATGAAAAACGGCAATAGCGAACAAGCCCTCTCCTACCTGCTTAACCGCCCAACCGGGCCAGTTTACCTGACCATGCCCATCATCGCCAATCTGTTGGGTGATATTTACCTCCAGAAAGGCCTATACAACCAGGCCCTGCAACAATACCAGCAATTTCTGACCAGCTACCGCGGGCAGAACTTTCTGAAAGACTCGTACTATAAGCAGTTTTTGTGCTATTGGCTGGACAACAACGACGCCCGTGCGGTTCCTCTTTTGCGAAAAGTACAACAGGTCGGCCGCACTGTGGTGGAGTCGGACAAAGCGGCCCAGAAATTTGCCGGGAACTTCTTTAAAAAAGCGATCTCACCCCAGCAGAAAATCCTGATGCGCGCCCGACTGTCTACCGATGGCGGTTACCTCGATAGTGCCTTGGCCCTCATGCGCTCCTACAAGGAAACCTATTTTACCCAACCCGCCGACCGGGCCGAGTACAATTACCGGTTCGGCCGAATCCACCAGCGCAGCAACGAGCCCGACCAGGCTATTCCCTATTTTGAACGCGCCATTACGTTAAGCGAAGCAGATCAGCTTTCGTTCGGGGCCACCTCGGCTTTGCAGTTGGGTTATATCTATCAGCAAAAGCGCAATACGCCCAAAGCCCGTCAATATTTCCAAAAGGCCCTCAGCTACCAGAAACACGAATATAAAAACAGCATCGACAATAAGGCGCGGGCCGCACTCACTAGTTTGGAAGAGTAGTGTACGCGCTCGTCCGCGATACAATCGCGGACGAGCATACAGTAAACTTGAAACTAATTTAAAACCCCCTCCTGCAGCACCTCCCTGATTGTCCGGTATGGTACGACGATCTCGATTGGTCCCTGGGCGTAGGCGGCAATTTCGTAAGGATTGTAGTAGAAGATCAGGCCTTTTCGCCCGATGCCAACGTGTTCGGGCAGCACAAACTGGCCGGTCCCGGCAAAGTAACCTTCCTCTTCCAGCGTCTGCTCCTCCTGGATGCCCTGTTTCAGGCGGAAAATGCGTTCGACAATGGGAGCCAGCGCCGTGGTATCCGTCACGATGTCGGACAGCCGAAGCCGCTTACCCGTTGCGCGATTAAAGGAATAGTAGGTGGAAAAGGTGTTCGGATGGGCGCCACCGGTATTGGCATACGTTTCCATCCGAATGGTCAGCACCTGAGGGCCGACATAGATCGTATCTCCTTTGATTTCCAGTTCCCAGCAACCGCCCATCATACCGGCATCGTTCATGATCCTGCGGTAATCAGCCGCAAACAGATGAGCCGCTGCCGCCAGATCGGTAGGCTGACGCGTATCGCGGGTGGTATCCAGCCAACCCATGATGCTGGACCTGACCAGCGACTGCACCGAGTCGTTGATTACCTGATTCGCCTTGGTTTCAGCCGGTAGCAAAACATAATCCGCCCTAAACGAAATACCCCGACGCGTGGTGGTGTCGCAACGTCCGGCCCCCTTGTATTCATACTGCTGACGCTGAACGGTCAACTGGTCGGGGGCAGCAGGTGCATCAAGCTCGATCGAAGAAGTACTAACACGGCAAGCCGTGAACAAACAGAGTAGTGATAATGGAAATAGCCGTTTCATTGTAGGCGTAGCGCCGGAAATCCCGCTACGATGGCCGAAAATTAGAGATTCCTTAGCAGCACACCAAATGAAAAGTAGATTAAAACTATAGAATTTCTATCTTCTATGTTTATATGTTTGGTGAATGGGGCATTTTCGGAATAAAATTTGGCTATAAACTCATCAGATCCTTGAAGCGGATTGCCTGCCGCCGGCTGATCTCAATCTTATCTCCTCCCTGCAGGGTTACCAGCAATCCCCCGCTAAACCAGGGCTCAATCTTATCGATCCATTGCAGGTTGATAATGTGCTTCCGATTAGCCCGAAAAAAAGTATTTGGATCGAGCCGGTCTTCCAGGCTGTTGAGCGACTTCAGCACCAGCGGCTTCTGATCGTCGAAATACAACCGGACATAGTTACCCATCGACTCAAACAGCCGGACCTTCCCCAGCTTGACAAACCAGCATTTCTCACCGTCCTTGACAAACACCTGGTCGCTTTCACCCAGCATTTTGTTATTCTCGCCCACGGGTGAATCCGGCAGCGGCTGGTGGTTTTCTTCCACCCGGTTCAGGGCCTCGGTCAGCCGGTTCAGGTCAACGGGCTTCAGCAGGTAATCCAGCGCGTTAAACTCAAAAGCCTTCAGGGCATACTCGTCATAAGCCGTGGTGAAGATAACCTCCGGTGCTTTGCCGTCGATGGACTGCAGCAGTTCAAACCCGTTCTTGCCGGGCATCTGAATATCCAGAAACAGCAGGTCGGGCTGTAATTCTTCGATCAGTCTTACACCTTCTTCGGCATTAGCCGCTTCGCCAATCACTTCAACCTTGGGGAAATTTTCCAGCAGCCGGCGCAATTCGTTCCGGGCCAGCCGCTCATCATCAATCAGTAGGGCGCGCATAAGTGTAGTTTAGGTGTTACAGGGTTCATAGTTTTACGTTTGGCAGGAGCTAAAACCTGAAACTTGGAACCGCCGGGCGGCCCCGCTGAAACCTGAAACAATTATTCCGTTGTTGCTTTTTCAGGAACTCGCTTAAAGATACTGTCAGATTGCATGGGAATGGTCATTTCGGCGCAGACGACATTGTCCGTTTCCTGGAAGATCCGGAACGTTGCCTCGGGGCCGTAGAGCAGGTCGAGCCGCTGCGATGTGTTTTTCAGACCAAAACCACTAGACTCCTCTTTGTCGCCCAGCACACCCGTATTGCGGATGCGTATCTGCAGCATGTCATTTTCCAGCCAGGTGGTCAGTTCGATAAAACCACCCCCGACGGGTTTGGATACCCCGTGCTTAATGGCGTTCTCCACCAGGGTCTGCAGCATCATGGGCGGTACCTGCCAGTAAGTTGTCTTGGGATCGACGTGCATATGGCACACCAGCCGGTCTTCGTACCGGACCTTTTCGAGTGCCAGGTAATCTTCCACCGTTTTGATCTCTTCGCGTAGTTCGACGGTTTTCCGGCGGTCGGCCAGCAGCGAATTCCGCAGTATATTGGAGAGTTGGGTAATACCCTGCTGGGCTTTATTGGGGTTTTCGATGACCAGCGCCCGGATGCTATTCAGGGCGTTGAATACGAAATGGGGGTTCAGCTGCGAACGAAGTACTTTGGCTTCCGTCTCCCGGATCGAGGTTTTCAGCAGAATCTTTTCAATTTCGGCATCGCGGGTTCGTTCAACGTAGTGATAGGCCGTATAGCTCAGAATCCACGCCAGCATAGTCTTGCCCCAACTTAGCATGTAACCCATAAAGGCGACGGGTTCTTTGACAAACAACTCGGGAAGCAGTTCACTGTCGAAGGGGACATTGACAACCGTCATAATGAAGGCCAGCACCAGAACGGATGTCAACACACGGGGAACCAGCTGATGAAACGGCAGGCGTACCCAGTTCCAGTGCCGGATGGCCAGCCGGTACATATGGGTGAGCAAAATACCCAGAATAATGTTGGCAATGGCCAGGTAAAAAAGGTCAATCTCAAAACCATACTCCAGCCAGTACGCCAGGAACTCCACCATGATCAGGAGTGTCCAGCCGGTAATCTGGCAAAACCAATATATCTTCTTTTTTGACATGCCTTGATAAAAGCAGCCCAATAACGGGGCTTATACGAAAGTACGGCTTTTTACGAAAAAATGTGATGCAAATACACCAGCGGGAAATATTAATGAACAATGAATAATTAAGAATGAACAGTGGCAGCAGGTGCCTGACCTATTCCTGCAACGCCGAATTGAACGTGTACGTACCTGATCCAGACTCGAAAACGGCATACCCATTCTCCTGCCGCAACGGCCGCAGCCCCGGTACGGAACTGACGGGCTTACCGCTCTCCGTAATCGTAGTTCCGGGCATTGCCGGTATCCAGATTTCGGCGGTGGTGTTGGCAGGAATACTGACCTGAAGGGTAAACCGCTCCCCCTCCCGCTTCCAGTTACTGCCAATCGGGCCGCGTACCGAATGGTAGCTGCCTTTAGCCCAGGTGAGGTCACCCGTCGGCTGCGGTTTGATCTGAATACGGGCAAAACCGGGAGCAGCCGCGTTGATGCCCAGCAGGGACCGGTAAAACCATTCGCTGATGGAGCCAAACATGGGATGGTTCTGCGATGGAGCATTGTCCGGATAAGCCCAGGTTTCCCACAAGGTGGTGGCCCCTTTACTCAGCATATACCCCCAACCCGGAAAATCCCGCTGGTTGGCCACACGATACGCCAGATCGTTGCGATCCTGCCGGCGCATAACATCGAACAACATCTTGGTCCCAAATATACCGGCGGAGATATGGCCGTTGTGCCGGTCGATCTCATCGGCAAGTGCCTGGAACGAAGCTTCTTTCTCCGGTGATATACCATACCAGAGTGCCAGCGCCTGCGCGCTCTGAGTGCCATTGTCAAACCGGCCGGTCTTAGGCACCAGGTACTGGCGAACGATGGCCTTCCGAACCGTTTCGGCCAGTTTGGCATATTCGGTAGAATCCGCCGTTTTGCCCAGGATGCCCGCAAACACAACGGCTAACTGAACGTGGTGAAGGTAGAAAACACTGGCCGAGAAAGCCTCCGGCCGGGGGTCAAGCGCTTCGTGGTCGCTGATGTCCCAGTGAAACAGGTTCCGGTCTGCTTTGGAGCGCAGGAACGCAATCTGTCTGGCAAAGGCTTCGTAGTTGTCCTCAATGATGCGCCGGTCGCCGTAGAAATCGTACAGTTGTTTTTGCACGTACGGAAAAGCCAGCTGCCAGCCCAGCGGTCCCGACTCTCCCCCAAGACCCCGGTCGGCAATGCCGGTATAGGGCGCAATTTCGGTAATGCCGCCGTCGGCCTGCTGGTCGTTGCGGTAATCGCGCACCGACTTACGGTAGAAATTAGCCATATCGAAATTGTAGATAAAGGCTTCGGAGGTGGTGACGATATCGGCCCCGTACCCCATCTTCTCCCGGCCAGGGCAGTCTGACTGCACACTGAACACATTACTCAGGAAAGTCCATTTGATAACTTCGTTAAGCCGGGTCAGCATCTCATTGGAGCAGGCGAACTCGCCGTTGTCCGGCAAATCAGCATTCATACGCAGGCCGTCAACGGACTCCAGGGTTGGTTTGCCACCGGGCCAGCCCGTTACCTCTACGTAGCGGAAGCCATGGAATGTAAAGCGCGGAGACCAGGTTTCCAGGCCTTCCCCTTTCAGGGTATAGTGGTCTTCCTGCCAGGCTGTTTTGGGCGCGCCGGGGCCACCTTTCAGGTTCCAGATCTCTTTGATCTGCCCGGCTACAGTGGTCAGGTAGTTCAGCGTTCCATCCGGATGAATATCCTCTCCATAACGGAGATTTATCTGGGTTCCTGCCGGCCCCTGCACCCGAATTCGGGCCACACCGGCAAAATTCTGCCCCATATCGAACAGAAACACACCGGGTTTCGGCTCAGTCATTCGTACGGGTTTCAGCACCTTCGTCACCCGGATGGGCGGTTGCATCTGCACCGACAGCTCACCGGATGGGCCTTCGGTACGCACTGCCGGTTTCCAGCCGGTGGGGTTGGTGTTCGGAGTTGTCCAGCTAGCCGGCTCCCGCCGGGCGTCATACGCTTCGCCCAGGTAGACATTGTTGCGCATGACCGGCCCCGGAGCCGTCTGCCAGCTTTCGTCGGTAGCTATTAGCTCCGTGCTGCCGTCGGTGTAGTGCAGACGGATCTGGGCTTTCACACAAGGCCGGCCGGTCTGCTGTACATCGCGCAGGTTAAACCGGCCAAACAGCCGCAGCGGTAGCGGGTTATACCAGCCATTGCCCAGCATAATACCGGCCACATTCTGCCCCGGCCGAATCTGAGGGGTAATATCATACACTACATACTGTACCTGCTTTCTGTAGGTCGTCCAGCCGGGGTCCAGCACATGGTCGCCCACTTTCTGTCCGTTCAGGTAAGCTTCGTAATACCCTAAGCCGCTGATGTAAAGTCTCGCCGAAGCTACTTTCTTCCGGGGGCTAAAGACCCGGCGAAACAGCGGCATGGGATCAGGCTGGTAAAAGTCCTCGTCGCGCGCAAACTGCTTACTGCCGTCGCCAATCCACTGCGCCTGCCAGTCGGCGGGTTGCAGCATGGCCGTTTCAAACCAGGCCGGAGGACTCCAGGCCGATGCCTGTCCGCCGGCATCATACACCCGCACCCGCCAGTAGTAGCGGGTAAACGGCTTGAGCGGAGGACCGGCGTAGTCAATATGCAGGTTCTGGCCGGATAATACTTTACCACTCTGCCAGACGGTGCCGCGCGGCCGGTTTATGTCGGCCAGAGTCTCGCTGACGAGCAGTTCGTAGGCGGTCTGGCGCTCATTGCGCCGGGGAGAGGTCAGCGTCCAGCTCAGCCGGGGTTTGTGAACATCGAGAAAGGGATTTTGGACGTATTCGCAGGTCAGGTGTCCGGGCTGCAGGCCGGGTGCGGCCCAGGTTACGGTAGGCAGAATACTATACCAGCCGTACAGAAGCACGGCCAGTAGCGTTGCAGGGTTAACAGGCATTCAGGTAGCGCTTAGAAAACAGGAACAACAAGCCACCACACGCAATGGCCTGCTATTACAAATATAGGGTTTCTTCTACGCCAGGGCAAGGGTGAGCAGATGAGTACTATCGTTGGCCTGTTCGATGGTAAACTCGCTGGTCTCGTAGGAATAGATCAGTTTATAGAGGCAGAGGTTGCTGTGTTCGTACTGATCCATATTAGACAGTGGCTGCTTCATGAGCCACGACAGCAGTATCCGGATGGCGCGGCCGTGCATGGCAACCAGAATGGTTTTTTCTTCTGGGCGGGACAGGATCAGGTCAATTACCGGTTTCTGCCGCTCCATCACCTGCTCGGGACTTTCGCCTGCTTCGGTCGAAACCGATGTCTGGCCGGCGGCCCAGCTGTCAATAAGCGTACGGTAATACTCGTTGTCGTAGCTGTTCGGCACTTTGCCTTCCATGATCCCCCAGCTAATCTCGTTCAGCCCCTCGTGGCTTTCATAAGGCAGGCCGAGGTCCAGAAACGGCTGGACGGTCTGGATAGTACGCTTGAGTCTGGACGTGTAGATTTTATCGAAGCTGACGTGCTGATAAGCCTGAAAAAACGCCATGGCCTGCGCGCGGCCCATATCGTTCAGGTCAGAATCTACGCCACTTCCCTGCACTACACCCTGACGATTGTAATTCGTCTCTCCGTGCCGAATCAGATATATCGTTTTTCGTTTCAAGCGGTTAGCTTTGCCGTTTAACTCATAAACACCAAATCAGCCGCAAAATTAGAAAAAAATACGCTCAATATGAACAAACCATTTTCTTTAGACCAACTGAACGGCTTCGGGCAGCAGTCGATGTCGGCCCATTTAGGCATTGAATACGTCGAAGCCGGTGACGATTATATCATCGCCCGGATGCCCGTCGACCACCGCACCCGACAGCCTTTCGGTATCCTGCACGGGGGAGCCTCCGTTGCCCTGGCGGAGACCCTCGGCAGCGTAGCCTCGTTCCTTTCCCTGGACGATCCTGAACGGCAACGGGCCGTAGGGCTGGAAATCAACGCCAATCACATCCGCTCCGTGCGCGAAGGCTGGGTCTACGGCAAGGTAACCCCCATTCACCGGGGCCGCACTACCCATGTCTGGGACATACGCATCACCGATGAGCAGCAAAAACTCGTCTGCGTCAGCCGGATTACGATTGCGGTGTTGACAGTGTAATGTTCGGGCCGGAAGGGATGCTAGCCCGAACATTTTCCTTTCATTTTTTGCACAAAAACCATGTACAAACTGTTACTTTGATGAACCGATCCGTAGTCTATATTGCTTAATATGGAGCTTTATCCGACATCGTCCGTAACCGTATATACCCAGCCCACCGCCCTGGACCTCTGGCGGGCCGCCTATGAAACCGGCTGCCCGGCTGCGCTGTGGCGGCTGCCCAATCGCCCCGAAAAACACCTGATTATTCATTTTGGTGACGAATTACCGCAGCTACCCGCCGACCTGGAAGACCTTCCTGCCGGATTTGCCGTCAGCCCTTTCCACAATCCGGACAACGAACGCACGCTCTTTCTGCGGGCCGACGCCCACTATATTTTTACGGGTGATGAAGTAGACGAACACGTTTCAGAAATAGAAAATAAACAAGCTGATGCATTCCGTCAGGCGGTGGACCGTTTGATGGCCGCCCCCGCATCCCAGCCAACGGCAGCGCCCCTGTTTACCGATGTATCGAAACCCGACGAGCAACGGCGCTTTGAAGCTGCGGTAGCGGAAGCGACAGCCCGGATGAAGCAGGGTGAGATGCGAAAGGTGGTCATCAGCCGCACCAAAACCGTGCAGTTTTCGACGGAGCCGGATGTAGTACAGCTTTTTGATAAACTTTGCGAAGCGTATCCCACGGCCTTTGTCTCGGTGGTATGGCTGCCCGAACGGCGGCAGGTATGGATTAGTGCTACGCCCGAACGGCTGGTTAGCGTAGACGCCAACGGTATTTTCAAAACGGTTTCGCTGGCCGGGACCCAATCGGCGTACGATGCCGACGGACGGCTGAAACAGACCTCCGAAGCCGCCTGGACGCAAAAAGAGATTGAAGAGCAGGCCCTGGTTGGCCGCTACATCATCGAATGCTTTAAAAAAATACGCCTGCGGGAATATATTGAAGAAGGGCCCAAAACGGCCATTGCCGGCAACCTGATGCACCTGAAGTCTGATTTTACCGTCGATACCAAAGCGGTCAATTTTCCGCAGCTGGGTACGGTCATGCTCCGGTTGCTGCACCCGACATCGGCCGTCTGCGGTATGCCCCGCGAAACCGCCAAAGCGTTTATCCGGCATCACGAAACACACGACCGTGAGTTATACAGTGGCTTTCTCGGGCCGGTCAATATCCAGTCCGAAAGTCATCTGTTCGTGCATATCCGCTGCCTGAAATTAGAAGGTCAGACCGCCACCCTGTACGCCGGTGCCGGCCTGACCGAAGATTCCATTCCCGAACGCGAATGGCACGAAACGGAAATGAAATGCCAGACGCTGCTGAGAGTTATGAATGATTAAATATCGTCTCTTCCCTCCGCCTTGTCTTCCTCCGGCGACACGGTGCCGCCGGTGTTTTCCAGCCGCTGCTCCAGGTTGTTGCGGTTCCCCTGGGCGCTGGAGGCCGAGGATTGCGTTTCGCTGTCGGGCGCGGTTTCGGGTGAATTAGACGACTCGTAAGCCTCCTGATTTTCCTGGTTAGTTTCTCTTGGATTCATATTGAATTTGTTAAGTGGGTTTTTGTTACCAACGCCCCCTTAACGTGCTGTCGTCGTCCATATCATCTTCGACATCATCGTCAAGATCCTCGTCGTCATCATCAAAATCATCGTCCTCATCGAGATCGTCCTCATCGTCGATGGTCAGGTCCTCCAGTTCCTCATCGTCCAGATTCTCGTCATCGTCTACCCCACCGTACCCCCGACCGGCACCAGTGCCGGTGTCATCATAGTCGGCTGCCATCCGGGGATTCGTCATGGTCGGGTCTTTCTCAACGCCGGTGTTGCCGGTCAGCATGCCTGCGGTAGCCGGATTCATAAAGTCGTCGCGGAGCGTTTTGTGCTGGCTTATCATAGTACCAAAGTAGTTGGGGTGTTCACAAACTGATTGGATTTTCATCCACATAACCCGCCACTTTCCCGAAGGTTTTCTGAGTGGTAAAAAGATTTGAGTAAACGGCCTGTAACCGAACCCACTGGTTTTGGTTTATTCCCTGTGATTCATCTTTTTGGAAACCTGTTCCATGAAAAACTATTCGCTACGCCGGCTCTCCGACCAGCCTATCCTGAAAACTACCGACCTCAAACCTTCTATGGAAGGGTTTGAGGTACTGGGCGCGTTTAACCCGGCCGCCTGCCGGATGGGCGACCAGATTCTGCTGCTGCTTCGGGTAGCCGAAGCGCCAAGGCCCGAAAAAGGGTGGCTGCATATCCCTGTCGTCGAGCATTCCGACGGCGTACCGCGCCTGACCGTCAAAACCTTTCGCGAGCCCCGTGAACCCTACGACCCCCGGGTCGTTACCATCGACGGTAACGTGTACCTGACGTCGCTGAGCCACCTGCGTCTGGCTCGTAGTTACGACGGTATTCACTTTATCACCGACAATAAACCATTTCTGTTTCCGGCCCGGGTCGATGAAGCCTTCGGGGTCGAAGATGCCCGCATCACCTTTCTGGAAGGCAAATACTGGATTACCTATACGGCCGTTTCTGAGCACGGGCCGGCGGTCGGTCTGGCGCAGACAACTAATTTCAACGATGTCACCCGCATGGGTATAGTCTTGCCCGCGCCCAATAAAGACGCCTGTTTGTTTCCCGACCGTATCAATGATAAATACATGATGCTGCACCGGCCCATGGTACACGAAATCGGTAAACCGTCGGTCTGGCTAAGCGAGTCACCGGACGGCGTTCACTGGGGACAGCATCGGTATGTCTTTGGTCCTTCGGGGAAAGATTGGGAATACCAGAAAATCGGGGCCGGGCCGGAGCCCATTCTGACCGATGACGGCTGGCTGGTCTGCTACCACGGTACCAGCCGGAACACCGAATACGCCCTGGCCCTGGCCCTGCTGGACCACGAAAACCCCAGCCGCCTTATAGACCGCTCCGAAGTACCCCTGCTGACCCCGGAATTAGCCTGGGAGCGGGAGGGTTTCTTTCCCAATGTGGTGTTCGCCAACGGCTGGATTCAATGGCCCGACAACCGAATCTGGGTCTATTACGGTGCCGCCGATTACGGAGTGGGGCTGGCCGAGTTAACGAACGGATAAATTTCTGTAAATTCGTAGGAATCTTGCTTCATCTTACCCTATGCACCGCAGTAGTTTTCTGTTTGTTTTTCTGCTCCTGACGAACCTCCCGGGTTTCGCTCAAACCAAACGCCCGCTCACGCACGCTGACTATGATCGCTGGCAGAGTGTGCGGGCCGAAAAGATATCCGGCGATGGTCGCTGGATTAGCTACCAGATCGACCCGCAGGAAGGCGATGGTATGCTGGAACTCCGGGAGCTTCCGCACGGAGGTAACCGGAATGCCAATGCCAAGTATAGTTTTCCGCGTGGTTACCAGGCTCAGTTCAGCCACGACAGCCGGTTTCTGGTGATGCGGCTGAAAGTTCCCCACGCTATTACCCGCACCGCCAAACGCAAAAAAGTAAAAGCCGAGCAGATGCCGAAAGACAGCCTGCTGGTCTTTGATCTGAACACCCGCAACCGCACGAAACTCCCCAATGTCAAATCGTATCTGATGGGTAAAGAAGGCAGCTCGTGGCTGGCCATTTTGCAGGAAATCAATGCGGGCAATACCGTAGCAAGCGCATCGGTAACCGTACAACCGGGTGCTAAATCGGATTCCATTGTGCCGGCTCCCAACTCCCGGTCGGCGGCTGCCGCTAAGCCGAAAACCACCACCAAAAAACCAAAGGGCGACCTGCTGACCCTGCTTAACATGGCCGACGGTACCCGGCAGACTTTCCGGTACGTATCGAACGTGGTGGTATCAGAAAACGGCAGGACTTTTTTCTACAGCAAGGAAGCTGTGAACGATTCGCTGAAAACCGCCGGCGTTTACCTGTTCGATACGCAGAAGCAGGCCGAGACGCTGATCGATACCAGCTCGCTGCGGAAAGTGTACAAAGGTCTGGCCATTGACAAGGCCGGTACCCAGTTGGCCTGGATGGCTACTACCGACAGCGCCGGGGCCGAGGCCAAAGTCTTTGCGCTGTACTACAAAAGCCTGCTGCCGCCGGCTCCGGCGAAAAGCAAGCGCACCAAAGTCGTGGCCACCGCAGCACCGTTCCGCCTGCTGGTGGACACCACGACCGCCAGTCTGCCGAAAGGCTGGACCGTAAATGAATTTACAGCGCTCCGCTTCTCCGAGAATGGCCAGCGGTTGTATTTTGCAACGGCACCAAAACCCGTACCGGCCCCTAAAGATACCTTGACGCCAGACGACGAAAAGGTAAAAATGGATGTCTGGAGCTGGACCGACAACCGCCTGCAACCCATGCAGCAGAAGCGATTGAAGCAGGAAAAAGAGCAGGGCTTCACGACAGTGTTCGACGTAGTATCCGGCCGGGTGACCCAGTTGGCTACCCGCGAGATACCAACGGTGCAGGTAGACTATAAAACGAACCAACGCTACCTGGTCGGTCTCAGCGACCTCCCCTACCAGATCATCAGTTCGTGGGACCCCGGCCATACCGACCTGTACCTGATTGATACCGAAACCGGGAAGCCCACTAAAATCGCCAACGATGCTATGATTTCGGCTCCGCGGCTGTCACCGGGTGGCCAGTACGTAACCTGGTATGACGAACGTGATTCGCTCTGGCGGGCGTGGTCGGTGCGGGACAATAAACGGATCGACCTGACCCGTGGTTTGCCGGCGAAGTTTTTTGACGAGGAACACGATACCCCAAATCTGCCGGGCAGCTACGGCGCGGCCGGCTGGACCACCGGTGACCGGTACGTCTGGCTGTACGACCGCTACGACATCTGGCAGATTGATCCGACCGGCCGCGAAAAACCGGTTAACCTGACGGCCGGCTACGGACGCAAAAACAAGATTCAGATCCGCCGGGCCGATCTCAGCGATGGCCCAACCGACGAGCAGGGTATCAGCCCCAGCGCCGAACTCTGGCTCACCGGCTACTGGGAAAGCGATAAATCGACCGGTATCCTGAAGAAAAAAGGCAATGACCTGCCAGCAGAACCCACCGTACTGACCCACAGCAGCCACCGCTACGTCGGGCTGGCCAAGGCGAAAAATGCCTCCACACTGACCTTCTACCGGGGCAACTTCCGGGAGCCGGTCAACCTCTACGCGACCGATACCACCCTGGCCACACCCGTACAACTGACCCGCGTGAACCCACAGCAGGACAGTATCCGCTGGGGTAGCGTAGAGCTGGTTAACTGGATGGGCAACAACGGCGTGCAGCTGGAAGGCCTGCTGTACAAGCCGGAGGATTTCGACCCGAAGAAGAAATACCCCATGCTGGTGTATTATTACGAGCGCAACAACCAGACCCTGAACGACTACCGCGCTCCGGCTCCCAGCCGCTCCACCATCAATATCCCGTACTGCATCTCAAATGGGTACCTGGTCTTTGTGCCGGACATTGTGTACACCACCGGCGCACCGGGGCCCAACGCCTACGACTGTATTGTGCCGGGCGTCTTGAACCTGATCGACCGGGGGTTTGTAGACCGGGAGCGTATTGGGTTACAGGGCCAGAGCTGGGGCGGCTACCAGACGGCCTACATCATTACCCGCACCAATATGTTCAAAGCCGCCATGGCCGGGGCACCCGTGGCCAACATGACCAGTGCGTATGGCGGTATCCGCTGGGGAACCGGTATGAGCCGGATGTTCCAGTACGAACGAACCCAGAGCCGCATTGGTGGCACGTTATGGGACAAGCCCCTGAACTACATCGAAAACTCACCGCTGTTCTACGCCAATCGCATAACAACGCCCCTGCTGATGATGCACAACGATGCCGACGGTTCGGTACCCTGGTACCAGGGCATTGAGATGTTCACGGCCCTCCGCCGGCTGAACAAACCCGTCTGGATGCTGGTGTACAACGGCGAAGACCATAACCTGACGCAGCGGCACAATGCCAAAGACCTGAGCATCCGGATGTACCAGTTCTTCGATTATTACCTGAAAGATACACCGGCCCCCGTATGGATGACAGAAGGCCGCTCGGCCGTCGAAAAAGACCGGGGTGAGATGAAGTATTAAAAAATAATGGCCTGTCCGAACATGATTTTACCAGCGGTTTACAATACCATACATTCTAAATCGTATTAGCAGTGTTTCCGTAGGATATTTGCCTGCTTCGGTTATATTTGCGGGAATCCTAAAAATTAACGACGACCGTAAAACATGAAAAAACAAAGTTTAGCCTTTACTTTATCCATGATGGCGGGGGCTGCTCTGGCGCAGCAGGGTCCCGTTCAGTTTAGTGCCAGAGGGATTGTAGCCCTGTCGGATGCCGACATGGCGGCCTCTGCTTTCGTTGATGGTAACTTGTACAAAGACAAGGGTGTCCGGGACGCGCTCACCACTATTCAGTTCCCGCTCGACCGAAATTCGGACAAGATGGGCTCGGTTGTCGTTTCCAATTCGATGACGCTGCTGGATAAGCCGCTGGCCGTTTCCAACAACGGCCGCGTGGCCTTTGTGCTGGAAGGCCGCGGACAAGTTTCCGATAGCGTGGCCACGCTGAAAAACGGCATCAACGACTTACCCGCCAGCAACGCTATGTACATCGTGGACATCAGCAATGCAGCCAAACCAACGGTAAAATTCCGCTTCCCGACCGGCGGTTCGCTCACCGCCCTGGCCATTACTCCGCAGAGTAACGCCCTAATTGTGGCCTCAGCCGATGCCGGTAAGGAATTGAAAATCATCGAAATTGATAATACGGGTAAACCAACCCGCGTACTGACAGCCGAAGCGCCGACGAAAAGCGGGCAGATTACTGATCTGACGTTCCACCCGAGCGGCCAATACGTGGCCTACAGCATTGCCGGCAGCCAGGAAGTAGGTCTGATGAAATACGCCATCGACAACGCCAGCAAGAAGCCGTACCTGATTGCCCACGGTGCGCCTATTAAAGTGGGCGCCATGCCCGGAACGGGTAAGTTCACCGCCGATGGTAAATTCTTCGTAGTAACCGATTCCAAGAAAGCCGCCAATGCGCAGGGAACCGGTGCCGGTGAAGTCTTTGTCGTTCAGTTCAGTACGGAAGAAAAGCCCGGTGAGCACAAAATTGTGTCGCAGGCAGCTACCGGCGAAAGCCCCGAAGCCCTGGCCATCAGCCCCGACGGATCTACCGTGATTATCGCGAACTCCAACCAGTCGTACCTGCCGTTCAACAGCGGCAAAGCCGGAAAAAGCTCGCTTTCGGTATACTCGCTGGGTCAGGACGGCAAGATGACGCTGGCCAATGAATACCCGTTCGATGGTATCATGCCACAGGCTGTCGAATTCGACAAGACCGGCGATGCCATTGCCGTCGCCGTTTCGGAATACCTTGATTATGGTACCCGCACCGGCGGTATCGAGTTTTGGCGCGTCACTAAAGGCGACAAACCCGCGCTGACCAAGCAGTCGGGCCGCGTCAGCGTCACTCGTGGTGTTCACTCCTTGAAAGTAATTCAGTAAAAATACGCTGTGCATCAAAAAAGCCACTCCGATTTGGAGTGGCTTTTTTGATGTCGTGACATGACCCAAAACTAACGGTTAGAGGTGCCGGCCTCAACCGGCAATTCCCCTAACCGCAGTCTGTACTACATTTCCCTAACACTACATTTTCATCATAGAATTCATTGTTCAAGCAGCCGGTAGCCTAGAGTCCGGCATCTACGGAGGGAGTCAATGGGGTATACTGCAGGGTACGGATGGATACACCCGTACCCGATTTGATGAACACCTTCTTCATATCCGTTTCCGGAAAAAAGATGTCGGTCATTACCGTCAGCCCGTTGTCGGCAAACAGTTCAACCGAAGCCACGTCGGCCAGCAGGGTAAGCGACACGCTCCCGTCTGTCGATAAACGCGGGGCGGTATGCCGCTTGCCGAACCCTTTTTCAAACGCTGTTTTACCCGCTTTGCTCCGGTCGATGTAGTACTGGTTGGCGGCTTTATCGTAGCCAAGCACCAGCTCATTCCCCTGCTCATTGGCGAGCACGATAGCGAAATCCTGGGTAGCCGCTGCCGACAGGGTGAGTTTAAACAGGCCGGACGGGCCGCCGGTTTTGGCGGTCAGGTCATACTGGCCTTTTACCGATATATTGTTCAGCCGGATGGTCTTGCCGTTTAAGGCATCCAGTTCCTTCACGGGTGCCGACGTTAAATACAGTTCCTTATTTACTTCGGTCAGGCCAAGCTCACGAGGGACGGTGGTGGCGCTGCGCCAGGCGGAGGTAGGCACCACCTGGGCGTACTGCCAGTTGCTCATCCAGCCCATCAGCACGGTCCGGTTGCCGGTATTGGCGAAAGTAACACCGGCGTAGTTGTCGGTGCCGTAATCCATCCATTTCGTTTGGGTAGAATAGGGCTTAAAGGTTTTGCCGTCGAAATCGCCCACAAAATACTGCGTAGCCGAGCCACCATTGGGACCGCCCGGATTAATACTCACCAGCAGCACCCAGGCTTGTTTGCCGTTATGGGTCAGCGGGAACAGGTCCGGACATTCCCACACCCCGCCGTGCGCCCCGACATTCTGGCCAAACTCGCTCTCTTTTGCCCAGTTCTTGAGGTTAGGGGAAGAGTAGAAGGTAATCCGGTCTTTGGTGGCCAGCGTCATAATCCACTTTTTCTGCGGTTCGTACCACCGGACTTTAGGGTCACGGAAATCAACGATACCAGGGTTGGGCACCACGGGGTTACCCGCGTATTTCGTCCAGGTTTTACCTTCGTCCAGGCTGTAGGCAAGGCTCTGGTACTGATGCGTACCGGTCTTTTTCTTTTCCAGCTCGGGATTATGATGCGTGAAAATGGCCACCAGAGGAGTCTGTCCGTTTTTGCCGAAGCCGCTGGTGTTGTTGACATCGACCACGGCGCTACCCGAAAAAATCGTACCCAAACTGTCCGGATACAGCGCAATGGGCTGTTCCTGCCAATGCACCATGTCTTTGCTGGTGGCATGACCCCAGTGCATGGGTCCCCAGGTGGTGCCGTTGGGATGGTACTGAAAAAACAGGTGGTAGGTTCCGTTCAGGTATACCATCCCGTTCGGGTCGTTCATCCAGTTCGTTTTGGGCGAAAAATGGTACTGGGGACGATGCGGCTCCCGGTTGGTTTGCGCCGGCTGCGACTGGCAGAATGTCGTGGTGCCAAGGGTACTCAGCATAGCCAGACTGACTAGTAACTTTTTCATAGGATCGTTTGGGAAAGAGTTGAAAAACGGAGCTACCGCTAACCAGGTAACTCCACGCTGAGCGGGTTGATCGGGTAAACAGATAATTAAAAGCCGGGGTTCTGTTTGTAGAGGCCCTTCGTAAAGGTAATCTCCCGCTGCGGAATGGGCAGGTACTCATCCCGGCCAGCCGTAAATTTAGCCGTTGTCAGGAAAGGCCGTCTAACCTTTTCCTTCTCAATGTATGCGTTCAGCGTTTTTTCGGCGATACCCCAGCGCACCAGGTCGAAGAAGCGCGGGCTCTCGGTGGCAAACTCCAGCCGGCGTTCCCACTGCAGGGCCTTGCGGGCGTAGTCCTGCGTCCAGCCGGCAGCCGGGTATTCTTTGAGGTTGTATTTCGACGCGAAGGTGCCGTCGAGCTTCTTTAGCCGGCCCGTGCTGGCGGCTGCTCTCCGCCGAACCTGATTGATCAGCGGCAACGCCATGTCCGGCTGGCCCAGTTCAATATACGCTTCGGCCTGCATCAGCAGCACATCGGCGTAACGGATAACGTCGATGTTCTTGGACGAGCCGATGAAGGGACCTTCTTTGTGGTATGAAGAACTGGTTGCCAACTGCTGCTCTTTCATCGTGTGGAAGAACCCGTATACACCCGCGTCACGCACCCAGGCATTGCTGAACGGCTTGGTCGGGTCGTACTTGTAGGGGTGGCCGTCGATACCGATGGTATGGTCCACGCGGGGGTCAACGGTATCCGTGTTAAAATCGACGTTCTTGTCGTTGAACGTATCCATTTGTGGCAGCCCGTTGGCGTCGGTTTTATAGGCGTTGGCCAGGTTCTGGCTGGCGGCATGGAAGCCACAGCAACCGTATTGCGGGGCACCGTGCGGGTAGTTTAGCCCGGTTACGTAGCTCAGCCGGCCTACCGCCGTACCATCGTTGATGGAGTACTGAATGGCAAAAATTGACTCCGGCCCATTCTCGGTTTCGGCAATGAAATTCTCGGCAAAGTCGGGCTGCAGGCTGTACTGACCGGAGCTGATGACCTGCTGCGTCAGGGTGACAACCTCCTTCAGGCGGGTCTTATTGATGTTGATGACCTTGTGGGTCTCATCCTGCTCGTAGGCCTGGTACAACCGCAGCTTGGCCAGGTAGGCCGCAGCCGCTATCTTGTTGGCGCGTCCAATCTGCGTCTGTTTAACCGGCAGGTTATCCAGGGCAAACTGGAAGTCTTCGGCTATTTTGTTCCACAGTTCATCGTTCTTGTACTTCACATTCGATTCTTTCAGGATATCGTCGCTCGACAGGTTCTCCGTAATGTACGGAATGTTCTTGAACAGCATCTTCAGCATAAAGTGGGCGTGGCCCCGCAGGAAGCGCATTTCGGCCTGCCGGACTTTCTTGAGCGGAAACTCGGCATCAGACACGGTATTCAGGCTGCGCAGGGCGGCATTCGACCGGGAGATGGATTTGTAAAAGTTCTCCCAGGTGTAGGGGTGCATCGAGCCCTGGTCCGGCCGGGTCAGGTTGTAGTGCTCGTAAAAATCGATGTCGGCCACGTCACCGACGCCACCCCCACCTTTGTAGGCGTCGTCGGAGCGGACACTGCCGTATACCCACATGCTGGTCATGGGACCAATCATCTCGTCGTTGCCGATACCGGCGTAGGCGGCCGTAGCCAGTGCATCCGCACCCGAAGCCGATTTTATGTTGTCCTCGGATAATAAGCCCTGCGGCTGGTAATCCAGAAAATCGCTGCAGGAGGAGGTAATCAGCAGGCTACCTGCGAGCAGTAAGGAGAAGGTTAGTTTATTTTTCATGTCGATTGAATCAGCTTAGAATGAAACATTGATGCCAGCAGTGTACGTACGCGGAATGGGTATGGCGTTGATATCGGTGCGCTCGGGGTCCGGTCCCTGGAAACTATTACCTTTAAGCAGGAACAGGTTGTCGGCCATCACAAACAGCCGGAGCCGCTGCAGGCGGACCTTTTCCACCAGCGTGGAGTTCAGCGTGTAGCCGAGCTGTATGTTGCGCAGCTTCCAGTAACCGGTGTTTACGAAGAAGTAATCCGAGGTGCGCGTTTCGCCGTTTACGTCAGATAGTGATAATGCCGGTATGCGTGAGCTGGTATTGGTCGCCGACCAGGCGTTGAATACCCCCGGCCCTACGTTATCGCGGCCCCGGATGAAGTTGTTGTAGAACGTGTACGAATCGAAGCCGGTGCGCCCCGCGATACCCGAACCAAACAGCGAGAAATCAAAGTTTTTGTAGTAAGCATCTACGCGGATATTGTATTCAAAGGCCGGCAGGGTAGTGCCAATCCAGACCCGGTCGTCGTCGTTAATCTGACCATCGTTATTCGTGTCAACGTACCGAATCCGGCCCGGACCAGCCCCCACCTGCTTCGGAGCGGCATCGACTTCGGACTGGCTCTGGAACAGCCCGGCGGTTTTGTAGCCGAATATATCGAACTGCGAGTGACCCAGAATGCTGTTGATGGCGTTACCGGGATACGCAGCCCGGACTTCTTCGGGCAACTGGGTGATGCGGTCGCGGAACCGGCTAATCTCCGTGATAAGGCTGTAGGTAAAATCCCCCTTCGGCTTGGCGTAGTAGCCCAGCGAGAACTCAAAACCCTGGTTCGATTTCGACGCGCCATTCACGGCCTTCAACTGCCCTTCGCCCACGGCCGAGGCAATCGGCGGGGTAATCAGAATATCCGTTGTTTTCCGGGTGAAGTAGTCGAGTGACCCCTGGAAGCTGCCGTTCAGGAACCCGAAGTCTACACCCAGGTTCAGTTCATCCGTGGTTTCCCACCTCAGGTTGGGGTTGGCACCCTGGATGGAGACGAAACCCGAAGGCAGGTTACCCGTATTGGCTCCGTTCAGGTCATAGGCCGTGCCGACATTATAGAATTGGTCAAAGAAGCCGTTATGGCCGTTTCCGAACTGTGACTGTCGGGCACCGTAGCGGGTATCGTACAGACCGAACCGGGCCAGGTCACCGATTTCCTGGTTCCCTACGCGGCCAATACCGGCCCGCAGTTTCAGGTTGCTGATGGCCTTGATGCCCTGGAAGAACGCTTCCTTATCCAGACGCCAGCCCACCGAAGCCGCCGGGAAGATACCGTAGGCGTTCTCGGAACCGAAGCGAGACGAACCATCGCGCCGTACCGTCAGGGCCACCAGGTACCGGTCGTTGAAGCCGTAGTCGATGCGGGCAAACTGCGACAGCAGGCGGTTGCCGGAGCCAGTACCTGTAACGTTGGTGTTGCCCGTACCGGCGTTCAGCACGAAGTAATCTTCGGTCTGGACAGCAAAGCCTTCCTTGCGGGCTGTCTGGCTGCGGAAGTCATTCTTGATGGCTTCGACGCCGACCAGGAAATTGAAGTGGCTCTCACCCAAATTCAGGTTGTAGCGGGCTGTGTTGGACCAGGTGATGCTCAGGTAGCGGTTCTGATCGATGGTCAGGTTGTTGTTGGAGCGGCCGAACGAACCCTCCTCAAACGATTGCTCAATGTTCTTGTAGTAGTAATTGGCGTTATCGGCACCGAGGCTGGACCGGATGAACAGGTTTTTGATGGGCTCCGCTTCGACAAACACATTTCCGAACAGGGTAAACCGGTTGGCGTTGTCCCAGCGGTTGATGTACTGCATGTGCAGCGGGTTGTTGCGGTCCGAATACCCGGCACCAATAGCGCCACCCCAGGTACCATCTTTGGCGTATACCGGAATGGTCGGCGCCAAGGTAACCGCCAGTCCTGGGGTAGGGGCTCCGCCAATGTCGGTCGACACGGGGGTTTCGTTCAGGCTGGCTACCTGGATGTTAGCCCCGATTTTCAGCCGGTTGTTAAAGGCGTTGGTCAGCGCATTGATACGGCCGCTCAGTTTGTCGGCACCCGTGTAGCGCAGCATGCCGTTGTTCTTGTAATAACCCAGGTTGACCTGCAGCGAAGAGGTTTTGGTGCCGCCCGAAATGGTTAGTTCGTTGTTGGTGACTATACCGGTTTTGTACATTACATCCTGCCAGTCGGTATCGCCGGTGGGCATATTGGCATTGCCTCCCATCAGCGGCTTTACGGTGACGCCATTAAGCTTCGGGTTTTTAAAATCCTTGTTCCAGTCGAAGGCGTATAGCGCACCGTAGCCATCTTCCGGATTGACGCCATCGTTGACCGAAGCCTGCCAGAGCGCCTTACCGCGGTCGATGGCATTCAACATTTTGAACCGGGCGTATTTCTCCGACTGGGCCGCGATGCTGCTGTTAAAGTCGATGGTGAGTTTGCCGTTGGTATTCGAGCCGTTTTTGGTAGTGACGATGATAACGCCGTTGGATGCTCTGGAGCCATAAATGGAGGCTGCCGACGCATCTTTCAGCACCTGCACCGACTCAATGGAGTTGGGGTTCAATCCCTGAAATACCTCCGGCCGTTTGGTGGGAACGCCATCGATGATGTAGAGTGGGTCAGTATTGCCGAGGGTATTGGCTCCGCGAATCAGGATGCGGGAGTTGGCTCCGCTGGGCGTACCCGTTTTCTCGATGTAGAGACCCGGTACGCGTCCCTGCAAGGCCTGCATGGGGTTGCCCGGACTGACGTTCCGAATGGGAGCCAGGTCCACCACCGCTACGGCACCGGTCAAATCTTCTTTACGCGAGGTAGTATACCCCACTACCACAACTTCGGACAGTTGACCACCATCGGCCAGGGCGACCTCAATGCTGTTCCTGCCGACAATGGACACCTGCTGGGTAGCGTAGCCGATGTACGACACCTGTACCGACGTAGCGCTGGCAGGTACCGATAAAGTAAACACACCTTTGGCATCGGTAGCGGTACCGGTGGTGGTGCCGGGTACGATGATGTTGGCCCCCGGTAAGGGCTCACTGGTCTTCGCGTCGGTGACGCTCCCCGTCAGCACCCGCTGCGCGAGGGCCAGTTGCAGGGTCAGCAGCAGGGCTGCGAGGGTAAATAGACAGCTTTTCATGTGAAATAGGTTTGAGAGAAATTAAAGCGTTTGGTTGGTGGTAATGGCGTTGTAACCCGGTATGGTCTCCGGGATGATGGGCGTAGCACCCCGCTGCGTGGCCACGTAGGCCCCCACGGCGCAGGCATACCGCAGGGTTTGTTTGGGGGTTTCGCCGGCCAGGTACATCTTCAGGAAAGCCGCCAGGAAAGCGTCTCCGCTGCCGATGGTATCTTCGACCTGCACCGGTACGCCGGGGCTTTCGTAATAGCCGGTTTCGTCGAGGAGGGCGGCTCCGTTTTCGCCCCGCGTCAGGCACACGGCGCGAAGTGCATACCGCTGCCGCAGCAGGTTCATGGCTTCCTGCTCGTCGGTTTGCCCGCTGTACCAGCCCACAATGTCGGCGAGTTCGTTGTGGTTCACTTTTAGAATATCTGCCTTCTTCATCAGCCCTTCGATGACCTCCCGCGTGTAGTGCGGAGCCCGGAGGTTGACATCGAAGATGCGCAGTGAGGCTTCATCCAGCAGTTGGAACAGGGTTTCGCGGGTGGTCTGGCTGCGGGCGGCCAGGCTGCCGTAGACCAGTACTGCGCCCCGGCAGAGGTTCTTTAAGGTGTCGTCGAACTGGATGTAGTCGTAGGCCACCGGTTGCAGGAGTTTGTAGATAACCTCGTTTCGGTCGGTGATATTGGCTTTGGCGACGCCCGTCAGGTGGGTATAGCTCGTCTGCACGTATGTAGTGGGCAGAGATTTCGCTTCTAAAAACTCAACCAATTCGCGGCCCAGGTCGTCGGTGCCGACGCGGCTGATGAGTTGGGCGTCGAGGCCGAAGTTACGCAGGTGAACGGCCACGTTCATCGGAGCGCCCCCGGCCTGCTTGCCGGTGGGGAGTACGTCCCAGAGAATTTCTCCGAAACAAATCAGGGTTGGTGTCATGGGGTAACGCGGGAAAAGGATTAGTGAACAACGAACGTCTTGCCAACCTGCTCCAGGCTGGTGCCTTTGGTCTCGGGCATCAGCCGATAAACAAAGACCAGTTGCAGAACCATCATGCATGAGAAGAACAGGAACGTATTGCCGCCACCGACCTGCTCGGCCAGGTAGGGAAATGTGAACGTAATCACGGCCGCCATCAGCCAGTGGGTGAAGCTGCCCAGCGCCTGCCCGTTGGCCCGGACTTCGTTGGGGAAGATTTCGGAGATGAACACCCAGATTACGGCTCCCTGCGAGAAGGCGAAAAAGGCGATGTAAACGAACAGGAACAGCGGTACCGACATGCCCCCGAAATCTTCGGTGTAAAAAGCACGGGCGACCAGCGCCAGCATCAGAATCAGGCCCACCGAACCGATTTTCATGAGCGTCCGCCGACCGAAGCGGTCGATGAGGTTCATGGAAATCATGGTAAAGACGAGGTTGATGAGACCGATACCCGCCGACGACAGCAGGGCGGAACTTTTGCCCAGCCCCGTCATTTCGAAAATGCGGGGGGCGTAGTAGATGATGGCGTTGATACCCGATACCTGGTTGAAGATTGCGAAGAGTACGGCCAGCATCACGGGTGTTTTGTACTGAGCGGAAAACAGCCGGATTTTTGATGCGTTGGTCTGACCGGCACTTACCTGGAGGTTCAGTAAGGTTTCTTCACTGGTAGTGGGGTCAATCATGTTTAGCACCTCGCGGGCTTCGGCGACCAGGCCTTTCTTCAGTAGCAGCCACCGCGGGCTCTCCGGAATGTTTAAAACGGCCACCAGGAAAATCAATGAAGGCAGCACCTGTACGCCCAGCATCCACCGCCACGAGTCAGCCCCAATGCCCGCCAGCAGGTAGTTCGACAGGTAGGCGACCAGAATACCCAGCACGATATTGAACTGGAACAGGGCCACCAGTCGGCCGCGTGATTTGGCCGGCGAAATCTCGGTAATGTACATGGGAGCCGCTACCGACGATGCACCTACCCCCAGACCACCCAGAAACCGGAAGACCAGAAACATGGGCCAGTCTACCGCCAGCGCCGTACCGAGCGACGATACTAAATATAATACGGCAATCCAGAACAGCGTTTTTTTCCGTCCCAGCGCTTCAGCCGGGATTCCGCCTAGCATGGCACCGAAAACCGTACCGATAAGCGCGATGGAGACGGTGAGGCCGTGCTGCCAGACCGACAGGCCCCATAACGTTTGCAGGGATTGCTCAACTCCGGAAATAACGGCGGTGTCGAATCCGAATAAAAAGCCGCCGAGTGCTGCGGTGATGGACCAAAAAAAGATGCGTTGTTGTTGACTCATGGTTGACTGATTTGGAATCGTTGTGCGTCAATCGATGAGTCAAAGCTACCGCCGGTGCTACGGACAGCCTTTCGGTAACCGTTCAAATCCTTTCGAATTTGATGGTATAAGTAAATCGCTTATAATCAAGTAGGTAGGTATTTTGGGGGAAGGGAGACTTCTAAAATTGTTACGCCGATTTTCGATTTTGTTGCACCGTAATCGCACCGCCATTCTGTCGTCGAACAGCACCTCAGCGACAAGCTATCCATTGCTCGACCAATTTGGACCTGAGAAAAAGAATCCGCTCAGGCATTCACCGAAGGGGACCTGCGGTATTCCGACGGTGTTTGCTGGGTATGCTGTTTAAAGAACGTGGTGAAATAGGCCGGTGAACTGAAACCGGCTTCGTAGGCGATTTCGGCCATGGTCCTGGTCGATTCTTTGAGGAGGTATTTAGCCTTTTTCAGGCGGATCTGGGCAAAGTAGTCCGTAATGGTCATGTCCAGCAGTGCCTGTACCTTGCGGTACAACTGCACTCGTGACAGCCCCATATCGCGGCTCAGTTGCTCCACCCCGTAGCTGTTATCGGTGAGGTTCTGCTCAATGAGCGCAGTGAGTTCGTTCAGGAATTTCTTTTCCTGCCGGTTGCCCGACTGCGACACAAAATCGGTATTCATCCGGCGCTGCCATTTTTCGCGGTTGGCAAGCGTAGTCCGGATAGTTTCAATCAGATGGGTGGTGTTGAACGGCTTGGCAATGTAGGCATCGGCTCCGGCGCGGGTACCTTCTATACGGTGTTCCATCTGCCCTTTCGCCGTCAGCAGAATAACCGGTATGTGCGACGTCCGGAAATCGGTTTTCGTACGCTGGGTCAGTTGCAAGCCGTCCAGACCCGGCAGCATAATGTCGCTGATGATCAAATCCGGTACCGCTTCCAGAATACGCTCCCAGCCTTTCTCGCCCGTCGGCTCGGCTAGTATTTCGTATTCATCGCTGAGCCGGCTGACCAGAAACTGGCGTAGATCGTCGTGATCCTCGACCACCAACAGGGTACCTTTCCGGCCGGAAGCCGGCACGAGTTTTTTCGGTACCTCTTCGATGTCGGGCAGAGCCATCGGAGTATGGGCGAGGGGTGTACCTGCCATCTCTTCCGGGGCCAGGTGGGTGTTGCCCAACGGCAGCAGCATGGTAAACGTGGTGCCTTTTCCTTTCTCCGATTGCACGTCTATATACCCCTGATGGAGGCTTACAAACTCGCGGGAGAGGGCAAGACCCAGCCCGTTGCCGAGGTTGAAGGGCTTTGTACCGCTGAAAAAAAGATCAAACGCGTGAGCCTGCTCTTCGGGTGTCATACCTTCGCCATTATCCTGCACCTGAATCATCACCTGGTTATCCCGTACATCCAGCAGCAGATGGATCAGGCCACCCTTGGGGGTATATTTAAAGGCGTTGGACAGCAGGTTGAACAATACTTTGTCCAGCTTTTCCCCGTCGAACCAGACCATCAGTTCCGGCCGCGCGGTAATGAATTGCAGGTCGATGCGCTGCTTGTCGGCTTTCCGGCGAAAATCCTGCACAATGTCCCGCGCAAAGGCTACGATGTCCTGCTCTGAGGCTTTCAGCACCAACTTGCCGGCATCGGTTTTGCGCAGGTCCAACATTTGATTCACGAGTCGCAGCAGGCGGTGGGCATTTTTCTGGACCAGCGACAGGCTGCTTTTCAGTTCGTGCGGGCTGACGTTTTTCTTCGTCAACAGGTCTTCCGTCGGCGTCAGAATCAGGCTGAGTGGGGTATTGAATTCGTGGGAGATATACGAATAGAACCGCAACTTATCTTCGGTGGCGAGCCGGGCCTGTTTAGAGACGGCTTCTATTTTGTCCTTTTGCTCCAGAATTTCCGCGTTCTGCTTTTCCAGCTTTCGGTAAGCCGCCTGCTTTTCGCGAACCAAGTACAGCGCCCAGGCCCCCAATACCAGGACAATAACCAGACTGCCAAGAGTAAGGTACAGCGTGTTTCGCTGGGTGGAATACGTACGGGTTAATTCATCGATGCGCCGGCTTTGCTTTTCAATATCGTATTGCTGGGCCAGGAGTTTGTCGGTCTGGGCTTTTAGCGCCCGGATGTTAGACGCATCTACCTGAATGGAATTCAGCATATTATCGCGCTTCACCGATTTCCCCTCCAGAATACGCACAGCTGTTTCAATGGCCTCCTGTCCCCCGGTGGGATAAAGAAATGAGGCCGTCAGAATTCCTTCGTTAATAAACTGCATACCGGCGTTCGGTCCGGGCAGGGCATCAATGCCCACAAATCGGAGCTGTTTATCAAGACCGGCTGCTTTACTAACTTCGTAGACGCCCAGTCCCATCACATCATTATGGGTGAACACCAGATCAGCGGCTTTAAGGTCGGAAAGATGCGCAGCCGCTACCCGGCGTGCCGTGTCTTTTTCCCACTGGCCATTCAGTTCCTTACTAATCTGTACCTGCGGATAACGGGTTAAGGCTTCACGTAAGCCCCGGTGCCGCTCCTGCGCGGGCGACGAGCCGGGAAGTCCCCAGACCTCCACAATCCGGCCTTTGCCGTTCAGCAGATTTCCGATGTAGGCACCAGCCATCCGGCCGATCTCCACGTTATCGGCTCCGATGTAGGCGTTATAGGACTCGGTCTCAATCTTCCGGTCAATCACCACCACGGGAATGCCTTTTTTAAACACGGATTCCACCGCCTGGGTGATGGACGTTGAGGTTTCATTGGGCGATACAATCAGCAGGTCAATCCCCTCATCGACCAGTGAGTGAATCTGGCTGATCTGCCGGTCTGTGCTGTTGCCGGCGTCTTGATAAAGGAGGGTGTAATTCGGATGAAACGTCAGTTCACGGTTCATCTCGTTGAGCATGTACCGGCGCCATTCGTCGGCACCGGTACACTGCGAGAAGCCAATACGATACGTTTTCCGTTGCTGACCGGAGTTGCAGGCGTTCAGCGTGAACCAAAGCAGTAGGGGAAGAAAAAAATACTTCATCATGGCAAAGGTCCATCACTCATTCCGGGCAACACACCGCCAGTGTTCGCTTCCACCTGAAAACGCTACTGCACAAGCGGAAGCAGTCGATTTATAAAAAATCTCAGGCAAGTACAAATATACTGCAAGATACCCTAATGACCTATGGAAAATCCAATGAGCCGCTTAAGCCTCCTTCCCTACCGTATTGAAGAAGCTGAATGTGCCCAGAATATAATGGATGATAGCCGTACCGTGGTTGCGGCCGCGCAGCGTGATGAGTTCTACATTGGTGGCACCCCGCTTCCGCATGGCGTCGTAGGCATCCCTGGAATTGAAGTAGAACACCATGTTGTCGGCATCGCCGTGGTATAATTGGGTCGGCGTTTTCGGCTTCCAGTCATAAACATCATTATCGGCCACGGCCCCTAAAAAAGCTTTATCGGTGCCGTTGTTGATGGCCTGCCTGAACTCGTCTGTAAAAATCTGATTCAGGCTGACGGAGATGCCGGCATGCTGCTGCTGGGTTTTAATCCGCTCCGCATACGGCGGCTTCGCGTAATACGATACAGGTCGCTCGGGACTGTATAAGCGATTGTAGGTCAGCATCACCCACAGGTAATTACGGTTGAAGCCCGAAATCCCGTGCGTCTGGTTATTGACCAGGTACTTCATAAAGGCCGTTTTGTGATACGCCCCAGCCCCGGCGCTCGACGCTACCAGGTTAAATTCTCCGGGATACTCTTCTTCCAGCTTCTTCTGCAGCGACATGGTGGCGAAGCCCCCTTCGGAGTAGCCGGCAATAAACAGCCGCTTATCCCAGCCCGTTTTGTTGTTCTCCATAAACTCGCGGGCCGCCCGCAGCATGTCAAACGAAGCCGTGGCCAGGCTCTCCCGGTGCTCATATGGATGCGGCAGGTTCCTAGAAGCACCATAACCGATATAATCCGGAGCAGCAATGATATAGCCGATGGATGAGAATACCGACCCAAAGGTATAGGCTTCACTGCCCGGCTTATAGTTAGACGGCGCTTCGTAGTCACTGTGGATGGTTCCGTGCTGCATACTGATCATCGAATACGTGCCGGCACTATCCGGAACCAGCAGCGCACCCGACGCCTGAATGGTTTTACCATCCGTATTGGTCGTGTTATACACAATCCGATAGGCCTTGATCCCGTGCCGGATCAGGAACCGGAGGGCCGTCTGTGAGCCCGAAAAGCGGTTTCGCAGTTGGTCGGCCGAATAGGCGCCAATCAGTGTCGCATCCACCAGCGCCGGCTTCAACGGAGCAACAGCCTCCTGGGACTGCTCCTCCTGTAGTCGCTCCGATTGACAGCCGGTAGAGCCCAATACCATCAAAACAGACAGACCGCTTACCAGCGCGAAAGTGAACATGGATTTAATCATGTATGTGAATAAAAACGATAGAATTACCAAGTTGAAGTTTCCATGAATGTCTATTTAAAAAACAGTCATTGGTTGTAAATCGTTTCGGCATTCTCTACAAACCAACTCGACTTGTAGAATCAATTCTACATGATTGAGGAATATACGTTCATTCGGCAGCTGGTGGCCGTATCTGTCGCACGGACCACAAAAAAAGCTAATGCATCTTATTCATCAAAGTAGGCATCTGACAATCAAAGCATTAACAAAAGACTAGGCGCTTTAATTAATCCTTTTTATCTAATTAGTATCTAATCTGGTATAGAATTGGAAACCTGAATTATCACGAAACAAACACCGAAACATGAAGAGTAAGCAAACATATTCCGGAACGAAGGCAATAGCGATTGTGTTGACAGCCAGCCTTCTTTCGGGACAAGTGCTGACAGGATGTAAATCCATTAAGAACAATACGAATAAAACACAGCGTGGCGCTGTGATAGGGGCCGGTGCGGGTGCCGTAGCGGGTGGTTTGATCGGTAAGCGGAAAGGATCAACAGCAATTGGTGCCATTCTGGGTGCAACCATAGGCGGTGCCGCTGGTGCTTTAATTGGCCGGTATATGGATAAGCAGGCCGAAGAACTGAGACGCGAGTTGCCCGACGCACGGGTTGAACGGGTTGGCGAAGGAATAAAGATTACGTTTGGTTCCGATATTCTGTTCGATGTAGACAAATATGACCTGAAGTCTGCCACAAAACGGGAGCTGGACGATTTCGCCAAAACGCTGCAGAAGTACGAAGACACTCAGATCGTGATTGAGGGTCATGCCGATGCCACTGGTCCCGACGATTATAACCTGCGACTATCGAAGCAGCGGTCTAACGCCGTAGCCAGGTATTTGCAAAGCCGCGGGGTTCTGGGCGCACGGATCGATGAAAAAGGGTATGGAGAGGCACAGCCACTGGCTGACAATGACACAGAAGCTGGTCGTCAGCAAAACCGTCGGGTAGAAGTTGCCATTTTTGCCAATGATGAGTTGAAGCGGGCAGCTAAGCGAGGAGATCTCGGGAAGGTGGAATAACCGAACTATAGAATAAATAAAAGGGAGCAATCCCAACAGAAAGCAGTCGGCCGGCTTTTAGATGAGTGAGGAATGTGAAGTTTGACAATCGCCAATGGCCGGCTGCTTTCTGATTTACTTCTGAACGTTGTGTCTACTTTTCTTTTTGACGCGCCAGTTATTCAACGTTTAGAAAATATTAATGCATCAACGTTATGAACGTACAAGAAACAAGGGCCGAAATCCTCGATAAGCTGAATCAGCTTATGACCCGCAATCATGAAGCGGAAAAAGGCTACCAGCAGGCAGCTGAAAATGCCAAAGATGCCGAATTAAAAAGTCTGTTTCTGGCTCAGTCCCGTCAACGTGGGGAGTTTGCGCTGGAGCTTGACCGGGAGATCCGGACCCTGGGTGGCACACCCGATCACGATACCAGTATTGCCAGTGACTTGCACCGGGCCTGGATTAACGTAAAGACGGCGTTTACCGCCAACGACGATAAAGCGACGGTGGAAGAATGTAAGCGCGGTGACCAGATAGCGCTCGATAGTTACAGCGAGATACTGAATGATACGACATTAATGGCCAGCACCCGTGAGTTGTTGTTGCGCCATAAGGAACAAATAATGGCCGCCCACTCGGGCATGTCCAGAATAGCTTTGGTAGTGTAGTGAATGGTGGGATCGGAAAGCCCTCTCCCGTTTGGGTGGAGGGCTTTTTTGTTTGCTCACGATTCTGTTACACTCCTGATAACCAGATAGCTCAGGTCTCGCACTATACTTTGAAGACCGGAACCTCATTAAGCAACAGACCTGCCAACCAAGCCGGTCTGTTTTTAGTTTATGCGTAGATACACTTATATATTGGCTAACGCAGATTATGATAAACCATGTAACTTCTCCCAGAGAAGCATCCAATTATACATCCAAACCCGGCCGGCCCTATCCGCTGGGTGCCACGTATGATGGTCAGGGCGTAAACTTCTCCCTGTTCAGCGAAAACGCTACGGCAGTTTTCCTCTGCCTGTATGACCCCAAACACCCCGATAAAGAACTAGCTCGTATCCAGGTAGTCGAGCAAACTGAACACATCTGGCATATTTACCTGGAAGACATTAAACCCGGACTGCTATACGGGTACCGCGTCGATGGACCGTATGAACCGGCGCTGGGTCACTACTTCAACCCCAACAAACTGCTGCTGGACCCGTATGCCCGCGCCATTCACGCCCTGGTTGTTCACGACGACCGCCAACTGGGCTACGACTACCAGATAGACTCCGACGAGCGGTTTCTTTTTCCCAGCATGGAGGACAGCGGCCCTATCGCGCCCAAAAGCATAGTAGTCGATCCCGAATTTGACTGGGAGGACGACAAGCGGCCCGACATTCCGATGCATGATTCGGTCATCTACGAGTTGCACGTCAAAGGTTTTACCCATCAACACCCGACCATTCCCAAAAAACTGCGGGGAACCTATGCCGGTCTGGGTAGTCCTGAAAGTATCGACTACCTGAAAAAACTAGGTGTAACAGCCGTAGAACTAATGCCGATCCACCAGTTTACCGATGAAAGCTACTGGGGTTACAACAGCATCGGCTTCTTTGCGCCCCACAACGGCTACTCGGCCTCGGGTACCATGGGGCAGCAGGTGACGGAATTCAAAGAGATGGTGAAAGCGCTGCACAAGGCCGGCATCGAGGTCATTCTGGATGTGGTGTATAACCATACCGCCGAAGGCAACCACATGGGCCCTACCCTGTCGCTGAAAGGTATCGACAACCGCTCGTACTACCGGCAGGTAACCGATCAGCTGCAGTTCTTTATGGACTATACCGGCACAGGCAATACATTGGACCTGACCAATCCGCGGGCGCTTCAGCTGGTGATGGACAGCCTGCGGTACTGGGTAAGCGAAATGCACGTCGATGGCTTCCGCTTCGATTTGGCGGCTGCGCTGATCCGGGGCGAAGATATCTCGCAGAGCCTGTCGTCGTTCCTGGACGTGGTGGCGCAGGACCCGGTACTGTGCGAAGTAAAGCTGATTGCCGAGCCGTGGGACATCCAGTCTTACCACGTGGGTAACTTCCCGGTACGCTGGGCCGAATGGAATGGCCGGTATCGCGACACGGTTCGGGCTTACTGGAAAGGCGATGAAGGCCAGGCCCACGATCTGGCCTTACGTCTCCTGGGTAGTCCCGATATGTACGGAACCGATGGCCGCTCTCCGGCCCACAGCGTTAACCTCATTACGGCGCATGATGGCTTTACGCTGAATGATCTGGTCAGCTACAACGAAAAGCATAATGAAGCCAATGGCGAAGACAACCGCGACGGTCATAACGACAACCTGAGCTGGAACTGCGGGGTCGAAGGACCAACCAAAGACAAAGACATCCTGGAGCTTCGGGAGCGGCAGAAACGCAATTTCCTGGCTACTCTCTTTCTGAGCCAGGGGGTCCCGACGCTCGTAATGGGTGATGAGTGCGGCCGCACACAGAACGGCAACAACAACGCTTATAACCAGGACAACGAGATCAGCTGGATGAACTGGAGTTGGGACGAGCGCCAGCAGGCTCTGTACGATTTCACCAGCCAGTTGACGGCGCTCCGGCACGAGATACCCCTGTTCCACCGTCGGAAGTTCTACGAAAGCGACCAGATCAACTGGCTGCGTCCGGATGGAAAACCGGTTAACGAAGAAACTTTGAATGATCCCGGCACCCGCTGCATGGGCCTGTTTATCGAAGGGTCAAAAGTCACGGAGCATGACCCCGAAGGCGTAGATATTGCCAACGATCATCTGCTTTGGATTCTAAACAGCTATTGGGAAGATGTACCCTTTGTGCTACCCGTTTCAGACAGTAAGAAAAAAAACTGGGACGTTCTGGTAGATACCAATGCCGGACAGGTTCGCCCGGAAACCCAGCCCATTGTGGGCGGAACAACATTACCGGTACCAGGACGCTCGGTTCTGCTGCTGCGGGCCGTTTAACCAGTATCAGTAACACAACAGGCCGTTCATCAACGAACGGCCTGTTGTGTTTATATAGGTGTTCACCTCTGAAAAGTCCATTCACGCGGCTCTACATCAGCCTCCTGCAGTGCATTGAACAGCTCCTGATCGTCCCGAAACTGAAGCTGGTTTAGTTTATAGACCTCCACATGCGCCAAAAACTCCGTAGCCTCAAACGGCCAGGGGTCGAGGGTCAGCGTACCGTTTTTTCGTTGCAAAATGAAATAAGGAGCTTTATCCGGTCCCAGGCTCACCTCAAGCCGACGCTCTTCGGGTGGTACCTGCCCCTGACAGAGAAGAAGCGATAGTGCGTCGCACCACTGCAGAAAATCATAAGCATATTCGGCTTCGGCTTTGGTCGCTCCGCATTGTTTCCGCCATTTTTGCTGGTTGTTGCGCTGCTGGTCCAGAAAAGCGTCCAGATCCAGATCCTTACCGCGTTTTTCTTCATAGAGAAAGGTAGTGTGCATCGACAGCATCAGGGCATTCCACCGGCTTTTTTCCAGCCCAATCCGGATCATATTGCGGCACTGTTCTACGGAGTATTCCAGAATCTGAAAATCCATGGGAGCCCCGGCGGCAGTCAGGTGGTTCTGCCCTTCCCAAGAATCCTGGCCATCATCGTGTTCGGTGAGCGCCACCAGCGTTTCGTGCCAGTGAACCGGCCGTTTGTCGAACCGCCACTGCAGGGCGATCTGAAAGGCCAGTAACCCGTGCGCCTGCTGGTGAATAACCTCCCAGCCGGAATTAGTTGAGGAAACAATCATAATAAGATCAATAAAAAAGGAGTACCAGAACGGTACCCCTCCATTTTACCAGGTTATCAGGGCCCTTGCCGGCACCCTGCTATTAGTTATATACTTTTTTATTCTCGCCTTCCTTATAGGTATCACCCGTTACGGCAGCCCTGGCCATTTCCATGAGCCGAACCATCCGGCTGGCGTTGGAATCCCAGTATTCGGCCATTTTAGTATCTACACGGATCAAGATCAGGCTCGGATCATCTTTACCGTCCGGAAACCAGGGCTTGGCAGCCGGCGACCACAGGTCATTAATTTTGTTGCGGTCGTAGATTTCAGTAGCGGTACCCGAGATAGATACATAATCAGCATCACTTACATCGGCAAAGCTCACGTTTACCTTGTGTTCATGATGTTCAATCTGATCTGTTTTGGGGGAATCTTTTTTGGTAAAAAACCACAGAGAGCCGTTTTCGTCGATCTGCATACAGGCCATAGGCCGGCTTACCAGATTACCGTCATCATCAATGGTCGTAAGCATCCCGATCCGGATGTCTTCGATCATCTCCCTGACTTTCTCCATCTGCGGGTTTTTCTGTTCTTTTGCTTCCATAACGCTTTGCTGATTAACCCGGGCCAGTCGGGGCGCCGGGAATAAAAAGAAAACCGGGAAATCCGGGAGGGTCAGGTCGTTGTTAGTTCATGTTCCGCTTAGATTTCACTCCACAGCTTCCGCAGGTATACAAGACAGCATCCTATACTTTCCGCAACCGCTAACTACCAACAACCTATGCTCCCGGATTTCCCGGCTATACCATACTATAAACACCTGGAGCGTTTGAATGGTTTGAGAAGTTTAGGGAATAAAGCCCAACTCATTCAAACGCGCCGTATTTAGTTATAAAGAGTTTCGCGCAGATCAATGCCGTAAAACAACGAAGTCGGCGTTGTACTGGGTTTTGCCAGTTCAGAATCCTGGGCCATATCCAGAATAGATACGCAGCTCCGAATGGTCTGCTGGCACATGGCATGAACCTGCTGGCAGCGTTCAGCGTCGAATTTACACATCTCTTCGGCGCATTTTTCGCAAATCTCAATGCAGGTTTTGGCTAGTAAACGAGTATTTTCCGAGCCACGAACGTATAACATTGCCACCTGACGGCAGATATCAGCGCAGTCGAGGTTTAAGAATATACAACGGTACCAGTTTTCGATGTCAGTTGAACGCGAGCACTCTGTTGCACATTCGTCACACAAGGTGGCACAGCTGGTCAGGGTTTCGTAAATCTCTTTCTTCCAAATCATGGCTCGTCTCCTTTACAATAGTGATGATGAAATTAAAACCTGCGTGGCATGTAGGCTCCGTTCCGGTCCGCATCCGTGTAGCTTCGGCGAGCCCACTTACGAGCTTCGTCAATGCTGGTGGAAATGATCTGCTGCTTTTCCAAGCCTCCCCGACTCAATAAGTCGTTGGCTATCTCAATAGCCTTAGCCCGCGTTGTGGGGTTAAGGGATCGCATGGCGGCCGGAAAATGGGTTGCACTCCACATCATAGTCTTGTTGCTTACAGGTCTGCTAATCCTAATGAGATAATTATGCCAGCCGCCAACGGCTGTGCAAAAAAAGTTAAACTTAAAATCAAGTATTTGGCTATCAATAAATTGCGCAGATCCTAAACCTTTAAATAAGACTCGACTCCTATAAACGTATATGCTGCCCGTTGTGGAAAAAGTGGGGTGGCTGTGTAGGAATTTACACAGTATAAAAACGACAAAAGCCGGTCTTTTGACCGGCTCAGTATCAGCGGGAATCAGGTTCCTGTATGGGGGATCAAAGGGGTAAGTAAGGTAGACTAACGGGCAACCTGTTCAGATACCTGGCTGATGCGCTCATCCGTGGCGTGAATAGCGTTGCTGATTCGGACCTTTACCTTTTCCCAGTTATCCCGTCTGGCGGAACTTATGGACTTAAGCTGGGTGCTTAATTTAGCCCGTTCGTACCGCAGTTCGCTGATAGCACGCTGGCATCGGGTGCGTACATCCGGGCCGGCACCGTCAATTTCACCTTTTAACTCGTCGATTTTTGTTTCAATAGCGTCAATCTCTGCTTTCACATTCTTGCGCAGCTCCTCTCGTTCGGAATCCCAGCTTGTGGCATCCTCCTGCGATTCTTCAAATGGCTGATCCGTGCTTTCAACCGGCCCCTCCTGGTCATTCTGCGCTACCTCCGGAGCTTGTTCCTGAGTTTCTGACCCAGGTGTCGTTTTCGGCCGCGGCTTAATCCGAACCGACTTTTCGGCCGCCCTGCCTTCCGTTGTGGCATCCTGCGGCTTTTCCTGAACAGTGGCCGCCTGCTGATCGGCCGGCGAATCACAACTGAACTGCATAAATCCACTTATGCAGCTTACCCCCAACACAACCAGCGAAATCTTAATTGGCGTTCTCATACCTGTCGAGTCTTACCCTATCCTTAAAATCCAAGCAATTTACATACTAAACTCCCCGCCACGTATATATATGAACCAAATTTTGGCGCTTTCTAAAAAATACGTTCAGCAAATCGGTCAAGCAAGTTGCTTATCTATTAAACCTGAAAGGGTTACACCTGTTTAGGCATAACCCTTTCTTTTATTTTGTAGTCAGCAAATAGTTCAATCGAATCTACCTGGGAAAGTTCAACCGGAATGCCGTCCCCTGACCAACCTGACTTTCAACCTCAATACTTCCCCGGTGGCTATTGACAATATTCTGGGTGGTGGTTAGTCCAAGCCCCATACCCCCCTGTTTTCCCGTGAAGAACGGATCAAACAGCCGCTGCCGGTTTTCCTCACTGATGCCACTGCCGTTATCGGAAATGGTGATGCACACCTTATCGTCGTCTGTACAGCGGGTTCGCACCGTGAGCACGCCTTTGCCTGGCTCCATTGCCTCTACGGCATTGATAAAGATGTTTAGCAAGGCCGTTTTAACCTGCTCGCGGTCAATCAGAGCCGTACAGTCGTCGGAACCAAAATCGGTAACCAGCTGCATCGACTTCAATTTAAGCCGGTCTGATACCAGTTGCAGCGTTTCCTGCACAACCCGGTTAACGTCCTGCGCTTTACGATCCAAGTCGCGGGGCTTCGAGGAATTCAGCATTTCGGTGATTAGTTGCCCAATGCGGTCGACGTTCCGGCGGATAATGTCGGTGTACATCGTGTAATAATCGTCATCCGGCGGCAGTTCCTCCCGCAGCTGGTCGAGCGCCAGGCTCAGGTTAGTGAGCGGGTTCCGTACCTCGTGGGCAATGCTACGGGCAATTTTTCCGGTCATACTCAGCTTCTCAGCAATAATCAGTTCCTGCTGCGCCTTTTTCTGATCGGTAATATCCCGGACAATACCCTGGTACCACTCCGGTTTACCACTTCCATCTTCTACTGCCCAGACAGATACCAGACAGTCCCGCTTCCGGCCCTGCTTGCTGATCAGCACCGTTTCAAAGTCTTTTACCTGTTCGTATTCCCGCACGTAAAACCGCAGTTTACGGAAATCATCACCGGAGGCAAACAGGCGCAATGCATTTAGCCGCTTGAGTTCCTCGCGGCTGTAGCCGAGCAGATGCTCGACCGACGGGTTCGCATCCTGAAAACGCAGGTCGCTGTCGGTAACAAAAATAGCATCGATTGACCGCTCAAACAGAGACCGGTACTTATTCTCCTTTTCGTAGAGTTCGCCTAAAACTTCGGCCTGTTTCAGGGCATAACGAATGCTCCGGCCCAGCAGTTGAGCATCAATGCGCCCTTTTACCAGATAATCGGCGGCTCCCTTTTCGAGCGCAGAGAGGTCAACGGAGAGATCGTCCTGGCCGGTTAGCAGGATCATGGGGGCCCGGCAACCCGAGCGGGTAGCCTCCTGGATCAGATCCAGGCCCGTGTTCTCACCTAACCGGTAATCGACCAGATACACATCGTAATTATTCTGACAGACAGCGTCTACAGCCGCCGGATAGTTATCAACCCAGTCGAGACGGATATTGGCATTTTCTTTCGTGGATACCAGCGTTCGGGTCAATACGTAATCATCTTCGTCATCTTCTACCAGCAGCACCCTAATCATGTGTTGTTTTTCGCTAACGTCGAGTGGTTTCACTTTAACATTCATGCCCTCAATTATTCGGGTAGTTTGACTGTATCAATCCAGTAGGTCTTCAGTGCGCCCATCATTTCAATCAGCCGGTTGAAATTAAAGGGCTTGGTGATATACGAATTAACGCCCAGATTGTAAGTCCGCAGCACGTCTTCATCGGCCGATGAGGTAGTCATCACAACAACCGGTAATCGACGCAGACGGGCGTCGGCTTTGATTTCTTCCAAAGCCTGAAAGCCATTTTTCCGGGGCATGTTCAAATCCAGAATGATCAGATTGGGCCAGGGTGCGTTGGCTTCGGAGTAAGAACCCTGCTGCTTCAGATAGTCCATCAACTGCTCCCCATCTTCGACAAACTGAATGTCCTGTGTATACCCAATGGAGCGTAGCGCCTGCTCCAGAAACATGCGATCGTCTGCGTCGTCGTCGGCAATTAGAATTGTCATTTTAGCTTGATTACGGAACATGAAGGACATTTAGTTTTCCTGAACGGCCGCTCCTGTCATACGTTACTATACGAGTCCCTATATATGGGCCATTTTACCGTTACTTCGTAAAAATACAACTATTACGGCAAAAGTGGTAGCCGTCGGCCAATAAGTGAAAAGCCAGTTGAATAAACTGGCTTTTCATCCGGTCAAATATATCCTACTAACAAAAATAAAATAAATCCTTTTTTAAAAATCTATCCAACAGGCATGTCCCAAATGCTTTTCTAAGAAGCGTCCAGTACAAAACCAGACTAAACCAGTCGGCACAGATGATGTTACCAGCTAAAAAAAGACGACGAGTGAAAATTTTTTTACTCAAAGTGTAGAAAGCTTTACGCATAAAAATTAATTTTTTCCAATATGCGCGGAACTAAACAGGGGTGGCTACCTTGCAATATCCCCCTTATTATGAGCTACTTACCTAAAAGTAAAATACCTTTTAATTTTGTTTGGCATGAGATTGTTACAACTAACACCGAAGGGTAATTACCTTTCGTAGTCTATCCAACTCAATTCGTATGAAAAAACCGTTCATCAAACTGCTTCTGGCCAGCCTGTTATCAGCCGGAGGCATGATTGCCACCTCAGACTCAGCTCAGGCACAATCGGCAACGTTCAATACTGTACGTGCCGGTATCAAAGGAGGTTTCAACGCCAGCACGCTGGATTTACAAAATGTTAACAACCGTAAAGAAGCGTATGGTTTTCACGCAGGTGTATTTGCACAGATTCCAGCCGGCGATTTCTTAGCGATCCAACCGGAATTACTTTATACCGCTAAGGGCGCTTCGGCCGACTACAACCTGGCTTTCTTTCAGGGACGTAACACGTTTCGGCTCAACTACCTGGAATTGCCAATTCTGGCTACCTTTAAGGTTGGCCCCAGTGTAGAGCTTCAGGCCGGTCCGTACGGAGCTTACCTGCTCAGCGCCAGGATGAATTCAGAAGGAACATTTGGCTCGGGCAGCCAGCGTCTGAATACAGCCGATTTTAATAAGTTCGACGTAGGACTTGCTGGTGGAGTAAATATCTATTTTGGCAAGGCATTTCTGGGCCTGCGCTACGGCCAGGGTCTTAACAAGATCACGAATACAGACGGTGCCCGTCTGTTCCTCGGCGACGCCCGGAATGCAGTGGGTATGGTTTCGCTCGGGGTAAGTTTACGCTAAACTAACTTGCAGGACAGTAAACAAAAAGGCCCCCGGACCAATGCCGGGGGCCTTTTCATTATCAAGTACCCATACTATAAACGGCAAAAACCGGAAAAAGTGCCGCTTGGCCTTACCTATTTGTTCCGGTCTGACGGGAAATACAGTAATTACAGATGAATATCATACGCTTTTAACTTGTTATAAAGCGTTTTACGATCGATATTGAGCACTTCTGCGGCTTTGGTTTTGTTGTATCCGGTTTTCTCCAGCACTTTCAGAATGGCAGCCCGTTCGGCATTCTCCGAGACTGATTTCAGGTTGCCCGCCTGTTGAACGATGGGCGGAGCACCCGGCCGCAGCGCTTCGCCGGCTACGGTCGCCACCTGCCCGGTATCTTCTGCCGTCAGGTACGTCGGTGTTACAATTTCCGGGGGCAGACAATCAACGGTGACCAGATCTTCCTGAGCCAACAAAACTGCCCGCTTAATGACGTTCTGTAGTTCGCGCAGGTTGCCGTGCCAGTAGTACTCTTTCAGTTTTTCTTTAACCTCATCGTCGAAGCCCCGCACTTCTTTTTCCAGCTGCTGATTAGCCAGATCCAGGAAGTGCTCGGCAAAAATCATAATATCGCTCCGGCGCTCGCGCAACGGAGCCAGTTCAATCCGAAATTCATCGATCCGGTGAAATATATCTTCCCGAAAGCGCCCCTGCCGCACGGCATCGCGCAGGTCTTCGTTGGTAGCGCAGATAATGCGCACATCAACCGAAATATCCTGGTTGCTGCCGATACGTCTTATTTTCCGTTCCTGCAGCACCCGCAGGAGTTTAATCTGATTTTCGTATGACAGGTTACCAATTTCGTCCAGGAAGAGCGTGCCGCCGTTGGCTACCTCAAAGCTACCGACCTTGTCGGCCATGGCTCCGGTAAAAGAGCCTTTAACATGACCAAACAGCTCACTGCCGGCAAGTTCTTTGGAAAGCGCCCCGCAGTCAATTGCCACAAAAGGTTTTTCGGCCCGCTTACTCTTCAGGTGAATGGCGTTGGCTACAAATTCTTTACCGGTTCCGGTTTCACCGGTGATAATCACCGACATATTGGTCGGTGCAATCAGATCTACGTGTTTCTGGAGTTGCTCGGCCGCCCGGCTTTTGCCGTAGATAAAGCGTTTGCCGTTGGGAGCCTGAGACGCTTTGGAGGCTTTAGGAGCTTTTGCCGGCACGGGTGTCTCATCGGCTTCGGGAGTGGGCTGGGCGAGCTGCTGACTCCGGCGGTCGAGCGCACTTTTAATGGTGTACAGGATCTCGTCCGGGTACAGGGGCTTGGTTACATAATCAAAAGCCCCGTGTTTTACCGCCTGTACCGCCACCCGAACATCGGAGTAACCGGTAATAATGATTACCGCCGTAGACGGATCAAGAACTTTGATCCGGCGCAGCATTTCAAGGCCGTCAATATCGGGTAGTTTAAAGTCACAGATTACTAATTCGAAGGGGTCTTTACGCAGCAAAGCCAGTCCGTCTTCACCTCGCTGAGCCGAAGCCGTTTTGTAGCCCTGCTTACCAAGAAAGCGTTCCAGGAGCAGACAGATATCGTTATTGTCGTCAACAATCAGTATTTTTTCCATACGTTAATGCCTGTTCGGGGTTTACCCGGTACTCACAGGCCTTGAGTTAAGCAGGGAGAACTCAATCTGCTTTGACCCAATCCGGTCTGTACGAGATAATAACAACGTAAAGAGCCTATCGAAACAGGCTCTTCTAAAACAAATATACAAATTAAACCTGTATAAACTGCAGGGCCTGCTCAACCGTTCGTCGGGAAAAAGGCTTTCCCATAAAGTAGTCAGCACCCTGTTCAGAAGCTCGCTTTCGTTCAGCCATACCATCAAATGCACTGATCATAACAACCTTGGTGGGCGCACCTTCCTGTTTGATGACCGGCAATAAATCAAAGCCCAGTCCATCGGGAAGGTTCAGGTCCAGAAATACGGCATCAAACTGTTGTTTGTAGATACACTTCTTACCCTCCTCCAGAAAATGCGCACAAGTCGGCTGATAGCCTAACCGCCGGAGAAGCCCTGACAACAACAGGCAGATGTCTGCTTCATCGTCAACGATCAGCACTCGTTTATTCGTATTAATATTTGTCATTACGGCCGGTCTTTGCTGTGTATTTGCTCCGACGCCCAACGTCCTTGCCCCAGTCATTAGTACTCATAATTTATTTTACTTCTTATTATATAAAATATAGTGCCTAACTAGCTGTCTGGGAGGTGACAGCCTCCGCAAAAGCCTTATAAACCGCCTATTATAAGCCAGTTACATTATTTAATATTTTTTTTACTTAGGGGCGTATACTACGGAGCCAAAATGAACTGAGTTTTTTTTCTACAGTAATTTCTACAGATGTAGACGAATTTCCACAACGAATTAAGGAGAGTCCCCAGAACTTTGCTGAAGGAAAAAGACCTGTTTTACCGCTATTTGGCTCATTTACAAACATAAAAGCCATGAAAAGAGAACTGGCAGGACCCTAAGAGGGAATTGGCACAACTTTTTCAGTAGAGATAGTCGAGCAAGAGACACAGGAAAGTCTGATTTACTCAAGCACGTTATGGGAAATTTACTTTACACAGTTGCCGTTATTCTCGTTATCCTTTGGCTGGTCGGCCTGTTGGGCTTCAATAGTTTCGGGCTCGGCAATGTCATTCATGTGCTGCTGGTTATCGCCATTATCGCTGTTGTGCTGCGTTTGATCCAGGGCAGGGGCGTTTGAGCAGCCGTTTACTAATATTAAGATATGAATCAGCAACTAATTTCTTTTATTTGCTGTACTCATAAACAGAACTCCTAATAGAGTGGTACGTTTAGGTTTAGGTGGTTTCATTTTAGGTTAAGTACAAGTTACGGTGGGTACGGAATCCCTGCACCAATTTGAGTGCAGGGATTTTTCTATTCTGGGTAATACTACTTATTTTCTTTTGCCTCGTCTACCTTTTCTGCAGCTTCTTCTTTGTCTTCCTTGTCGGGCTTAGGCAGGTTTGTCCGGTTGCTTAAGCTATTGTCAAGCTGTAAGGTGACAAACATGGGAAAATGATCGGAGCCACAGGACGGCATCCGTTCGATATGGACCAGGCGGAAGTGCTGCGACACAAATATATGGTCGAGGGGCCACCGCATAAAAAAGTAATGGGCGTGAAAGGTGTTGAACAGCCCCCGCCCTACGCGGGGATCGAGCAGGCCGCTGATGCGCTGAAAAAGACGGGTTGTGTGCGACCAGGCAACGTCGTTCAGGTCCCCCGCCACAATAACGGGCTCATTCAGTCGACGAGCTTCACGTCCTACCAGCACCAGTTCCGCATCCCGTTCCGTCGACCGGTTATGCTCCGTAGGACTGGGCGGCTCCGGATGAACCCCGAAGAAATGGATGTTCTGCCCATTTTCCAGAACGAGCTGGGCGTGAATAGAAGGCACTTCGTCCTCAATCAGAAACCGAATTTTCGGATCACGCACCGGTACCCTCGAATACAACAACATGCCATAGGTATTATCCAGGGGGTGCAGGAGTCGGTACGGGTAGTTAGGCTCCAGAGCGTTAAGCTTCTGCCGCCAGGTCTCATCCGCTTCCAGGATCAGAATAATATCCGGGTTTTGCCGCTGGGCCAACTGGAGTACCTCATTATACCGGTTGTTTTCCATCAGGATGTTGGCAATCAACAGACTGATCTCTGCCAGCTTCCCTCCTTCTGCTTCTTCATTCACTGTCCGTAGGGGTGGTACCTGTACAGCATGCAAGCGGGTATAGGGAAAAATAAGCCATAGCTGATATATGATTGATGCCACCAGGAATACAGGCACTAGCCAGTTGGGCCAGTTATATTGGTGAACCCAGATAAACCACCCGCCCAATCCCAGTACCGCCAGTACGATTAGCTGAAGATGGGGAAAATCCCACATCCGGATCCACCAATAATCAATTCGCAGCAGGTTAATAAACGAAGCTGTCACTATAAACAGACTATAACATAAAAACACCACTTCTAAGGTTTCCATAAATAGCAGTAAAACGGGGAGTGTAGGTCAACTGCCGAATAATCATAAACGACAAGGAAATAAAGTCTGAAATTAACAATTATAGGGGGATACCCGTTATAGGTAAGGTGGAGAAGCCGGATAATTCTACTAAATGACTTAGTCAGAATGCCCAAACTGAGGAATGACGTTACCCGGATGTGGAAAATCTTCCTCAGTGCTAATTCCCAGAAATGAAAACACGGCCAGGCCTTGCGTGTTAAATAACTGAAAATCAGTAATTTTCATGCACAATCAAGACAGTAACAGGCATTGGTACGAATTTTTCTAAATAGTGAGTGTAATAAAAATTCACACTAAACAGTCAACAGGATGAGATCATTACCCGGACTTTTATTTGGGCTAGCCGCCGGTGCCGTGGTGGGCATTTTACTGGCACCTCGCAGCGGTCGCGAAACTCGTGAACGCATATCTACGGATGCTGACAATTTTTTCAGAGACCTGCAGGATCAGTTACAGACAGGTCTTGATAATATAAAGAGTCAGTATAATGAGGTGGTTGAAGCAAATGCTTCACGCTTTAAAGGCGATGCGGGCGGATCAGAGCCCCGGGTATAATGAAAACTAATCTATGTTGAACCTAAAATAACTCAATAGTATGCGAAGCACAAGAGATTTTCTGACCGGTTTATTAACAGGTGTTGCTGTAGGTGTTCTGACAGCGCCACGTAGTGGAAGAGAAACACGTAAAATGTTGTCGGAAGAAGCCGATAAGCGTTCCAAGGATCTGCAGGATCAGTGGAGCAAAGGGGTAGACCAGGTAAAGCAGGGCTACGACCAGGCAAAAGCGAAGGTAAACGACTTTGCTAACAAGAATTTGCACAAGGGTGATAGCGACATGGACGCTACTAAGTCTCAGTACAACCAGACGGTAGAGCACATGGCTGATAACGCTCACTCAGGCATCGAGTCAACCAGAGACTCAATCCGGGTTGACTAAGCTGTTACGCTAATCAATTAAAGCGATTTGATTTACTCAACGTTATTAAAAAACCCTGACCACATGTGGCCAGGGTTTTTTAATGGGGTTTTAACGGCTGTTTAAAGTTCATTTAATTAAAAGGTAAGACTTTTGTAGCGTCAAAACATTCAGCTACACGCTACTTATGAATTACCACCGTACTACCCAGAATAATTTCAGTTTAGTTTATCGGCTGATTGCTTTAGTTACCATGATGGGGCTGGCTTATTTTTCCCAGGCCTGACCAATCTTCGGATAGCTGGTGAGGGTCTCACCAACCTGAGCGGACTAGATACTTTTTAGCAGCCCACTCCTAAGTAATTTTACTAAGGAGACCGTTCAGTAAAATTTCATACATTTCATTTTTTCAATTTTATATATTACTTTTACAAACGAAAACAGTCATATTGAGGTTTTTTAGTGGCTAATGTGACTTTTTCAACCGCTTACGTCTAACCGATAAATTAAGTCAATTTTAACTAGGGGTTAACTTGGATTTAATAAGTAAGCGCGAAATTTGTATCAGAACAAACGGAGATACAGAGACACTTCTCCGAACTGAACCAGGTATTACTTAGTTAAGTATAAAGATCCTTTACAAAGGGAAGGTTGAACATCAAGATTGGTTGCCGCCAGGTAACACGTCTTGAAATGGTGTGGATAGAAGCGGAAAGCCGTCGGAGAGTCTCCGTCGGCTTTTTTGTTGGTCTCCTGCATCGTCTCCTTTCTTTAATCGGCTTTTAATCTTTGATTCATAGCGATTTAACCTGAGCCCAACATATTTACTGATTGGGAACCCAACCAACTACACACAGATACTCTCTTCTTTTCGGGTGTGGTATTCAGAACAGGAACTATCGTATGATTATTTATCCGGAATACTTACGCAGTAAATAGATATAGAAGTCGAGTTTTTTTTAATTTGCGACTACCAAGTAGTTTGCATATATGAAAATACTGGTTGTAGAAGACGAACCCAAACTGGCTTCTTTCGTGAAAAGAGGTCTGGAAGAACAATCCTGTGAGGTAGACGTTGCTTATGACGGTCAGATTGGACAAACCATGGCCCTGAGCAACAGCTACGACGTAATTGTGCTCGATGTAAATCTGCCGAAGATGAACGGCTTTGATCTGGCCCAGTCACTGCGGAAGAATCAGATCAAAACGCCAATCCTGATGCTGACCGCTCTTGGGTCAGTTGAAGACAAGCTGGAAGGATTTGAATCCGGAGCAGACGACTATCTGGTCAAGCCATTTGAATTCCGGGAGCTGATGGCCCGTTTGCGTGCGCTGTATAAACGGGGTCAGGATACCGGCGTAAAAGCGAATGTATTGAAAGTAGCGGATCTGGAGCTGGACCTGAACGAAAAAGTTGCCCGACGGGGCGGCAAACGCATTGAACTGACGGCCAAAGAGTTTGGCTTGCTCGAGTATCTGATGCGGAATCGGGGCCGTGTAGTATCGCGGATCGATATTGCCGAAAAAGTCTGGGATATTCATTTTGACACAGGGACCAATGTTATCGACGTCTACGTCAATTTTCTTCGCAAGAAGGTTGATAAAGACTTTCCCGCCCGACTTATCCATACGGTGATCGGCATGGGATACATGTTAAAAGAAGAATGACCATTCGGACTCGGTTAACTCTGTTGTTTTTGCTGCTGGTGGGTTCCATCATGCTGTTGTTCTCGGTCTCCATTTATTATATGTTCGACCAGTTCCGGGAAGCAGAGTTTTACCAGCGTCTGGAAAATAAAGCCTCCGACATTTTACGGGGGGGAGGAATAACCAATTCGAAATTGCTGGGTGGCACTCCTCAACTTTTTGAGGAGCAAATTGCGGTATATAACGCCAACGGAGAATTCATTTTTCGTAATGGTAGTGCCAAACCCTTCATTTCCGGCGAACTTCTTCAGCAGGTAAAAACAACAGGTCGGGTCAAGTTCAGGGAAAACAGCATTGAATCGCTTGGCCTTCGCTTTCTGGAGAAGAACCACAAACCAATGCTTGTTTTTATTTCCGGCTACGATCGCTACGGATTCTCCAAATTACAACGTCTCCAGCAAATCCTTCTGTTTGGATGGCTATGCAGCCTGATTATTGTGGGTATTGCCGGCTGGGTGTTTGCTACAGATACCCTTCGGCCTATTTCCCTGCTTATTGATCAGGTAAACGCTATTTCAGCAACCAGTATTCATAAAAGGCTTCAGATCAGTGCCCAACGAGACGAATTATCTAAATTAGCCAATACCTTTAATAGTATGCTTAGTCGGCTCGAAGAAGCCTTTATCTCTCAAAAAAGTTTTGTTTCCCACGCGTCCCATGAGCTCCGTACCCCCCTTACCGTAATGATGGGACAGATTGAAGTTACGCTGATGCAGTCCCGGACGGAAGCGGAGTATGAAACCACCCTCCTGGCCGTTCTTGATGAGGTGAAACGCATGAATAACCTGGTAAGTGGCCTCCTGGAATTGGCCAGGGTCAACGCCGATACATCTACCCTCCCCTTTAAAGCGGTTCGTATAGACGAGTTGCTATGGCAGGCTAGGGGTAACCTGCTCCAGAAGTCGCCCAATTACCAGATTCAAATTGACTTTAACAATTTACCCGACCGGGAAGAGGATCTTACCATTCTGGCCGAAGAATCCCTGTTACAGACAGCTTTTCAAAATCTAATGGAAAATGGCTGCAAGTATTCTGCCAATGAAAGTGTGCTGGTCCAGATCTCCTTTTCCCCCGGACAAATTCAGTTAAAGTTTATTGATAACGGATACGGCATTCCGGAATCAGATCTTCCGCACGTGTTTAATCCATTCTACCGGTCCGACGAAACGATTGGTATAGAGGGACACGGCATTGGCTTAGCGCTTACTCACCGGATTATTGCCATTCACCAGGGGCACATCCGGATTGAATCCGAAAAAGCCAAAGGCACTACCATTTTTATAACATTTGACCTTCAGGAATCCGGTAACAAAGAAGAAAACCAGTATTCAGGTCAATCTACCAAGGCGCTTACCTGATTCATACGAAAGTACTTACCTCTTGTTACAAAAATAAAGTCCGGCCAAGCGGCCGGACTTTATTTTTCCTCAGTCTCAATTAATCTGCAAAAACTCAACTCCTCTCAACCTTAGTACAACTCAACCTCTAACCAAACATCTTGCGCTCTCAACCGTCCTGCTATTTGCTTATTTACTACAATAACTCGACCAGTTTAAATTTTGTTTAACTTTTCCTCAACATTTTTAAACAAAGAGGGGGCAGAAATTTTCTACCCCCTCCAAAATCATAATCCACGAAGCTCACCTCAGAACTCCACGGCTGTCTTAAACTCGGATGTCAAATGGAATTTTATATCCGGGTTGTTGTCACGATTCATGCGCAGAACCCAGTCCGAATCTGCCAGAAAAACCGGGTTCTGATCTTTATCATAGGCAATCTGCATGCCTTTTAACCGGATAAATTCGTTTAATTTTTTCTTATCATCCGAGGTAATCCAGCAGGCCCGGCTGATGTTCATCGGTACCCAACGGCATTTAGCACCGTACTCATGTTCCAGCCGGTATTGAATCACATCGAACTGGAGATCTCCCACCGTACCGACAATCTTCCGGTTACCCAGTGATAGGGTAAACAACTGAGCAACGCCCTCGTCGGTCAACTGCTGAATGCCCTTATCCAGTTGCTTGGCCTTCATGGGGTCGGTATTGATCAGTTCCTTAAAAATTTCGGGAGAGAAACTCGGGATGCCCTGAAACTGAAGGTCCTCCCCTTCCGTCAGGGTATCCCCAATTTTGAACGTACCGGTATCGTACAATCCCACTACATCGCCGGGGAAGCCTTCGTCCACTACACTTTTGCTGTCGGCCATGAAGCTGAATGGACTGGCAAACCGCACATCTTTATCGAGCCTGGTGTGGTGGTAGAACTTGTTGCGCTCGAACTTACCGGAGCAAATCCGCAGAAACGCAATCCGGTCGCGGTGACGCGGGTCAAGGTTAGCGTGTATCTTGAAGATAAAGCCGCTGAAATTCTTCTCATCCGGATTAACCACCCGCTTATCCGTGGGGCGGCTAATGGGCTCCGGCGAAATCTGGCAGAAGGTATCCAGCAGTTCCTTCACGCCGAAGTTGTTGACGGCACTCCCAAAGAAAACCGGTGCCACATGACCTTCGCGGTAGGCTTTCGGATCAAACGGATCGTACACGCCCTCAATGAGTTCTACATCTTCGCGGAGTTGGGCCGCATCGCGGGACCCTACTTTCTCGTCGAGCAGCGTCCCGTCCAGATCAATCGGCAGCACATCGTCTTCGACCTTGGTTTTGTTGACTTTAAAGAAATAGAGTTTCTTTTCGTACATGCTATACACGCCCTTAAAGTCAGAACCCATGTTGACAGGCCAGGTTAGCGGCCGTACCCGAATGTTCAGCTTTTCTTCCAGTTCATCGAGCAGATCGAATGGGTTTTTTCCTTCACGGTCGAGCTTGTTGACGAAGATGATCACCGGGGTGTCGCGCATCCGGCAGACCTCCATCAGCCGCTCGGTCTGCTCCTCCACCCCTTTTACGCAGTCGATCACCAGAATAACGCTGTCGACAGCCGTGAGTGTCCGGTACGTATCCTCCGCAAAATCTTTGTGACCGGGCGTGTCCAGAATATTAATCTTCAGGTCATTGTAGTGAAAGGTCATCACCGAGGTAGCCACTGAAATACCCCGCTGCTTTTCGATCTCCATAAAGTCGGAGGTTGCCGACTTTTTGATTTTGTTGGATTTTACGGCACCGGCGGTCTGGATAGCTCCGCCAAACAGCAGCAATTTTTCCGTCAGCGTGGTTTTTCCGGCATCCGGGTGGCTGATGATAGCGAACGTCCGGCGCAGACCAATTTCCTCATGTATGCTCATTTTGTATTTTTCTCAGAACTAAAGCCTAAATTTACGAAATTTTCAGCATTTCACCGACGAGTCGATGCCGTAGCCGCTGCTTCCAGCGCGCTATTGATCTTTATTTTGATCCCATAGTCTTTCCCCTCGGACACATCGATAACGCTGATTTTCTCCTGTTGGGTTCCGGTCCAGACCACCGCCTTCTCCTGCTGCACGGGATGACCATATCGTGCCGTAAAATACTGCTTCAGATCGTTCGTATAGTCGGTCACCGACTGCCGGGTATTCAGGTAAAGATCAACGTCAATGGCCAATACTTTTTGGTCTTTCTGGTGATAGAGCATATCAACCGACTCCATATTCGGGAACTCCAGGGAATACCCCAGGTGACTGGCGTCACTTTCAAACAGCTTTGCCTCTTCGGTATTTTTTACGATAGCCAGCGAGTCACCGAGGCTGATACCTCGCCAGTGCCCTTCGCCCGTGAGCCCTAACGACTGCAGGCGTTCGCTAATTGGGGTGTCAGACGCACCGCCGGCTGATGTCGCAGCCGATTCAGTTGTGGTATCTGCTTTCTGATTATCGCGGCAGCCATGGCCGCTCAGGAGGAAGGAAACAGAAACGATAAAAGCTAAAACTTTTTTCATATACAAATGGGCCACCTGATTACCAGCAGACCGCTCGGAAAATTAAAAATCCTGCAAAGATACGGTACATATAGGCAGGCCCGTAATCAGGTTTATATTTCCTGGAGGATATTCACAAAAAAACCGGTCTGCCCTTGTCGGTTTATGGAGAAGCTGAACCGCCCGACCAAGTTGTAGAACGTCACTACATCCAGGCTGACACCGGTACCCAACAGCCAGGTATTTGCCAGCCGGCTCTCGTACTGCCGGGCCACCGTACTACCCACGTAGCCAGCATCGGCAAAGACATTAATATACGCAGCCAGAGGCAGGGTACTGAACTGACGAACCGGCACCCATTTGAGTTGCTTACGAACGGTAAAGAGCTGGTATTTCAGGTTGTTGCGCCACAAAGTGTATTGCTGACCGTCCACAACGTAAAGTTCGTACCCCCGTGCAAAGTTATCCAGCGTACCAAGCCCGCGCAGGTTGAAATAAGGCTGCCGCTCGGGCCAGGAATACTTGGCCCGAACTCCGCTGTTGGCGTAAAACCGGCCACCCAGCAGCCAGAAACGCGTGAAGCTACCAAGCAATTCTGTCTGGTGGATATCGTCATTGGGCAGTACGCCCATCTGAGTAGCGATCAAGCGAAGCCACGTTCCCTGAAGTGGGTACGCAACTGCATCGCGCCGGTCATAGGTATATACGTATGAAAGCTGGAGGTACCGCTGGCGGGTACGGCCGTTCAGAAAATAGTCGGGATTGAGCCGGGCCACCGTATCGGCAATTGAATTCTGAAAGAAACGGGTATCGAGCTGGTGAAAATGGTAGAAGCCGTTCCGGCGGGTGAGTATGACGGCTGCGAAGGCACGCTCCCGCAGCAGGTTATTGCTACGAACATACAACCACTTATCGGCCGCCGAGCGGTAAGGTACGTCCCGGTTCGTGGCATAGCTGAAATCGATCCGGAGGCCGGTGCGCTGCGCCCGGTCGATATAAGGACGGGAATATGACAGAACCGTCCGGCGGGTGAACCCAAACTCCAGAATCAGGGCTAGCCGGTCGCCCACACCCGTTACATTTCGGTAGCTTAACCGGCCCCCGTAAATGGTCCGGCGCAGGTCACGGCCGCGTTCGTACCACCACTCGTTAAAATTCCGGTCAGCCAGATCAAAGGTCGGAAGGGCGAACAGATACCACCGCTCCTTCATGTTCACCTCTATATCAACCAGTTGTATCCCGGCAGTAGTATCCACCACCGGTTTTGCCACCACATCAACGGTTATGAACAGATTGGTATTTGTTATTTTGCGCTGATCCCAGGCCAGTTTACCTGCCAGATCGCCCTGGCGCAGCGTATCACCGGACCGAACCGCCATTTCGCGCAGAATGATGCGATCGCGGGTACGAATATTTCCGTATAGATTAACCGATCGCACAACCACCAGCGTATCGCCAAAGTTTGGACCAGGCTTTATAACCGGCTGTACAGCTTGCAGGCAGGACCATAAAAGTGTAATCAGCAGCATTCAGAGCGGCTTCTACAAGCCGTTTTTCGGCAAATATAGCCGTTTGGCTGCAAACTACGGGTGAGTTTCCGAGCCAGCAGGGCTCTGAACGGCCGATGGAGCCCCTGTAGGCTGTACCGGATCGCCTTTTTCAGGCCGGGGCCGGCGATTCTTATTCCGACGTTTATTCGACCGAACCGGCTTGTCGCCACGGGGGAGAGCATCTCCCTGTGCGGGAGCCGCTTCACTGGTGAGCGATTTAGGGGCATGAGCCGATTGAACCGGCTGACCCGGCCGGCGTCCTTTTTTATTCCGTTGCTTGTCCCGGCTACCCCCACCCCGGTACAATTTCGGGTTAAATACAGGGGCGACACCCAAACCCAGTTCCTCGGTAATGGCCCGTTTTTCTACCTCATGCTCCAGCAGCCGCTCAATGCGCAGGATTCGGTCCTGATCCTGGTCACTGATAAAGGTAATAGCGGTACCGGTTGCTTCGGCCCGCGCCGTCCGGCCAATGCGGTGGATGTAATCCTCGGCATCGCGGGGGATGTCGAAATTAACGACGTGGGTCAGGTTATCGATATCGATTCCTCTGGACAGCACATCGGTCGCTACGAGAATCGGAAACTGTTTGTTTTTAAAATCCCGCAGCACCACTTCCCGATCTTCCTGGGCACTGTCGGACGAGATGCCGCGGGCACCGTAGCCTAACCGGACCAGATCCCGCACAATGGCATTTACGTTCGACTTCCGGGAGGTAAATAGCACCATACTCTGCACGCCCGCCGTCTGCTTCATCAGGTGGGCCAGCAGCGGCAGTTTCTGCCGGTCGAAGGCCAGGTAAAACTGCTGGTCGACGCGTTCGGCCGGTTTAGATACGGCCAACCGGATTTCGTCGGGCTCCTGCAGGATTCGCTTGGCAAACTCCCGGATCTTGTTAGGCATGGTGGCCGAGAACAGCAGGGTCTGCCGCTTGGCCGGCAATTGCCGCACAATATTCAGAATGTCATCGGAAAAGCCCATGTCGAGCATTTTGTCGGCTTCGTCCAGCACCAGGTAATCCAGTTTGTCGAAATTGACGTAGCCCATTTGCATATGGGCGATCAAACGGCCGGGCGTAGCAATAATAATGTCGGCACCGGTGGTGAGTGCCCGTCGTTGCTGGTCCCAGTTTTCGCTTTTACCGCCCCCGTAAATGGCAATACTGGTTGCCGACACAAAATAGGCGAAGCCTTCTACCTGATCGTCGATCTGTTTAGCCAGTTCACGGGTCGGTACCAGAATCAGCGTACTGGTATGGTCGTGGCTGGCATGAGAAATACGGTCCAACAGCGGAATCAGATAGGCGGCCGTTTTACCGGTGCCGGTCTGGGCACAGGCGATCAGGTCTTTACCCGCGAGAATTTTTGGAATGGCCTGCTCCTGAATAGGCGTAGCCTGTTTGTAGTTCATGGCCTCAACGCCCGACAGCAGGTCGTCGTGGAGGTTAAAGTCGTTGAATGTCAAGGTTCAGCGTTGAATGAATTGAGAAATGAGCTGACCTTGAATCCCCGGCCAGCAACCGCTTGAATGGTAACAAATATACATATTTCTGGATAAAAAGGTTCTTTACATCCTGCAACAGATTCCTTATCATTGTTTTTTTTCCCGCAAATCGCCCTTCACAAACTTCGACAACCTATGCAAAATGAAAAAATCCAGAAGCCGGTAACTGCCGGGCAGGCCGACAAGCCTCAGTTAAATTTCTGGCAAATCTGGAACATGAGTTTCGGCTTTCTGGGTATTCAGTACGGGTTTGGTCTGCAGCAGGCCAACATGAGTCCTATTTTCCGCTACCTGAATGCCGACGAAGCTGCCATTCCGGCCCTGTGGCTGGCGGGACCGGTTACCGGACTTATCATTCAGCCCATTATCGGGGCCATGAGTGACCGGACCTGGTCGCAGCGCTGGGGTCGCCGGAAACCCTACTTCCTGATCGGCGCAATCATCACCAGCCTGGCCCTGATTCTGATGCCAAATTCGTCGACGCTCTGGATGGCGGCCAGCATGATGTGGGTGCTGGATGCCGGCCTCAACATAACGATGGAGCCGTTCCGAGCATTTATCGGCGATAAACTCAACGTGCAGCAGCGCACGCTGGGGTTTGCCGTGCAGAGCTTCTTTGTCGGTTTCGGCCAGACACTCGCCAACCTGATGCCGTTTATCCTGCCCATCTTTGGCCTTACCATCGCAGCCGCCGGCACCAACAATATTCCTGATTTTGTAAAATACTCCTTTTATATCGGTGCGCTGGCTGTACTGGCCGCAGTTCTCTGGACGGTTTACACCACGAATGAATACCCTCCCGAAAACATGGCAGAATTTGAACGTCAGAAGAAGCAGGCTGGTGGAGTGTTGGGCGCGTTTACCGAGGTTGCCCACGCTCTGCGCGAGATGCCTACGACTATGCGGCAGTTGTGGTGGGTGAAGTTCTTTACGTGGTATGGCTTGCCGTTGATGTGGCAATACCTGTCGCTGGCCATTGCCCGGCACGCTTACGACGCCCCCAATGCCGACTCACCTGGTTTTGCCGAAGGTACCCGCTGGGGCAGTCTATGCTTCGCCCTATTCAACGTGGGCTGCTTTGGTATCTCGTTCTTCCTGCCCGCCATCGCTAAAGTAATCAGTCGCCGGGGCACCCACGCACTGTTCCTCTCCATTGGCGGTTTAGGCTTCCTGTCGATGCTGCTCTCCAACGACAAGAGTATCTTCGTGATTGGCATGACGCTGGTGGGCCTGGCCTGGGGTTCTATTATGTCTATGCCGTATGTAATGCTCTCGACTTCGGTGCCAAAAGAGCGCATGGGTGTGTATATGGGTATTTTCAACGGCTTTATTGTAGTGCCGCAGATCATTAACATGATTACCATTCCGTTTCTGTACGACAGTGTTTTGGGCAGTGATCCGCGTAATGCGCTGGTGTTATGCGGGATTTGTCTGTTCCTGGCGGCCGGGGCCTGCTTTTTTGTCAAAGAAACGGTACGGAGCGAGAAAGCCGCTTTCCCGACGGGTCCGGGGGGTAATTAACGAGTCGACTGCTGGTATAAAATTCTTTATTATTCGTGAATCAACCGAATCAAACTGGTCAGGCTACCCAGAACCGAACGTATGCTTTACTGGCGGTTGGCGAACTGCTCGTTGACCTGATTGGCCATGATCTGGCGGACAGCCTGCTGAATACCCGCGATTTCCACCGTTACCAGGGTGGCAGTCCGGCTAATATGGCAGCCAACATGGCCCGGCTGGGCAACAGAACAGCCCTGGTTGCAGGTGTGGGGCAGGACAACCTGGGCGCGTATCTGAAACAGCGGGTGGCGGAAGCGGGCGTGGATACCCGTTACATTGCCGAAGATGCACAGGCACCTACGAGTATCGTGGTGGTATCACGCACCAGAGGGACTCCCGATTTCATCGCCTACCGCCAGGCTGACTGCCAGATCCGGCCGGAGCACCTGCCCGATGAACTGCTGCAACAGTCGGCTATCTTTCACACCACCTGCTTTGCGCTCAGCCGGCAGCCGGCGCAGGATGCTATTGTGGAAGCCGCTGGACGGGCGTGTCGGTTTGGGGCTCAGGTATCTATTGATGCCAATTATGCGACTCCCATCTGGCCCGATCGAGAAGGTGCCCGGCGGGTCATCAGAAACTATTGTGCCTCAAAAGCCTTCGTGAAACTAAGTGAAGACGATGCTGCCCGCCTGTATGGTAGCCCTCAGTCGCCGGACCGGATCATCGGCGATTTTCACGAAATGGGGGCCCGCCTGGTCTGTCTGACGCTGGGCGCCGACGGCAGCCTGGTATCGTATGAGCAGGGACGGGAGCGCGTTCGTCTACCGGGTCGGCGCATTGACGTAGTGGATGCCACCGGTGCAGGCGATGCGTACTGGGCGGGGTTCCTGACGGCCTGGCTCGACGGTAAAACACCCGAACAATGCGCCTACGCCGGTGTTGCTTTGGCCGAAATGAAGCTTACCCGGAGTGGGCCACTACCCAATGCTATTTCGCGTGACGACCTATATAAACTTCCAGCGTAAAGGCAACGGCCGAATCATTGCTTACCCTCTATATGAAAAAAGCACGAAGGCGCTTAATGCGCCTTTTTTAATGACGATTTAATCATTAATCGGCACGATCTATATACAAAATAGAGTTATAGGTATACACAAGCGTTACAATTTTCAAATCTTATCAATTACTTAAGTTTTTATGACTAAGATCAATTTGAGTAATTCGCTGCTCGTAGCCTGCCTGTCTTTTGCGTTTGCAGCGTGTCAGAATGACCAGTTAGCGGACCAGAATCCTTCTCCTTTATCGACTGATTATGTTCGTTTCTCCTCCGGCCAACCCACGGCCCGCGTGAATGGTCAGAAACAAAAATACATTGTCGTGCTCCGTCAGGATGTAGACGTGACCACACTTGATGGTGAAACCGATTACGATAAACGCAGTACGAAAATGCGGGGCGTTATCAATAATATAGTGAGTGGAAAATTTGCTGACCGCGCCGAAGAGGTATACAGCAAAGCCCTGAAAGGGTTTTCAATCCGGCTCGACGCCGACGAAGTCAACGCTTTACGGAACTCGCCGTATGTTGCCTCCGTAGAGCCCGACCAGATGATTATCCTGAGAAAGCCTACCACCACTACCCCAACCGAGCCCAGCACGCAGGAAACACCATGGGGGATCAGCCGCGTCGGCGGAGCCGTTTCCTACACTGGTACCAACGTAGCCTGGGTAGTAGATACCGGCATTGACCTCGACCACGCCGATCTGAACGTTGATGCCAATCGGGGCCGTAATTTTGTGGGTGGAACGTCCGCCGATGATGATCATGGCCATGGTACGCACGTGGCCGGCACCATTGCCGCCCGGAACAATACCGTTGGGGTAGTGGGAGTAGCCGCCGGTGCCAAAGTAGTGCCGATCAAAGTCCTGGATGGCAGCGGTAGCGGCTCAACGTCGGGAATCATTTCTGCCCTGGATTATATAGCGTCTGTAGGCAGAGCCGGTGATGTCATCAACATGAGCCTGGGCGGGGGTGTTTCCAGTTCGCTTGACAATGCGGTGCTGAATACCGCTGCCAGAGGTTTTTTCCTGGCATTGGCTGCCGGTAACGAGTCGCAGAGCGCCACGAATGTGTCGCCGGGCCGGGTGAATGGAACCAATATTTACACCATCTCGGCTTTTGACAGTAACAACCTGTTTGCTTCGTTTTCAAATTTTGGGAATCCGCCCATCGACTACGCAGCGCCGGGTGTCAGCATTAAATCGACGTACCCGGGCGGTAGCTATGCCTTTATGAGTGGTACCTCCATGGCGACTCCACACATGGCCGGTGTGTTGCTGGCGACGGGAGGCCGGCCACGGGCAATTGGCCCGGTATCGGGTGACCCGGATGGTAACGCGGACCAGATGGTAGCGCGCTGATCAATCAGGCATAAAAAAAGAGGACTCACGGGTGAGTCCTCTTTTTTTATCCTTACTCCTGAGGTACCGAACTGTTTACTTTGGGATGATTCCGAAAACTTCGGATCAGAAAGAACAGCCCCATCAGGACCGCCGGAATGCTCAGAATCTGACCCATATTCAGGGCCATGGTATTTTCAAAGGCTTCCTGGTTTTCTTTGAGGAATTCGTAGAGGAAACGTAGCGTAAAAATCCAGACCATAAATAGGCCGAACAGCAGGCCACGGGGGGTGCGGGATTTGTAACGGTTCCAGAGCCCCATTAGAATAAAGAACAGGATCAGACAGGTAATCGATTCGTATAACTGCGCCGGATGACGGCTTACCAGCATATAATCCAGGTTCAGGCTGCCGTTTTTGATGGAAGTCATTACCTCTTCCAGCCGGGCCGGATTGGTTCGAATGGAATTGCTGAACGCCGAATCTTTGAATATAGGGTATTCATCCCTGGCTCTGACAAAGACAAATCCCCAGGGCACTGTTGTCGGTTTTCCGATAATTTCTGAGTTCATCAAGTTGCCCAGCCGGATAAACGACCCGGCCAGCGCTACCACAATGGCAATCCGGTCGAGCACCCAGAGGAACGTCTGCCCCGTTTTGCGGCTATTGGCCCGGCGGGAGTAGATCCATAACCCCAGGATGATCCCGATACCCGCGCCGTGGCTGGCCAGACCGCTGTAAGGCGGCAAGAGCACCTGCAGCGGATTTTTAAAGAGAAACTCCGGTTCGTAGAAGAGAAAATGACCAATCCGGGCGCCCAGCACAGTAGCCACTACCATAAACAGCAGCAGGTTATCGGTATCTTCAACCGGCTTTCCTTCCGTTTTGAAGATCCGCACCATAATCTGCATGCCGATCAGAAAGCCCAGGGCAAACAACAGACCATACCAGCGAACGGAGAAGGAACCAAGGTGAAAAATTTCGGGATCGACATCCCAAATAATGTATTGCAGCATAACGGATTGTTTTCGGAGTCGTTTTTGTTGCTAACGACGAAGGTCCAGTAACGGCCGGCTATTGCTTCGACCGTCAGCCGACAAATATAAACGTTTTCCCGAAACCGACTATGAAGCTTGTGCTGATTGGCTTTGTTCGCTTTTACCAGGCTGCCATCTCGCCTTATTTCCCGAATGCCTGCCGCTATACGCCTACCTGCTCGCAGTATATGATTCAGGCGGTGCAAAAGCATGGTGCGCTGAAAGGAGGCTGGCTGGGTCTGAAGCGAATCGGCCGCTGCCATCCCTGGGGAGGGCACGGATATGATCCTGTCCCCTGACTGACAAATTGGCGGAGTGAGGGGAGTTGCCCGGTTTTTGAACCATCGGGTTGCACAACCTTTTTAATAAAGACAATTGACTAACGACTATCGATTTGTAGTATGATGGAAATAACGGCAGATAACCGACTGAAGCGATTACTGGTTGTGGGTGACCGGGTCCTGATCAAACCCAAAGGGCCAAGCGAACGCACGTCCAGCGGCCTTTACCTCCCACCTACCGTGCAGGAACGGGAGCAGGTACAATCGGGCTACATCATTAAGGTAGGACCAGGCTACCCGATCCCGGCCGCTATGGAGGACGAACCCTGGAAAGAAACCGAAGAAAAGGTAAAATACATGCCGTTGCAGGCTCAGGAGGGCGATCTAGCTATTTACCTCCAGCGCAACGCCATTGAACTGGAATACGAAGGCGAGAAATACGTCATTGTCCCGCAGGCTTCTATCCTGCTGCTGGAGCGTTCGGAAGACTTGTTTGACTAAGCTATTTAAACACTATGCGCGTCCGTTGGTTGATTATCCTGTTGATACTTACTATTGGATCTACTCTCGTTATGGAAAGCGTAGCTAATCAGCGGAAGTCGCTCAAAGCGATTCTCGACGAAAAAAAAGATAATAGCCGGGTGGTGCTGGTATACGTCCGCGACGACGCCCAACACTATCTGATTGAACAACAGGATAGCTTCCGGCAGGTGGAAGATGAATTCCGGGAGCGCGACATGGAAATTATTGTCCTGGTAGCCTCTACCCTGATGGAGCCCGACCGGCAGTTTCTGATGCAAAGTGATTTTAAGCTGATTCCGGCCGAAGACTTCATGGGCTGGCTCATTGGTAAAGACGGTACGGTAAAGCACCGGTTTGCTCAGCCAATCGATCCCAAAGAGCTTTTTTCCCTTATCGACACCATGCCGATGCGGAAGCAGGAGATGAAGAAGCAATAGGTTTGGCAGGCAGTTCTCAGCAGGCAGTTGGCAGAGAAGAATGTCGACTGCCTGTTTTTTTGTATACAGGTGGAGATTTGCCCACTTCGGTATATCTTTCCGCCATGAGTGAGCGACTATTAATCACCGGAGCCAGCGGCAACGTCGGCACTGAAACGATCAACGCCCTGACGGCTTACCCCACCGCCGATTATCAGGTAGTGGCCGGCGTACGCAACCCGACAGAAGACCGCGCCGGCGTACCCGACACCGTCAGCGGCCTGGTCCGGCTCGACTTCACCAATCCCCGCACCTTCGACACCGCCCTGGAAGGCATTGACCGGGTGCTGCTGGTGCGACCTCCCCAACTCGCCGATGTAGCCAGGTACTTTGCACCCTTTGTAGGTGCCATGCAGCGGGCAGGGACGAAGCAAGTGGTTTTTCTGTCCTTGCAGGGCGTCGAAAACAATCCGCTTACCCCCCACGCCAAGATAGAAAAACTAATTACCAACGCCCATCTCCCCTACACCTTTCTGCGGCCGGGGTTCTTCATGCAGAACCTCAGCACAACGCACAGGAAGGAGATCCGTGAACGCAATGAAATCTTTGTACCGGCCGGTAACGGCAAAACCAGCTTCATCGACGTCCGCGATATTGGGTCCATAGCCGCCTTATCCTTAAGGGATACCGGACATATTAACAAAGCCTACGAGCTGACGGGTAGTGAAGCCCTCACGTACCACGAAGTAGCCGAAATTCTGTCTGAGGTATTGGGCCGGACGATTACCTACACCGATCCGTCTATTTTCCGGTTTGTCTGGCGCAAACGCATACAGGAGAACGTTTCACTGGGCTTCGTGCTGATTATGGTTACCCTTTATTCCGTTGCCAAAGCCGGTCGGGCCGGTGGTTTAACCGATGAGGTACAGCAGTTGCTGGGTCGCCCACCCATCACCTTCCGGCAATTTGCGGAGGATTATAAAAAAGTGTGGATGTAAACCGTACTTATCTCTTGTGGGCAAAAATAGAAGTACTACCGATATACTATGACTGTTCAAACCGCTTACCAAAAAGCCATTCTATTTGCTGCGGCAAAGCATCAGGAAGAGGAGCAAACCTTACCGGGAACCAATCTGCCGTATGTGGTGCATCTGAGCAACGTAGCCATGGAGATACTGATTGCCGGGCATGCAACAGGGACCCTCGATCTACCATTTGCGATTCAGGTTGCGCTCCTGCACGACGTGCTGGAAGACACCGCTACAACAGCCGGTGAGTTAACATCGCAGTTTAGTATTGCGGTTGCCACTGCCGTTGCTGCATTGACTAAAAACAACGCCCTTCCTAAATCCGAAAAAATGCAGGATAGCCTCAACCGAATCAGAAGCTGTAGTAAAGAGGTTTGGGCGGTCAAACTGGCCGATCGGATAACCAATCTACAGGAGCCGCCCAGCAGTTGGTCCAAGGCGAAAAGGCTCGACTATGTTGCAGAAGCTCATACCATACTTTCCTTTCTGGCCGGCGCAAATGAGTATCTGGAGGCAAGGCTGCAACAGAAAATACATGACTATGAACAGAATTACTGCGGCTGAATTCTCAACAAATAATGTCTGCCCCGTTACGCCGTTCAGACCATGAACTTATCAGTAAATCAATCGAAATCCTCGAACAGAACCTAACCTGGTTACGGCATTAACTCTTTTAACTTAGGCATAAAATAAGCTACCTCATCATAAAGACCCAGTAGTTTATAGACGCCTACTCCCATTTTATTTCTTTCTTCTTCGGGAAGAGCATCCAGGGAGGCTCGCATTTTGCGGAAGTTCTGCGCGTCCTTTTCCATGAATACTGCAGACCGGTTATACTGGCTCTCGGCGAGTTGAATGCGCTCCTGAGGAGTAAGCGTATTGGTCAGCCGGTTAATTCCGATATATACCAAACCGGGGTGCGGACTATCGGAGTCGACGAGACACTTTACGTAATAGACTATTCTGGCCGATGCTTTGTCGCCGGGCTGCAACACCAGATTGAAATCTCTCAGGATGATCTGCGAGACATGCTCCTTAATCACAGGCCCCAGCGGATCGGCCTCGATTTGCGGCTGATTAGCCACAAAAATGCTGTCAATGTATGTCCACGACCGAGTCTGCCGTAACTGGTCTATTTCCTCAAACAGGAAGGGTATACCCATTGCCGCCAGTCGGGCCTTGGCCGCTCCAACGGCCTCTCTGCCCAGCGCCGATTTTTCGACACTGACCGTGTAAGCGACTTTGCTCAAGTCGGCTTCGTAGTTGGCCCGGGCATCGGCGGTAATAATCATTTTTTTGCCATTACTGTCAATGGTCTGATACTGATTGCAGCCGACCAGGGCCGTGCACAGCAATACATATAGCCAACGCATAAGAAAAAAGGTAAGGTCCGAAATGCTTATATCGCTCTAATTTACAGCATGGTAACTAAATTTTATTTAAGCCTTGGGCTGAATTTATTTTGCGGCAGTTCAACGTACCTCTGTGCTTCAGCCCGTTCTACGGAAATTAATTAGCCCGGCGCTCTGTTATGGCCTAACTATGACTTTTCACGATTTAAACCTCAACAAACCGCTGCTCAGCGCACTCGACGATCTGGGCTTCACGACGCCAACAACCATTCAGGAGAAGGTCTTTTCGGTGGTGATGTCCGGCCGTGATGTGTGTGGCATTGCCCAGACCGGAACGGGTAAGACCCTGGCCTACCTGCTACCCTGCCTGCGACAATACCAGTTTTCGAAAGAAAAGCTGCCGCAACTGCTCATCCTGGTGCCCACCCGCGAACTGGTGGTGCAGGTAGTCGAAAGCATCCAGAAACTCAGTAACTACCTGAACCTGGTAGTGGTAGGCGTATACGGTGGGGTGAATACCAAAAGCCAGATTGCTGACGTACAGGCCGGGGTCGATGTGCTCGTAGCTACACCCGGCCGCCTGATCGATTTGACCAGCGTTGGGGTACTGAAGGTGAAGAATGTAAAACGGGTTGTTATTGACGAAGTAGACGAAATGCTCAACCTGGGCTTCCGCCCGCAGCTTACGCGCATTTTGGATGTATTGCCGCCCAAACGGCAGAACCTGTTGTTTTCGGCTACACTGTCAGAGGAGGTAGAGGGACTGCTGGATGCGTATTTTGCCAGTCCTGTCCGGATAGAGGCCGCTCCGGTCGGCACCCCGCTTCAGAACATCGACCAGATAGCCTATGCTGTACCGAACTTTCATACCAAGGTAAATCTGCTGGAAGCCCTGCTAAACCGCGATTCGGGTTTAAGCCGGGTGCTGGTGTTTACCGCTACCAAGCAGTTGGCCGATGACCTGTATGAAGAACTGCAACCCAGGCTAAAAGAGGACGATACCATCGCCGTCATTCATTCCAATAAATCGCAAAACCACCGGTTCGAGAGCGTGCGGCAATTTCAGGAAGGACAATGCCGGGTGCTGATTGCCACGGATATCATTGCGCGGGGACTGGATATTGCCGACGTATCACACGTGGTAAATTTCGATATGCCGGAGGATCCAGAAACCTACATCCACCGCATCGGCCGGACAGGTCGCGCCGACAAACGGGGTACCGCCATTTCGTTCATTACTCAACGCGATCAGGAATACCAGACGGCCATCGAGTCGCTGATGAATTACGCCATTCTGATGACTCCCCTGCCCAAAGGCCTAACGATTTCCGATGAACTGATGGAACACGAACAGCCAAAGGTTACCATGAAAAACATCGTGGTAAAGTCATCCCGACCCGAAGACGGCGGTGGCGCATTCCACGAAAAGATTGACAAGAATAAGAAGGTAAACGTCCGCCGGGACCATGAAGCCGAAAAGCGCCAAAAATATGGGCGCCCGATCCGGAAGACGCGGCCGAATAACTGACCGTTCAGTACTGAAATAACAAAGCCCCGGCAGAAGACTACCGGGGCTGGAAAAGCATAACAGTGAAAGAACGACGCTTTACTCCTTTTATTGTGTGGCTTGAGCAATAGTGTAAGTATTTTTCAAAATATTTTCAGTCGTCCGTAATTGTATCGCGTCACAGACGCGGACCTCGCCCGTCTCACGATACAATTACGGACGAGCACGAGCTAAAGCCCATGGGTACGTTCCTGCCTCAGCACCACATACTCCAGCACCAGCGCCCAGTTGTGAGCCTCGCACTGCCAGCGGATGTGCCAGAAAGGTAACCCCGCCGAGAAATACACCAGCGGGTTTTCGTAGGCGGATAGCATACCCGCCACAAAGAAGTGAAAGCCGGCAAAGTCTCGTTCAATATTCTCCAGTGAAACCGCGGGCGGGCGCTGACCCAGTCGCAGCAGCGAGGTGGCCAGCAAGATCTTGTCCAGCCGGTTCCGGACTTTATTTAACTCCAGCTCGGTATCCCGGATGAGTTTTTCGCGGACCGATTGTAGCTCAGGTGGTTCGAAGCCAGCTATCAATCGACTCAGATGGTAAATAATCAGGGAGGTGCGGGCGTAGTTATGGGCACAGCGGAACGGATGGGTGCGGTAACGATTCGTTGCGACAATGGAGCGCAGAAACGCCAGGCTATCGGTATCGTGCTGCTTGAGGGGAAGTTTGTACTGGTAGATACAGTACAGCATATTGCACAGAGCGCAGGCATCAAACTCAATCGGCATGTTTTTGCCAAACCAGGTAGAATAGGCCCGCAGCGACCGGTACTGCCGGAAGGTATTCCGAATGGTTAGTTTAGAACCATTAGCGTGTTCCACCAGCTTTTCTTTCAGCCAGAGCAACTCCTCCGGAGTGGGCGGGCTGGTCAGATAAACCATGGCCGTATCGTCAATATCGTCCGGAATACGGAAGTGCTCGAAGTGACGCATCACCAGGCCGTGCGGGAAATGGCGCGATGGATGGGTCTGGTAAAAGTTATAGGTCTTTAGTCCGTCTTTATTACGGAACAGTTCGTAGGTCGATACACCACGGGCGGCAATATCGTCAATGAGCCGCTGCGCTTCAGTTGATACCCGGCTATGCAATTGTCGGAGGGTAAAAATCGTTATAGCCGTAAAGAACACGTTGGTATCGGGCCGGCGATAAAGCCAGTAGGGGTTGACGCGATACGAGGGTAGCAGTCCCCACGGAAAATAGCGTTCGGATCCCCGGTTGCCGCCTTTCGACTGAAGCTGCGCGATACGGTTGAGGATATCTTCGGGAGTGTACTGCATAATGGGTGCGCCAAAAATAAGCAATCAGCGCCATTCGGTTGTAGCCTGCCTGAACCGCTGGTTGAATCCCGCGACGGTTCGTCCCTAAAATCTTGTAACTGTACCCCTGTCGTGTTAGTTTAGATTATTAATCAGGCAAACAGCGCTATGACACCTTTACGAAAACATGCGATCCTCCGGCGGGTCAAAGACATAACCATCGGTACTACCCTCAGTATTGCGCTGCTCAACGGCAGTGTGCTGCTGCAAAGCTGTGGTACCAACCAACAGGAACAAACGACCCAGAACGGACAAACCCAAACCGCGTTTCGCGAAGGGGTCTTGACGTACGTTACGGAAACATCACCCGGCAACTTCCGCATTACGGATGAAGTACAGGCCGATCCCAGCCGTGCCGGCGCTATCGTGAATTACCACGACGGTCACCGCGACACCCTGAGTGTGGAAGCGGCCAAACGGCTCGTGCAGAACGACCCTTCAACCAGTCAGTACTTTAATAACCCATCCAGTTACGGCACGCACCACGGCAGCGGTTTGGCCAATGTGCTCCTGTGGGGTAGCCTGGGCTATATGCTGGGCCGGTCTATGACACCCCGGTACGGCTATGAACAGCGTTTTCAGTCAGGTGCGTACGCCAATCCGAATGTATACAACAAGTCGACACAACTGAGTGAGCGGGTTCGGTCCTCCCGAGTCAGTCGTCCGGCCGGTGGACGCAGCGGGTTCTTTGGCGGCAACCGAAGCAGCAGCAGCCGGGGTTATTCATCTTAGTCCCGGTTTCCTGTATGTTGCCAACCGTACCGCAGCGGAATATTCTGGAATGGTTTCGGCCCAGCGTGGCCGAACGTTACGAGATTTTTCAAAACTTTGGTCCCGAACTGGGACCCTTCCCGCGTGGGGTATTAACCATAAACGGGCCGCTGAGTGCGACGCTTGAAACGCGGTACGGCACCTACACCATTCAGCGGCAGTCGCTCTTCACCAATCTTTTTGTTATGGATACGGCCGGAGCGCTGGTGGCTGAGGTCCGGACCGGATGGTGGGGAAAACGCCGGATGGTCTTTTCCGATGGCCGTGAGTTTCACTTTTCAGCGTCCAACGTGGTGCGCAGCCGCTGGCTCTGGAGTAATGCCGAAGGCGAACCCCGCGCCATGGTGAAGCAAAATCAGATCTTTTTTTCGCCCGACTGGCCGGTGAAAGAAGGTATGTCGTCGCTGATGGCCGGCATGACCATCTATTTTATGCTGACCAGGCCTTCTTTTTTCAGTATGTTTTCGTGATCAGTTCCTTACGTTAGCGACCATACCGGATACCGGCTGCCTTCTTTGCTTATGATCCAACTCCGTCAACTTTCCGTGAGTCCAACCCAGCAGCTTCGTAATATCGGCTGGGACTGGATGCTGGGCAGCGATACCCTGCCCTACCTGACCAACGAAGCCGTGGTGGTGCGCAGCGCCGAAGCCGAAGCCTACTACAAAGCGGCCAATCAGTTGTTCGATATGCTGGTTGAAGCCGGGCAGCACGTCATCGACAACAACCTGTTTGCCGAACTGGGTATCCCGGAAAACCTCATTGACCTGATCAAGCTTTCCTGGGACGACGAACGGCATATTCACCTCTACGGGCGCTTCGACTTTGCCGGTGGCCTGGATGATGAGCCTATTAAGCTGATTGAATACAACGCCGACACGGCAACCTGCATCCCCGAGACCGCCGTGGTGCAGTACGCGCACCTGAAGGCGAACCGGCTGGATGAGCAGCAGCAGTTCAACAGCCTGTACGAAACCCTGGTTGGGCAGTTCCGCGAACTGGAGCGGCTGAACCCCGACCTGCCCCCTACCCTGCTGCTGTCGGCGATGCGGGGTGTTGCCGAAGACGACGCCAATGTAGCCGTGCTGGGCGAGGCCGCCCGTGAAGCCGGTTTCGATGTCGACTTTGACTATGTCGATAACGTGGAGTTCTCGGCGGGCGAAGGGGTATTCCGGCAGAATCCGGAGACTGGGCAGTTTGAGAAGTTCAGCTACTGGTTCAAGCTGGTGCCCTGGGAGTATATCGGCGAGGAAGAGCCTGACCTGGCCCGCATCCTGACCGAAGCCACCCGTGCCAGGCAGGTGATGGTGCTGAACCCGGCTTATACGCTGCTGTTCCAGTCGAAATACATCCTGAAGGTGCTGTGGGACCTCTACCCATACCATCCGCTGCTGCTCAAAACCGACGCCCGGCCGCTTACCGACCGTCCCTGCGTGGAAAAGGTCCTGTTTGGCCGCGAGGGCGCCAACGTCCGGATTCTGGACGAACAGGGCCGGGTAAAACAATCAGCCGACGGCGATTATGGCGATTATCCGAAGATCTACCAGGAGTATGTAGAAATGGTGCACGACTCGTCGGGGAACCGTTACCAGGCGGGGGTGTTTTTTGCCGGCGAAGCCTGCGGCCTGGGCTACCGCCGGGGTGGGGTCATTATCGACAACGGGGCTCAATTTGTGGGGCATGTAGTCGACTAAGCGTTTTAGCAACCGGCAAGGCAGAACTAACTGCCCATTATTCCGTATATTTACTGAATACTGTCGCTCCCGCACCAGGCTTACATTGGTGCGGGAGTTCTTCATCAAAGCCTTGACCCGTATGAAACCCTTACTGCTATCCATACCCCTTCTGTTGCTGGGAACGGCGCTGCTGGCCCAGCCCGATGTTCAGAAACGCTATCAGACCAAACTCATCACCGCCGACGACGGCAGCACCATCGATCTGGACGAAGGCCGTTTTACCTTCACCGGCAGCCTCTCGCTGGAAGACAAAAAGAACATCATCATCCGCGGCAAAGGGCCCGGCAAAACCATACTCAGCTTCATGGGGCAGACCGACGGTGCCGAAGGCCTGCGGGTATCCAACGCCGAAAACATTACTATCGAAAACCTGACGGTTCAGGACACGAAGGGCGACGGGATCAAAACCATGAACGTGAAGGGCATTACGTTCCGGAACGTGACCGTGGAGTGGACCGGCAAGCCCGGTAAAGATAACGGCAGCTACGGACTTTACCCGGTGCAGTGCGACAACGTGCTGATCGACAACTGCACCGCTATTGGCGCTTCGGATGCCGGTATCTACGTGGGGCAGTCCCGGAACATTGTGGTAAAGAACAGCAAAGCGTACCACAACGTAGCGGGTATCGAGATCGAGAACTCTACGGATGCCGAGGTATTCGGCAATGAAGCTTACAACAACACGGGTGGTATTCTGGTGTTCGACCTGCCCGACCTGGTGCAGAAACGCGGGGGCCGCGTGCGGGTATATAACAACAACATTCACGACAACAACTACCCGAATTTTGCACCGAAAGGAAATATCGTGGCGAAAGTGCCGGAAGGCACGGGCGTGATGATTCTGGCGACCAGCCAGGTGGAGTTGTTCAACAACCAGATTATCCGGAACAAGAGTCTGGGGACAGGAATTTTCAGCTACTACGTCACCGAGATACCCATCAAAGACAAAGACTACTACGCCTACCCCACGGCCATCCACATCCACGACAACGTATACGAACGTAACCACGGCCGCCCGACCATGCAAGGCCGGCTGGGTAAGCTGTTCCGCTTTAAACTGAAGTTCGGCAAGGACGTGCCGCACATCCTGTACGACGGCATCATTGACCCGAACACGCGGGATGCGGCCGGTACCATCCGGCCCGACAAACGCATCTGTATCCAGAACAACAAAAACCAGAGCGTTGCTAATATCGACGCAGAAAATGGCTTCAAAACCATTTCCCGTGATATGTCGGCCTTCGACTGCCGGCTGGAGCCGGTGCAGGTGGTGACGCGGAAGTGAGCTTATGCAAAAGACCATTCTAATACTTTTACTCGCCATAACTACCTACCTCTCCCTCGGGTACCGCCCGGCTGCGGCAACGAAGGAGAAGCTGTCGGAGTATGGCTTTTTTACGGGCGAACTAGTCGGGCAGCAACCGGCACCGGGCATAGTACCGTACCGGCTGAATACCCCCCTGTTCTCCGATTATGCCGAAAAGCTGCGGTTTGTGAAACTGCCGGCGGGCCAGACGGTAGCGTACAACGCCACCGATGTACTGGCGTTCCCCGTCGGCACGACGCTGATAAAAACATTTTACTACCCCAACGATTTTCGGGACCCCGCCAAAGGTCGCCGATTGATGGAAACGCGCCTGCTGATGCATGAGCCCTCGGGTTGGAAGGCGCTGACATACGTCTGGAACGATGCGCAAACCGATGCCTTTCTGGAAGTTGCGGGTGACACCAAACAGGTAAGCTACGTTTTTGAGGACGGTAAAAAGCGCAGCCACGCCTACACCATTCCCAACGTGAACCAGTGTAAAGGCTGCCATAACCGCGAGGAGAAGATGATGCCCATCGGACCGTCGGCACGACAACTGAACGGTGACCTAACCTACACCGGCACCTCAGAAAACCAATTGCTACATTGGCAGAAAGCCGGCCTGCTCACCGGACTGCCCAACCTGAACGACTGCCCCAAAGCACCCGTCTGGAACCAGCCTGAAACAGGTTCACTGGAGGCCCGCGCCCGCATCTGGCTCGACATCAACTGCGCCCACTGCCATAACCCCAAAGGCCCCGCCATGACCTCGGGCCTGAACCTGAGCGTTGACGAAACAGACCCCACGGCCTTAGGCATCATGAAAGCCCCCGTAGCGGCCGGACGCGGCTCCGGCGGTCGCGATTTCGACATTGTACCGGGCAAGCCCGATGCCTCCATCCTGCTCTTCCGCATGGTCTCTACCGACCCCGGTATTATGATGCCCGAACTTGGCCGCAAAACGACCCACAAAGAGGGTGTTGATCTCGTACGGGCCTGGATCAAGGGAATGAAATAGCGATTAATTATCTTTACACCGTTTACATTGAGAGCAAAGCAGAAGGGGCTGCCTGAATTACTGTGAGTGTGGCTGGTAAGAATATCCAGAGGCTGAACGATAAATGGATGCGCGTCATCGGCGTACCAGTGTTGTCCTTAATTGGGCAGTGGATGATGTACGGCTATACCAATGTTCCTTATCCCGACGACTGGCGCATCCCCGTTTTCTTTGTGCTGGGCACCATGGTGGTCTGGGAATGCAACCGCTGGGGCATTATCTTCTCCCGCCGGCGCTACCCCGATCAGGCGCAGACCCTGGAGCGGGTCCTGTTTCAGCTAGGCTGGTTCATTGTGTTTGCCAGCCTTGTGCGGATTTCCCAGACATACCTCTACCACCTGCTTGGGCTCTGGGATACGGAGCATATCATTGAATTCAGACCCTACTTTTTCAATACACTGGTTTCGGTGGTTGGCACGGCCATGGTGGCGGCCTATTTTGAGGGAATGTATCTGTACCGGCGCTGGCGGATTTCGTTCATCGAAACGCAGGAGTTGAAGAAGGTAAACCTGCAAAGTCAGCTTGATTCATTAAAAACGCAGATCAACCCGCATTTCCTGTTCAACAACCTGAACTCCCTGTCGTCGCTGATTACCACGGATGCCCGGCAGGCAGAAGAGTTTCTGGACGAGCTATCGTCGGTGTACCGTTACCTGCTTCAGCAGAACAACCGGGACCTGTGCCCGCTTATCGACGAGATCAACTTCATCAAAGCGTATTTTCATCTGCTCAAGACCCGGTACGGCGACGGTATCTTCCTGGAAGTCGACGTAGAAAACCGGTATATGCATTACCTGATTCCACCCCTGACGCTGCAGGTGCTGTTTGAGAACGCCATCAAGCACAACATCATCGCTACCAGTCAGCCGCTGACCATCCGGCTGTACACCCGCGAGGGTAACCTGTACGTGGAGAATAATCTGCAGAAAAAGAAACTGGCGGTTCCTTCCAGCCAGATCGGCCTGCAGAACATCATGATGAAATACCAGCTACTCGCCCAGTCGTCGGTGCTCGTTCGCGACGACGAAGAGAAGTTTCTGGTGGGTATGCCCCTGATAACCCCCTTGCGGGAAGGGCTTGCCGTGTAAGTTATTTTTTTCGGGGCATTTTTCCCTGAAGGTCGTACAGGCTCCTGGTCTTGACCTTGTAACGGGCCGTGTACGTATACCGAACGGCCAAGCCGAAACTCATGCCGTCGCCGTTGGCGCGAAGCGAAGCGATCTGGTAAGGCTGGGTGTTGACGCGGTAGGTAAAGTCGGTTTTCAGCGAATTACCCAGGCCCCAGTTCCGACGCGCTACCAGACCCACATCCCAGCGTCCCGACAGCCGCACATTGTATTCCAGGCCCAACTCCAGCAAACCGCTTGGCTCCCGGTTGGTTGAGGTCCGGCTGATCAGCAGCAGCGTATCCGGTGTTTGCCGGAAGCCCCGGTAGCCAAGCCCTTCCAGGGTAAAGCTCCGCACGGAACCGGCGTTCGGGATAAGCCACGCACCGGCGGTCAGCCAGAAGCCCGACCGGCGCTCTTTGCGGCTGGTCGATAAAATCATGTACCGGGAGCGAAAGACAAACCCGTTTTTCTCGTTCTGCAGCCGTAGGGTGTACTCGGGCCGGCTGTTTATCGTCAGCGAGCTGTTTATCGGTGAGCGGGCATACCCCCATTCCAGGCCCCATTGGTCGCGATCGGTAAATCCAATTAACGCGCTCCATCCGGTTCGGGTTACCGGCCGGGAGCTGAGCAGGCCATTGAATGAGTTATCCAGACGGCTGTTGTCGGTCCGCAGAAAACCCTCTCCGCTCAGGTACCAGCGCTCCGTTACCCGATAGCCGTTCTTAAAGCCCCATTTTTCAAAATTTCGTCGTTCCTTACCGGGGAGGTAGTAATCGTACAGGCTTTGGGCCGACGACACTGCGGGTAAGAAGAGGGCATAAAGTAGTAGTACGGAAACGTATCGGTTCATAGGCAGACTGGTTGGATTAGCAGGGAGTCAGGCTGACTGATTGTCAACCCTATATACGAAAAAAAAGAATAGAACGTTGCAAAATAATCTGCTTTTTTATTTAACTGCAAACATACCTATTCAGTTGCCCAAAAGGCCTCTAATCCGGAGCCGAACGATCATCAGCTTTTTGGAGCAGAGCAATCACTTCCTCGTCGGAAGTCTGGCTGAAATTCCGGTAAAACTGCCCTACCGCCTGGAAATTATCGGGTACCAGCGGGCAGATCAGCTCGTCGACTTCCCGGCCAATTCGCCTGACGGCCTCGGGCGGGCCTACGGGTACCGCCACCACGAGCCGGGCGGGGCGCTGGCTGCGGAGCAGCTCGATGGTTGCCAGTAGGGTCTGGCCGGTGGCAATGCCATCGTCTACCACGATTATCACCTTTCCGGTACTATCGGCGGGGGCTTTTGCTCCCCGGTAGCGCGTATACATTTCCCGCAGGAGAAGCTGAATACGTGCCGTCTCGGCATCAATGTACGCAGCCGAAACGGTTAGTTTTCGGGATAGCACCCGAGCCTGCAGACTAACCGCGCCGATAGCCAGTTCTTTCTGGTTGGGGTGCCCTATTTTCTTGGTCAGCAGGATGTCAAGCGGAAAACGCAGCACCCTGGCAATTGGGTACGCAATGGGCACCCCACCGCGTGGTATAGCCAACACAATACCGTTCTGCCCCTCGTATTTTTTCAGGAAGGGGATGAGGGCTAAAGCGGCATCGGTGCGATCCTCGTACATGGCAGTGGTTCATTGGTTGAATGATTGAATGTCGAATGTTTAATTAGCTGATTAACTAATCGACCACTCGGCATTCAATTATTCAATCATTCAATCAATTAGCCACCTATCCCATCAGCAACGATTCAGCACCATCGATCCAGATGGGTGTGCCGGTGATATGGCGGGAGCGGTCAGATGCCAGAAACAGGGCCAGTTCGGCCACCTCTTCACTGGTACCGGGCTTTCCGTCTGTGAGCGGAATATTTCCCTCCGGAAATTCTACCGGCTCTTTTTCCGACTCCAGGTCTCTCCGTTCGGTATTCTCATCGATGTTTGTTTCAATCGCACCGGGACAGATCACGTTAACGCGAATGCGGTGCTTGGCCAGTTCGAGCGCAGCCATCTGCGTAAAGGCTACCTGAGCCGCTTTGGTGCAGGAGTAAGCGGTAGCCCCGGTGTTGCTGAAAATGCGTGTCCCATTGACCGAGGCTGTAATAATTACCGAGCCGCCTTTCTTTTTGAGCAGCGGAATGGCGTACCTAATGGTCAGAAAGGTTCCCCGCAGATTTACCTTGATGGTTTTATCCCACTCCTCCGGTTCCAGTTCTTCAATGGGTGCCCAGACGCCGTTGATACCGGCATTGGCAAAGACAATATCCAGCCGTCCCCACTGGTCTTCGATCGTCCGGATGGCCTGCTGCATATCCTCAACCTCCGATATATCGGCAGTCAATACCAGGGCTTCTCCGCCCGCCTGCTTAATCTCATCGACGGTCTGCTGCAGTTCATCTTCGGTCCGGCCCAGAGCCGCTACCTTCGCTCCCTGCTGGCCAAACAAGATAGCGGCTGCCTTGCCGATACCCGACCCGGCACCGGTTATCAGGGCAACGCGGCCCTCTAATTCCCGTTTCTGATTCGTCATAATGGGTGTACGAAAATGGTTTATGCTCCCATAAGCCCGCCCGACGATCATTTGTTATAGAAAACCGCAAAATGTTAGCTTATCAAAAAAGCAGCCCTGTGTCCCAACCATCTACCTGAGAGAAAGTGACCTGGCTGAGGCTCCGTTCACTGTCCTGGCCAGGCCACTTCCGTATTTACGTGGGAACACCTGAGCAGCCACCGAAGCCGGCAATTTTAGCATCCATCCGCGTCCAGAGAGTCAGCCCTTCCAGTTGGGCAACGGTATAATGACGGGAGAATATTTCGAATACCTTCCCGTTGGCGTGACTTTTCCCGGCGGCTATATCGTCGCAATAGGCGCGTAGCAGATAGTTGGGGAGGTAAATCAGGGCCAGTTCACGGGTCCGGCGTCCAACATTATTTCCTCTATCGTCGGCTGAGACAGCATCGCCAAACCAGGCATCATATTTTGTCTGATCGATCAGCAACTCGCCGGCCGGTATGGGAGGAGTTGCTTTGGTCAACTGATTGTAAGGGTCATCGCCATGGCTCAGGTACTGCGAATCAGCCATGAACCACGGCTGAGCGTGGCCGCCCGGCTTCACCAGTTTGACGGGGATGTTCACCACGCGGAGCAACGTCCGCAGCAGACCGGTTGTTCCCCAGCAGCCCGCCGTCCGGTTTTTGACGGGGCCGTTTGGCTGGGATAGCCGCTTGGTACCGGCCAGCACCCGCGTCATGGGCGGATACCCCCGATACTGCCATTGGTCCTCTACATTGGCCGCCGTAAAACTGCCTTCGTAGTGAATCAGATTGGCCCGGCACCAATCCAGCACCCGGATTATGGTCTCCAGGCGGGTGAAACCGATCAGCCCCTGAACACCCAGAAATTCGTAATTTTTTACGGGGGGAGCGGGCAGAATGTGACCGAGTCCTGACTTGAGCTGATACCCGGCCGGAGCAGCGCTATGCCACCGAAACAGCGCCCGACTATCGAAAAGCTGGGCCAGTTGTGCAGCCGAATAACCCGTGACCGACCACGATACCTGCCGGTCAATCTCCACTGCCAGCGACTGCGCCACACTGGCTTTGTAGTACGCCCAGGCATCTGCCTGAGAGAGAATGGTCTTTGCCGATTCATCGTCGGTGAGCGTCAGCCGATTTTCCGGCACGTCAGCCACAGCGATGGTCCCCCGGTGCCGGGCAAGCTGAAATGCCTCGCGCAACTGGGTTTTCCGGGATGCATCCCAGGCCGTCCACGGCTGCGCCCCGGCCGCGTCTTCCCAGATGATACTAGCGGCAACGGAACCATTCGCCGTTAGCCAGGCATCCAGATCCGGCTCCTGCTCGGCTTCGCCCACGGGTTCGGGTGTCCAGGTCGACAGGCGCTTTCGGTCGTGGTCGTAGGAAACCGGTTTTTCGTGACGCAGCAGGTCTACGATATAGCCGGCTTCGGCCGGACTTACCCCGGTTACGGTATCGGCTCCCCCACTCTCGTAGTAAAATACTACGTCACTCGACCCATTCAGGTTCTGAAAAACAGCGTAGCTGCTTAAGACTTTTCGGGCCATGATTTATTCGGACTCGCCGGCCGGCTCAGGGTTCAGGGTAGACAGCCGTTTCCGATCATGGTCATACGACATCGGCTTTTCATTGCGGAGCAGATTGACCATATAAGCCGCTTCGGCCACCGGAATGTCCTGAACCGAATCGGCCCCTCCGCCCTGATAGTACAGTACAATATCGGAGCCTGCGCCGATATTGTGAAAGACTGCGTAGTGTGAAATTGTTTTACGAGCCATAATAAGTTGTTGGTTTAGAGCACAAATACGCACAATTGAACCATATTTTCTACTGCCATCCGGTCGAATTACTTTTCGGTAAATCGACCGGATGTATAGCATATCGAACTATTATCCAACCCTGGCCGGAGCATACAAGTACAGATACGCTACTGAGGTAATTTACCGTTCGCAGCAGGTATTAATTTAGCGGGAGTTGTTACTTTAGAGCGAAAACTCATCTGCAACCTGCCATGACTAAAGCCTGCTTTACCACCGCACTCCTCTGCCTGTTCACGATCTTATTCAGCTTCGGCCAAAAAGTTGATTACGACAAAAAAGTGACTGAGCTTGGCCTTACGCTATATGCACCCTCAAAACCGGTCGCCAATTACGTCAAAGCCGTCCGCACCGGCAATCTGCTGTTTCTGGCGGGGCACGTGTCCACCCGCGCCGACAATAGCGGCATTATCGGCAAAGTCGGCAAAGACCTGACGGTGGAACAGGGCTATGAGGCCGCTAAAGTTACTACGGTCTCTCTCCTCTCTACGCTGAAAGCTGAACTGGGTTCGCTGAACCGGGTAAAGCGGATTGTCAAGGTAACCGGCATGGTCAACTGCCTGCCCGACTTTGCCGATCAGCCCAAGGTCATCAACGGCTGTTCCGACCTGCTCGTTTCTGTTTTTGGCGATAATGGCCGCCACGCCCGCACGGCCGTTGGCATGACCATTCCGTTGAACTATGCCGTTGAGATCGAGATGATCGTTGAAGTGGAATAACCAACTACACTGTTTACCGTATGAAAAACTTTCTTTCGTTGCTTATCGCTTTTCTCGTTGGAGCCTTCCCGCTGCTGGCCCAAACCACTACCGGCCGTTCAATAACCCTAGACACCCCAATGGGTAAACTGGCCGGCACGCTCACCCTGCCCACAGCGGCCAAACCGCCGGTCGTGCTGATTATTGCCGGCTCCGGCCCTACCGACCGCAACGGCAACAACCCCATGATGACCAATAACTCTCTGAAAATGCTGGCCGAGGAGCTGGCCAAACAGGGTATTGCCTCCCTCCGATATGATAAGCGGGGTATCGCCGAAAGCCAGCCGGCGGGCCTCAAAGAAGAGGATATGCGTTTTGATACCTTTATCAACGATGCCGTCGGCTGGATCAATTTGCTAAAAGCGGATAACCAATTCTCAAAAGTCGTTGTCCTGGGCCATAGTGAAGGTTCCCTGATTGGTATGATAGCCGCCAACCAGGCAAAGGCCGACGGCTTTATTTCAGTGGCAGGAGCCGGGCTGCCGGCAGATAAACTCATCCGGGAACAAATGAAAACCCAGCCTCCGCAGGTAGCCGACATGGTGAATCCGGCACTGGATAGCCTGGCGCAGGGAAGACTGGTAAAAAACGTAAATCCGATGCTCGGAGCGCTGATCCGGCCGAGCGTGCAACCCTATCTGATCTCCTGGTTCAGGTATGATCCGCAGGCAGAAATTAAAAAGTTGACGATGCCCGTTCTGATAATCCAGGGCACCAGCGATATTCAGGTCAGCGAAGAGCAGGCCCGCTTGCTGGCAAACGCCAGGCCCGGCGCTCAACTGCTTATCATCGACCGAATGAACCATGTGCTGAAAGAAAGTGAGAAAGAGATGCAGGCCAATATTGCCACGTACAGTAATGCTACTCTGCCGGTAGTACCCAGGCTGGTGACGGCCACGGTTGATTTTGTTAATCGGATAAAGTAGCCTCAACAACGACACAAACAATCTGCATAAACTGGTCGTTTTACAGCCAGTTTATGCAGAACCTCAGCCTTTACCTCATGGCCGGCCTCTACATAGTAGCCGGTGTTCTTCATTTTGTCTCGCCCCGGACGTACCTGGCCATTATGCCGCCGTACATCCCCTACCCCTGGCTAATGGTGATCGTTAGCGGCTTTTTTGAGGTGCTCTTCGGCGTAGGGCTGCTGTTTCCCCAAACCCGCTCCCTGTCTGCCTGGGGGTTAATTCTGCTCTTGATTGCCGTGTTCCCAGCCAATCTCTATATGGCTACCTCAGGCAGGTTCCATAACATTCCGCAGTGGCTGTTGTGGGCACGGCTCCCGTTACAGGGTGTACTTATCTGGTGGGCCAGCCGCTTTATCTAACCCCTTCACTTTTACCTTCTTCTCTTCCCCACGATCCTGCTGACGATTTCCTTCTATAAAATAGTTCAACTTTTTTTCCCTCCGTTTCCAACCGTCCTTTAACTAACCGGGTCATTTCTGTACATACCCAGGGTAATTAGTTTAGTTTTTTATTCACACTCCAGTAAAACATGAAACGAGTAACCATTCAATTATTTGCCTTAGTAGCGTTGGCTTTTACCGCCTGTCAGAAGGACCAGATTGTTCCCGGTCCAGGGGAAAATAAAGTCCTGATCAATTCTGACTTCAGCGCCGGAACCGACGGCTGGACAGGCGACTTCACTGATTATGATGTGCAGCAGGAAAGCATTATGGATTTTAGCTTCAGGCACGAAGCCCTGCCGGCTCCGCTGAACACCTCTGAAAAAGCTTTGAAGATTTCGGGCAGCAACCGCAGCGACGATATGTTTATGTTCGTGAAGCGGAAAGTAACCGGCCTCAAAGCGAACACCGAGTACCGGCTGCAGTTTGATCTGGAAATTGCCTCGCAATATGCTGATAATAGCGTGGGAATAGGCGGTTCGCCGGCTTTGGCGGTATACCTGAAAGCGGGCGCATCGGCTACCGAACCAGTGAAGGTGAAGAAAGGCACGTACTACGACATCAGCATCGACAAGGGCAACCAGTCGAGCGGTGGAAAGGACGCGATGCTGCTCGGCCACGTGGGCGCCGGAGATGACGTAAATCAGTACAAGCTGATTCAGCGCAGCAACAAAGAGCAGCCATTTACAGCCAAAACCAACGACAAGGGTGAACTTTGGGTAATCATCGGCACCGACTCCGGTTTCGAAGGCATTACTACGCTGTACTACAATAAGATTAAGGTAACAGCACTTTAAAATTGTTTCAACCGGGCGGCCGTCGAACCGCCCGGTTGAAACAGTAAACTATATATTCTTTTTCTTCACCTCATCAATCAGATACTCGGAGGTGCGCATAGCGGATGCCAGGATCGTCCAGGTCAGATTTTTATCGCCCTGGGAAACGAACGGCCCGGCATCAACCACAAACAGGTTCTTGACGTCGTGCGCCTGCTGGTATTTGTTCAGCGCCGATTTGTTCGGGTCGTTGCCCATGCGGACGGTACCGGCCTCGTGGATAATGCGACCCGGTGCCGCTAAGCCGTAGTTCTGATTAGCCCCCGGCTTGTTGCCCAATGGAATACCGCCCATGGCATGGATGATCTCTTCGAAGGTATCCTGCATGTGCTTGGCCTGCTTCACCTCGTTCTCCGTCCATTTGTAGTGGAAACGCAGCGTCGGTATGCCGTATTTATCGACGTTGTTCGGATCAATTTCGCAGTAATTGCTTTCCAGCGGTACCGGCTCACCCCGGCCCGACATGCTGACGTAGGCTCCGTAAAACCGGCGCACATCATCTTTTAGGGCTGCTCCGTAGCTCACGCGATTATTTTTGTCGCGGCCCGGTGCCAGGTGGTTGTGCGATGTAATACCGTTCATGAAGCCGTAGCCTGGCATACCCATACCGCCACCGTATTCGATGTGGTAACCACGGGGGAAATCCAGCTTCTTGTTATCCAGCCACCAGGGCGTATACACATGCATACCGCCTACCCCATCTTCGTTGTAGCGTTTGCGGTCCATCAGCGCCGGTACAAAGCCTGAGCGCGAAGCTCCCGTTGAGTCATTCAGGTATTTGCCGACTACGCCACTCGAATTGGCCAGACCATTCGGGAAACGGGCCGATTTGGAATTGAGCAGCAGCCGCGCCGACTCACAGGCACTGGCCCCCAGAAGCACCGTCTTGGCCTGAACCGATATTTCCTTCAACGTAACCGTATCCACGTACGAAACGCCGGTTGCCAGGCCCGTCCGGGTATCGGTTGTTACCTCACGCACCATGGCGTTGTTGCGCAGTTCGACATTACCAGTTTTTACGGCCGGAATTACCAGTACCGATGATGACGAGAAGTCGGCGTAAGCCTGGCAGCCCCGGTTACACTGGTGGCAATAAAAACACTGCCCCCGCTCTTTGTTAATGGGCTTGGTTAGGATAGACAACCGTGACGGAATGACCGGAACTCCGATGCTGGTAGCTGCTTTCTTGAGCATTAGCTCGTGCAGACGCGGCTTAGGTGGCGGCAAAAAGAAACCATCCGGGCTGTTCGGGAAGTTTTCTACCGAGCCAAATACGCCAATGAGTTTATCGACCTGATCGTAGTATGGCTTTATGTCGTCGTAGGTAATGGGCCAGTCGTCGCCGATACCGGTGAGGGAGCCACGCCGGAAATCGTCGGGGCCGAAGCGGAGCGAGATACGGCCCCAGTGATTGGTACGGCCGCCGAGCATCCGGGAGCGGAACCAGTGAAACTCGGTACCGGCTTTAGAGGTATATGGCTCGCCCTCCAGTTCCCAGCCACCCCAGGCTGCATCGAAATCACCACCCGAGCGGGCAAACGTACTGGCACCCCGCCGGGGCGACTCATAGGGCCACTTTAACTGCGTAATGTATTTAGGATCGGCCGGGTCGTAATAGCCACCGGCTTCGAGCAGCAGCACTTTGGCACCGGCTTTAGCCAGCATATAAGCCGCCATACCACCACCGGCACCCGAGCCAACGATTACAGCATCGTACACCACCGGGGCTTTTTTAATCTCAAAAAGGTCCATATGCACAGGGTTGGGAAACAGAAGGAATAAAAGATATATAGCGCAGGTGCTATTTAGGGTATAAAGTAACAAAGACAAGCTAACTACTGAAGAGGTATCCAATACATTAGTTGTCAGGGTAGCCTTAGTCAATGACTACCCTAAACCCAAACGGCTTCTACTGCTACTCTAACCGTTTTAGTTGATCCTGCACTTGCTTATAGAGCTTCCAGGTATATGACAACATCTGCTGCTGCATCTGAATCAGCGATTGGTAGTGCGCCCGCATCACCCGGTTAACCGGTTCATCCATCCGATTCAGAAACATACGTAACCTGTTCTCCAACCGGTAGAGCCGGTTGGAGATGCTGGCCATCTGATTGCCCAGCACGGTTTTCTGATGAAGCAGATAGTTTTTATCCGCTTGCTCATTTATATCATCCCCTCTCATCGAAACACCTCCTTCATCTCTGTCCAAGTCATGCAACGTATATGCCACACAGACACACACCCGAAAGAAATCAGCAATAAAAGTACCTGCCCGGAGTGGAAACTGGCAGGTATCCAGTGGTCTGGTTATCGCTGTAGTCGAAATGCCATTATTTACTTCATCTATTTTCAGGCCGGGCCGTAAGGGAGCCCGGCTAAGGATACTGACCCCGCAAATCCACAATGCTTTGCAGAGGATGTAGACATTTTTTCTCACCGGTCAGTTTTACCAAAGAAGCTGTGCTTACCGGTTGCTCAATCAGGAGCCTGAAGCCAGTAATAGTCGAAAACTAATTTTTATTCGACAAATTCCCCTTTGAGTCTTACAGATTCCTGCTATTGTAAAACAAACGTATTGCTGTAGCAGGCTCCCACTAAAGCGTAGGAAAAGGGTCTGACAAATCTGTTCAGGTCCTCGGGCATTGCCTCACGCCGTTCGATAGCTTTGGAGAATTTTCAAGCAAATTAGCATGGTTTTTGCATGACACTTCTCACCGATGTTCATACCAGAAACACGGGTGTATCTAACCCGTGCTCTACTACCACGTCATTATTATGAAAATTGTTAAAGGCTATATTCGTCCCCTGCTGATGGTCCTTTTTGCCTTCAGCTTACTTTTTGTTCAACGATTAACGTTCTCGGGGCAGGCTGCTTATAAGTCGTTTATTTCTAACCTGGGATTAAACAGTGACAATATAGCGATTGTATTGCCTATGCTGGCTACCGGATGCCTGCTTCTTTTGTTTATCCTGCCCGATGAAGCTCCTTCATCCGTTAAGGAGGAAGACAACAATTAAACCCATTTTCCGTCTCTATCCAGACTTTTTTTCACACCCCACTAATTGATAAGCCTATGTTTAAAGATGCTACTTTACTGATACTGGCGAAAGGACATCTCATCAACACCCAACTGGATGTTTACGTTACCTCTTTTCTGCCACTTGAAGCGTTGGGGTTCCTGGCTATTGTCAGCTTTGTATTCCTGGCTAAGGTGGGCCATGCTCATACAAAAGAAATCAAAAAGCAGGTGCTATACGGGGCTTATCAACAGGCAGTGAAGAGCGGTGATATGCTTCGGGCCTACGAAACAGGGCTGGCGTATCATTCCTGCGTCAAAGACGGCCAGTTAACCCGTGCCGATGAAGAGGCCTTTCATCGTGAACTGATAACCGTGATGTAAGGCTGCTCCAGCTTAGCTACCTAAACAATAATCCCCTTTAAAAACTATAATTAATTCACTTACGTATGCTCTACTCCCATACTCAGCGTGTCGATGCCGACTGGTTTCTCCCCCGTAATCTATGGCGGTCTATTCAAATGGCCTATTGGCGTCGCCTGGCTTACAAAGAAGCCTGGACGCCCGAAGAATGGGTTCGCCAACAGAAAGCCCTAGAGCGATTGAACCAGTTGAGGGGAAAACCAAATTAGGAGAAGAACAAAATACCGATCGCATTAAACAGGACAACGCAGACACAAACGGTTATCCCTAACCGGATTCCCTTTCTGGCTCGATAAAAGGCTACACTACCTGGCTCTGGTTGTTTACGAGCTACCAACCCGGCAACTATGGCAATTAAGACCCGCCACCTCAGCCATAATTTCGCTAATCACTACAAAGGTCCATACAACTTCGGTTTCCTGTCCTATAAGCCGGAAGGGAATCCAGGCGTAGGAAAGTGCCCAAAATAAAATACCTGCCACTCCACTAAGGAGGGCTATTGTTGCCAGTGACCCACCCTCGATCGCCTTGTTTTGTGTTGTAAACATGTCTCCGCTTCTTTTAGTTGGATACTCCCATCAAGACTATTGCGGAGGTCAACCTACGATAAAGCGAATGATGCCGGCAAATTCAATTAGTGTTCGGTAAAAATAGTTCGTCAGTTTCCGTGAGTACCTGGAGTTCACGGATTGATTAGTTTGACTTATAGCAGTATTCTTTGGTGAGAACTCCTCATTGGTTATTTATTGGCTATCGGCAACTTCTCTTCCCCAAAGTCATCCGGCAGCCGCCTGAACCAAAGGTTACGCACCCGGCCGTTGGACATACGAAGCCCCGTAATGACCTTGTCGGCGTTACGCACCATCTCTATGGATTGCACAAACCACCAGGATGCTTGTAAACGGTCTGTAGCAATAGCATTCAAACGGGATTCACCGTGGTGAATATGCACAAGCTGCAACGTATCGTTCTTCAGCGCAATGGTATAAAACGTTTCCAGTTCCGGACTGTAATACCGGCCAACATACTGGTGAAGCGCTTCTTTGCTGGCCATAAACGGCTCAACCCGATTTGCCGACCGGTTACCATTCTGGTGCAGCGTAATCCGGTTGGTCTTTCCGTTTACGGGCTTATGAAACGTGACCTGCGCATCGACTACCTTTAAAAGAACGTGGAATCCGACGAAGGAAACACTTCAAACTGCGGTTGCCCCGTTGCCTGCGTAAAAAACCGGTCATTCTCCCGCTTAAACGACAAGACAAAACCAGGTGCCAACTGGTAATCGCCCGTGTACTGATCGAGTAGCTTTGGATCAATTTTATAGTCTTTGGTGGTGACCGATGCGGTAACCGGTTTAGCTGCCTTATCCTCTTTGAGCTGCCCAGCCAGGTAAATATCCGCGATCTCAAAGGCTTTTTTGCCGGGGTTAAAATCACCTGCATTGCTAAGAATAATAATTCCGTAGTCTTCTTTGGGGAAGTAGGTCAGTGTTGACCGAAACCCGGCGTCTGCTCCGTCATGACCATAAAAGGCTACTCCCTTGTATTTGCCATGAATTAGCGCAAAGGCATACGTCAGCGAATCGCCTTTGGTTAACCGCCCCCGTTCCAGCATCTGTGTCATGATTGGCTGGCTGCCAACGGAAGCTGTTCGGAAGTTGGTGATCCATTTTGCCAGGTCGGTAACCGTTGTAAAGAGGCTGGTAGCTCCGGCATTGGCATAGCTTAGCACGCTTTTCTTATAGGGCTCGTTCTCCGGCCCGGAGGATTTGGAAAACGAATAAGCTCTGCCTTTAACAACTCTCTCATGGTTGTCGTAGAATAAGGTATTTTTCATCCCCAGCGGGGTAAATACGTTCTGGGCCATCCAGTCCCGATAGGGCTGTTTGCCCACCCTGGACACAATTTCGGCCAGTAACGTATAGCCGGTGTTGCAATAGGCGAACTGGCTGCCCGGCTCAAAGTTCAACTCCTTTTGCCGCTTAACCAGGTTAAAGATGTGCTGCTTTGTGATAACGTCATCCAGCTGCCAACCAGCCATTGCCAGCAGATTCCACTGGTCACGCAGGCCGCTGGTGTGGTGAATCAGGTGCCGGATGGTTATCTTCTTGCCGAAGTCCGGCACTTCCGGGAGGTACGTCCTTATGTCGTCGTCCAGCGACAGTTTACCCTGCTGGCTCAGCATAACAATGGCGTAGGCGGTAAATTGCTTGGAAACCGAGGCTACATGAAAAATTGTCTCCGGCCGGATGGGCGCTCCTGTTTCTACGTCAGCCTCCCCAAACCCTTTGGCATAAATGAGCTGTCCCTTATGAACTACCCCCACGGCGGCTCCGGGACTACCGGGTTTGTTCCACTCGGCAAACAAAGCGTCTACCTTCGCAGACACTGCTTTAGCGGGGGTCTGTGCGCTGATGGTCTGTCCCGTAAGCAGGACAGCGCAACTGACAAGTATGGTTTTGAAGGCTGAAGGAAAGTGCATGCTGGTGAGATCTGTTTATAAAGCAATATACAACGAAATCCCACTAACGGGCACCGGGCGGGCAATGCGCCAGCAGAAACTTCGTGAACAGCGTCCGGAGGTGCTCGCGGGTACCGGCTCCCTCACCAATGCCATGACTGCGGTTTGGGTACGCCATCAACTGAAACTGTTTGTTATGGCGCACCAATTCGTTGACCAGTTGCTCCGAGTTGGCATAATGCACATTATCGTCGCCGGTACCGTGTACATAGAGCAGGTTACCTCTGAGGTTTTTAGCATAGGTAATCGGCGAGCCAGCCACAAAATCCTCGCGATTCTCCTGCGGCAAGCCCATGTAGCGCTCCTGGTAGATGTTGTCATACAGGAGTTGATTGGTCACGGCCGCCACGGCGATGCCGGTCTGGTAGATATCCGGGTATTGAAACAGCAGATGGAGCGTAGTAGCGCCCCCGCCACTCCAGCCCCAGACCGCTACCCGGCTGGGGTCTAAGTAAGGCCGCTGCTGGAGCAACTTCTTCGTACCCATAGCCTGATCCCGAATGTTGACCCGGCCGATCTGCCGATAAATGGCTTTGCGCCAGGCGGCCCCCTTCAGGGTGGGCGTCCCCCGGTTGTCGAGAGCTACGTAACAGTAGTTGGAATCCAAGGTATTGCTATCGAAATTATCCGTTACTCCGGCCTGGTAGTTATCATTGGTGGTAACACTCCACGGCTCCCCATACACGTAAAATAAAACGGGGTATTTTTTGGTGCTGTCAAAGCCGACAGGTTTGGCCATCCAGCCGTCGAGGGTAATGCCATCGTCTGTGGTAACCGTAAAGAACTCGACATTCCGTTTTCGCACAGATGGTCTGACCCGTGCCGTATTAGTGCTTATAGGCTTGTGATCGGGCAGGTGTACCCACTCTTGAACGGGCGCTACCCGGTGGCTGCTGAATGAGTGCGAAGCCAATTGACCGTTCGGAGAAAGGCTATAATTATGGGTGCCAGGCTGATCGGCGGGTGACAACCGCTGGAGCGTGCCCTTTCCATCTGCTTTTATCCGGTACAGGTACCGTTGCGTGGCATTGTCGGGCGAGGCTATCAGGTAGACGTAATTAGCTTTCTCATCCAGCGTCAGGTACCGGGCTACATCGTAAGCACCGGGGGTCAGCAAGGTTTCTTTCTTACCATCCCGGCTGATCCGGTACAGGTGCCGCCATCCGTCTTTTTCCGACAGCCACAGAAATGACTTACCGCCTTCGGTCCACCACCAACCCAGTTCCGGAGAGGGAGTATTGGCAACCTGCTGGGGATCAACCCAAGACTGGTTCTTTTCGGTATATATTGGCTGAACGGTGCCATCGGCGGCTTTGGCGATGAACAGGGTAGTCTGGTTCTGCTTCCGGTTCATTTGCTGTACAATCAGTTCCGGCGCGTCGGGTGTCCACTCCATCCGGATCAGGTAATGCTGCCGGGGATCGCCGGGAAGCTTCAGCCAGGTTGTGGAACCACCCGCTGCATTAACCACCCCGATACGGGCCGATGAGGGTGTTTCACCTACTTTTGGGTATTCTACCGGAATGGTGAAGGAATAAGTTGAGTCGGTGGTATTGAGCATCAGGTAATCGCGGATGCCGGAGGCATCAATTTGCCAATAGGCAATCTGCTTGCTGTCGGGACTCCAGCGAAAACCATCCCGGCAGAAGAATTCTTCTTCATACGCCCAATCGAAGGTGCCATTGATTTGCTTGCGGGTACCGTCGGTGGTAAGCGGAACAACCTGTCCGCTGGTTAGGTCTTCTACGTACAGATTTTGTTCGCTCACGTAGGCTACCTTCTGCCCGTCGGGCGACAATTTGGCAAACATCAGCGACTGACCAGGCCGGTTTTTTCCTAATTGCCTGAATTGATTAGTTGACCGGTTTAGTAGCCAGTAGTCGCCCCGCGTATTGTCGCGCCAGACCCGGGCCGTGTTGGTAAAGATTAAAACCTTGGTGCTGTCACTGGAAAAAGCATAGGCTGCAACGGCGATCGGCTGCCTTGTAGCAGGGTTGATCAGGTTCTGTTTGGATACAACAACCGCGGTCTGGCTGCCGGGCAGTGTAGTCCGGACAATATTACCCGAAACGCTGTTGGTATAGGCATTACCATCGGCCGACCATTGAATCTGGGCCGAAGCGACGGAGCAGCCTGCAAATAGAAAGGCTAAAGCGAGTATTTTAGACATGCAAGAGGAGAATTAAAACGGCTTTTTAGGTCTTGGAGCTTTCCAAAGGGCCGAATTTACAGGTTTCCCTGAGGGAAACATGGAAAATATTGACGAGAGTTCTGTTTCTTCCAGGAAGTCGATAGCCTCATCTTCCTGTTCGATGGCCCTGTTTTTTTTCGGAGCGGGTAAAAGTTCAGGGTAGATCCGGTGGAGGGGGCGTATGGGAGTTGTCGTGAGGGAGTCGGCGGAAATAATGACCAGGGAACTGCGGGTGGTAATGAAAGAGGTTGACCGGTCTGCAGCCGGTGAGCGCTCCCACTCCTGCACAATCACGATGGTTCCCCTGGATCGGAAAGTCTGGGCAGTTACCCAGGTTGTCGACAGGCCTATGCACATCACCACAAGTATCAGCTTCATAGCAAACGAGTTTAACTCCCCTTAACTGTAAGTGATGTCAATATCTGCATTCTTCCATAATCGCACAACCTTCAATAGCACAAAAACTATTTATTTCTGTGCAATTTCCTGAACGGTCCTTTTGTGTTGTGCTGCTAACTGTGTAGGCGCACCCGCTGATCTCTTCAGCACATACCGGGCTACCACCGGAAAATGGTCAGAAAAGGAAATGTTCGATAAGGTCTGGCAAGAAGTAACGGCCCAATCGGCGCTGAAAAACTGCTGGTCGATCCGAACCCAGTACGGATGCCGGTTCAGCGTAAAACCCATTCCATCGCCGGCCTCTTCAAAGGCGTTGCGGAAGTTCAGGCTCAGTTTGCCGTAGGAATAGCCGAACGGTGTCTCGTTGAAGTCGCCACAGATAATAACGGGGTACCGGCTACCGGCCACGTACGATTCAACTTCAGCCAACTGTTCGCTTCGGTATTCAAAGCCTTCTTTTAACCGGCGTAGTGTATCAAAAAACTCAAACGAGAAAAGCCGCAGGTCTCCGGTCTTCAGGGCATCAAAAGCCTGTTTAATACGCACGCCCATAGACCACAGATGCACGTTGACCACCCGAATGGTATCGGGCCCGTAAGCAATGTCGGCACAGAGAAAGCCATTTATGTCCGGGCCACTGACCCGGTCCCAAATCCGGCCGTACTGATTCACGACAGGGTATTTCGACAGCAGTGCCAGTCCTACCTCCCGTCCCTGGTCAAAGCAGGTCAGCTTCTCCACTTTGGCGGTGTATTGCTTCTCAATACCAACGTTGGGAGCGTACTCCTGAAAACAGGCAATGTCGGCTTTCAGCGCCGGAAAGTCGGCCGAATGACCCGCTGCTTCGGAGAACGATTCGCTGTTGAAACTCAGAATGGTCAGGGCCGGAGCCTGGTTCAACGCAAACTGCCCGAGGCCGCTGCTCGTGCCGATCAGCCGTTTAACAACCGGCAGGGAAAACAGCACCCAGATCAGGCCAGCGGTCGCTATTGTTTTTTCCCCCCGGCAGATCAGGTAGATACTGGCGACAAGGCCGCTCAGAATTGCCAGGGGCAGCGTCATCATCACAAAGCCGGTCAGCCAGTGCCCGTCAATGGGATGGTAGCAAAACGCCATCGTAAAGAACAGATAGCCGAGGCCGGTATACGCCAGGGGATACTGCCCGTACCGACCAGACAGACGCTTCGCCATACTCGCCATTCTGGCTCCAAAAGGCCGCAAAGCCAATGGTATTATCTTAAAATATTGCTGAAGACCCGCTGATGACCGGGTACGGTTTGGAATCATACTAATCGGTGAAGAGAATGGAAAGAGAAAGCCGGGCAGTTACTTTACCTCAAAGCTGCCGGAACCGATTTTAAAGCCTTCGGCGTACAACTCCACCTGGTAAGCGCCGGGCTTGTAGGGGGCATCCCGCCGGAACAGGATGTCTACGTGCTGGTCATTGTTTTCGAACGGTACAGTCTGTCGGGTACTGTATCCGATTTCCCGGCCTTCGACCCAGGTTACGCCACCAATGCCGTTGTCGCTGACCACCGCCCCGTTGGCATCCAGAATACGCACGTAGATGTCTTTGTTGTTCTTTACCGCTACCGGATTCGATGGCATGACGAACGTTATTTTCAAGCGGTCGATTCTGGACGCTTTGTACGAGCTGCCGGTGCGTTCCCTGCCGTTGGGAGCCACGGCCAGTACCGCTACATTCACCGCCTGCATGGCCGACGCCAGCGTCACTTTACTGGTCAGGTCGGCATTCTGGCGAGAGTAGTCCACCACCGTTTGGGCCAGCACTTCTTTTTCCTGTTTCAGTCCCTCGTTTTCGTTCAGAATGGTTTGCTTCTCCTGTTCGAGCACCCGTGCCCGGCTGAGCAGGGAGCTGTACTCGCGCCGGAGCTTCCGGATCTCCACATCGTTCTGGGCCAGAAACTCGTTGTACTCGCCTATTTTGAGATTGTATTGCTGAAGAGAGAAATTAAGGTCGTATTTAAGCTTCTGTTTGTCCGTTTCCAGTTGCCGGCGAATCTTTTCCAGTTTGGTCAGGCTGCCGCCCAGTTGGCGCACCTCCGCTATTTTTTCATCCAGCACCTTAGAGAGCGAATCCAACCTGACCTGGGTCGACGCCAGTTGTTCTACTTTGGTCGTCAGCAGCCGCTGTACTTCGAGGGTTTCGTTGCGGGAGCCGATAAACAGGTAGGCCAGCAAAGCCAGCACCCCAACCAGGGCCCCGATAATTATATTCAGGTTCCCCTGCTTATTGCCTGTCACTTCCATTAAATCGATGTCTGGTAGGTAGTGGTGCAAAGCAACTACCGCCAACTTAACCTCGACTTAAGCCCACTTTAAATTCACCTTAAATTGCGGTAGCGGTTGGAAGTGTCAGGGTAAAGGTCGTGCCCTGGGGGCCAGACTGTACGCTGATCTGGCCCTGGTGAAGCTCCGTAACCTGAGCAACCACCGCCAGCCCTACCCCGTGTCCCTTACTCGACTGAGCGGTGGCGTTACCCCTAAAAAACGGCTGGAAGATATGGGGCAGATCGGTCTGCGGTATCGGTGGGCCCTCGTTGAATACCGTTATCGTGATTATGCCAGCACGGGCAGCAAAAGTCACCACAGCCGTGTTGTTTGTTGAGAATTTACCCGCATTTTCCATCAGATTCATCAGCAACACCTTCAGCGAAGGTTTATTACCCCGGACAATCAAGGCATCCTCCTCATCGGGAAAGTCGGGAAAGTTGAGCTGTACCTGATAATCGGTATGCCATTGCTGGAGCTGTAGTCTGGCCTCCCAGAGCAGCTCATCCATCCGGACAGGCTCCAGGGGCAGGTCTCTGGCCTGAGCGACGGTATTGGCCAGTTCCAGCAGCGTATTGGTCAGTTGGGTGAGCGTCTGCGCATCTTCCTGCAACGACTGGAGCGTTCGTTCATACACTTCCGGTTCGCGTTTCTGGATCAGCGCCACGTCGATCTGCGAACTGATTCGGGTCAGCGGGTTCTTCAGTTCATGGGAGACATTGGCGATAAACATCTTCTGGGTATTCAGGGCCTGCTCAATCCGGTCGAGCAGTTGATTGAAGGTAGCGACCAGCACACCAATCTCGTCAGAACTGTTCGGGTGCCGAACCCGCTTTTGCACATTAGCCGGGAAGATGGCATTCACCTGCTGCACAATACCCCACATGGGAGCCAGTGCCCGATCGGCAAAGAACCAACCCGACACGCCCAGCAGCAGAATGGCTACCAGGACCATCACGATCAGGATCTTTTTGAGGTCGTCCAGCGCGTCGCTACCGGCCTGATCGATGCCGCTGACAATGACCCAGTTTCCGGTCTGCCCCCTGGTCAGGTGAATCGCTACGATCTGGTATTCGTTCCGGTTCAGAAACACGGTCTGCGATGCCGGATTGAGCAGGGGAATAAATTGTTCGTGGAAGCGGGAGTTCGCCGGATTGGTGGAAAAGATAACCTGTCTGGTCTTTTCGTTATACACCGAAATATTTTCATTCAGCAGGGGCTCCCGGTTGGGGGCATCAATCAGGCGCAGGACTGTACTATCGGTCTGTTTAAGATCAAAAAGCAGGGTGGTCGTGGTGAGGGCACGGTCCTGGAGCCGTTTATAAAATCGTTTCTGGAGATAAAGCCGGCTGAAAAAGTAGACGCCCACCGAGAAGAGCAGCAGGATCAGCGTGACCAGCAAAACAAACTGATAGGTAAGCCGGGTACGGATATTGATCATTGCGACGGAAGCTTTACAACATAGCCCATCCCGATCTGCGTATGCAGCAACTTAGGCTCAAAATCCTTATCGATCTTCTTGCGCAGAAAATTGATGTACACCTCAATTACATTGGTACCGGTATCGAACGTCACATCCCAGAATTTCTCGGCTAATTCCACCTTAGAAATTACGCGCCCCTGATGGCGCAGAAAGTATTCGAGAAGTTGAAACTCTTTGGCCGTCAGCGTAATCTCCTTTCCCGCCCGCACTACCTTTTTTGTGTCCGGGTTCAGTTCCAGGTCCGCAATTTTCAGCAGATTGGCGGTTTGCCCCACTGTGCCGGTCCGGCGGGTGAGCGCCCGGACGCGCGCCATCAGTTCCCGAAATTCAAAGGGTTTAGGCAGGTAATCGTCTGCCCCCGCATCAAGGCCAACTACCTTGTCATCGGTTGTTCCCAGCGCGGTCAGCAGTAGTATCGGTGTTGATACCTGGGCCTCCCGCAGCTTTCGACACAGTTCCAGACCGTTTATGCCGGGCAGGATAATATCGGAGATTATGAGTGCATAAGGATTTCGCGTAGCGAGCTGGAAGCCCATGGTGCCATCGTAGGCAACATCGACCTCCCACTGATGCTCCTCCAGCCCCTGCCTGATGCTCTGAATCGTCTTAACCTCATCTTCGATAACCAGAATTTTCATACTGTTTGCTGTTCCTTATGACAAAGTTACAGATTTCCAAACAGCCTATAATAGGTAGAGACTGAACCCTCTTGTTCTAATCGAGCTAATACCTTTACCTAAAATGATTTATTTCAAGGGAATCAATAAGACAGGACAGCGTTTTTTTCTGCACAATTGACTGGTATAAAAAATAAGCTGGAAACCCGTTACAGCGATTTTTCAGCTACTACCGGCCGGCTCAGTCGTTCGATAGACCGGCGGTAGGGGGCCAACCCTAAGCTATAGCATACAACTGCCAGCAAGCTGCCGACGGCAATAACAATTACCAGCGAGTACCGAACGGCCCCTTCGTTCTGGAAAACGTAATCGGTCAGCAACGCAACCGAAGTAGGCCCGAAGCCCATCGCAATCAGGTTGAGCACGAACAGGAAGATGGCCGAGGCCAGGGACCGCGCCCGGTTGGGCATCAATTCCTGAATGGCCGTAGCCGAAGCGCCCAGGGCAAACGCATTGAAGAAACTGGCTACCGCTAATACCGCCACTACAACAACTGTATTGTCGAGAAGAGGATAAAACGAAGCCAGCAGCGTTCCTCCGCCCGCCATCAAACCCACGCGCAGCCGCCCATCCGTTTGGCCTCTCCGGACAAAGCGGTCAGCCAGCCGCCCGCCAATAATGATGCCCGACGTAGCAAACAAGGTAATAATGACCCCAAAGACCAGCCCGGCCTGGGCCATTGGCCAGTTGAACGTCCGGACAAAAAAGGTTGGCACCCAGGCGGCCATTCCATATGAAACGAGTGATACGAATGTAATACCCAATGTGACGGAGAAGAAAGCAGCCCGTTGCCGGCCAATTAGCCCCAGCACCTCGCGCACGGTAGGGGTCGCAACTGCGTCACCGGCTGGCGTCAATAAGCCCTGCCGGGCAGGCTCTTTCACCGTTAGCAACAATACTGCAATCAGCAGCCCCGGCAAGCCCACATAAAAGAAGATCTGCTGCCAGGCAAATACCGTTCCTACAAAAGGCAGCGTTATCGCCGGGGCATTACTAAGGGCTCCCACTAATACTGCGCCGATAAGCATGGCGAAGCCGGAGCCAATGAAAACACCAGCCGAATAAATGCTGATGGCCGTAGCTAGTTTGTCCTTTGGGAAATAATCGGCCAGCATCGAGTACGCTGCGGGCGAGAGTGTACCTTCTCCTACCCCCACCCCCATCCGGGCCAAAAAGAATTGGGTGTAACTGCTGACAATCCCACAGACGGCCGTCATCAGGCTCCAGAGCGAAATACCCCAGATGATGAGATTACGGCGGTTGGTGCGGTCGGCCAAGCGCCCAAAGGGGATACCCAGAAACGTGTAGAACAAGGCAAAGCTCAGGCCCATCAGCAGGCTGACCTGCGTATCGGTTAGGAGCATATCGCGTTTCATCGGCCCCACGAGCAGGCTCAGAATTTGCCGGTCGATGAACGAGGAAATATAAGCCACCTGCAAAATAGCTACGGCATACCAGCCGGCCCGCAGCGATGGAGTCTGGGTTGTAGGAACAGGCATTTCAAGGTAGGGTTAGGATGCGAAACTTGTCCCTTAAAGCTACCGTTTCTGTCTTGTAAATGCAATTAGTCTATTGTCGGTCAGCATGCGGTGAATTTTATGGCAGGGGTTTTCCGGTGAGAACGAAAAAGGTATCTTTGTATTAAGTCAAAACACAGTAAGTATGCTCAGAAGAACAACGGTTTTTGATGAAATCTCGATGTTTATTGCTGGTATGAATCCGGAAAGAGTCATCGACTTTAAGCCTTCGGCCGTTCACCAGCAACGACTTGACTTTCTGCTTGATAAACAAAAAGAAGCTCCTCTCTCAACCGAAGAACGCAGTGAGTTAGAACAGTATTTAATCATCAACCGAATTGTTGGACTCGCCAAAGCAAGGGCTTTAAAAATGTTACATCGATGAGCAGGGCAGTACCTGCTGCGCTCAAAAAGAAAGTTGCCATACGCGCTAATTTCCAGTGTGAATATTGCCTGTTGTCTGAAAAGCTATCATTCTATTCGTTTCATATTGAGCATATCCGAAGTATTAAGCACGGCGGCACAAACGCTTTTGACAACTTAGCCTACTGTTGCCCCGACTGCAATTTTTACAAAGGCTCTGACGTAGGTACATTCGTCAACGACGATGAGACGGTGATTCGCTTCTTCAATCCCAGAAGGGACTCCTGGATTACCACTTTACCCTGGATGACGGAGCTATTCACGGAAAAACTGATATTGGCAAAGCCACGGCACAGATTTTTAAATTCAACGAGGTCGAACGGTTAATCTTCAGACAGCAGCTCGCAGAATTAAACTTATACCCTTGAATGCTCTTTCCCAGGCTATTTTAACTCCTCAGCGGCCAGCCTGTTTTTCATAGATCTGGAGCTTTATAGCAATATAGGTAACTACGTCTTCGCCGGCATCCACCCATTCTTAATGCAGTCCGGCTGTCCGGCGCATGGGTTGCCGCTGCCAGTAGGTCAGGCTGCGCCAGACCCATTCCAACGGACCGAAGCGGAAGTTTTGCAGCCAGATGGGGCTGATAATGAGTTGCAGTGCCCAGATGCCTGGTACCACATAATAAAGCTGGTAATAGGGCAAGGCACCATAATAGCCTAGTCCGTAGCCGTAGAAGATACCGGTGCAGAGGAGCGTTTGCATCACGTAATTGGTAAAGGCCATCTGCCCTACTGCCGACAAAGGGCGCCACAGCCCACTAAACAGGCCCGACCGGTACAGCAGCATAATCACCCCGATATGCCCCAGCGCCACCAGTGTCCGCCGGATGTCGTACGTGCCGCCGGGGGCCGGAAACCATTGCGTATCGACCGCCTGGGCAGCGTTCTGGTACAAGTCTGCCTGTTGCACAACCGACCACCAGCCCAGCGGAATACCGATGCCGTACCCCAGCACCACCATACCCCAATACGTTCGACTACTTACCCGGTTGGTTAGCACGCCCCATTTAAACAAGGCCATACCGAGGAGCATCATGCCGAGCGCATCCCAGATCAGAAAGCGGTAGAAGAGTTCAGATTCATAAAAGACACTTCGCGGCCGGATTTGATGCCAGACTGACCCATAATTGCCGCGCATGGCCTTAATCTCTTTGTCGACTTTTTTCTGGTTAAACTGCCGCCCTTTTAGCATGTCCTCCCAGGCTACTTTGTCCCCCTGTTGAGCTTCGGTTAAAGTCTTGTGCTGTTTTTCGAGCGCGACAGCCGCCAGGTATTTCTGCCGCTTTTCGCCGGTTTCGGCAAAATCCCACCAGTTCAGAAACAGGTGGAACGCAAAACACAGCAAGGCCCCGAGCAGTAATCGCCGGGGCGCTGCGTTGCGAAACGCAAACAGCAACAAACCGACCAGCCCATACCCGTACAGAATATCCCCGAACCAGAGCAGCAAAAACGCATCGACCAGCCCAAAAACAATTAGCCACAACATGCGCCGGTAGTAAAGGTCGGCCACGACAATGCTGCCCTCCGAAGCAGCTTCTTTGCCGGAGGTAAAGAGCAGGACACCGGCACCGAAGAGCAGGGAGAAAACGGCCCGCATCTTACCCTCAAACAGAACATTGGTAATCAGGTATACCCAATAGTTCGTATCGCCGGGATGCGCAAATACCTGCTCCCGAAATAGCGCCGGCGGCAACGCAAACAGTACGATATTCATGAGCAGAATACCCAGCAAGGCAACGCCCCGGAGAATGTCAATGGTAGTAACACGCTCAGCCTGAATGGTAGGCCGGACTGCCCCGTTTTCAGCAACAGGGGTGGGCGTCGATAGGGCTATCATGCATCGATCAGGTTTGCACACCAACGAAAGCGTTTCGCTATGCACAGAAAATTAGCGGATTCTGAAGCCCGTTGCCATCTGCCAGTTCGTAAACGGTTGTACCAGGTAGTAGCCGGTTCATTATTAAAAAATAATCCGTTCCATCCCGGTGACCAGTGCCGAGACAGAACGGATTATATGGACCAATAAAGACTATTTAGCGGCCAGGGAAGGTTGTTTCACCGCAAAATTTCGCAGCACGCATATCTCCTGCCGCACCAGGTCGCGGGTTTGGTAAATCCGGTCGGTCAGCTTTTTAGCGTCCTGACCCGGCATGGCTTTCTGGAAGGCTTCGGCGTACCGGCCATCGCCTAGTTCTTTGGTACTGCCGTAGTAGTTCACGGTAGCATAATCATATCCGTTCTCGCTGCCGGCCGGGTACTTCAGTGCGGACAGATTCCAACCGGTTATAATGTTCATTTTGATTCGTTCCTGGTGCAGTTTTTTCATGTCCTGCTCCAGCGCCACGTATTCAGCATATTTGCCGTCTTTTACCCGCATCCAATCAATTACCCAGATGGATGATTTGTCGGGCGGAAGTTGCTTCTCATTCCAGGCGGCATCGACACCCTCCCAGATTTCCATTTTGACGCTTTCCTTCACTGCCTCGGTGCGCTTACCCAGACCCTCCCACTTATCTTTGGCACTGCTCCCGAATACCTTCTCTAAATGACTTTGCGGGTATCCATTTCCAAATACCCCAAAATCAGAGAAGTTCTTGATGGTGATATAATCGTAAGCTGTTTGGTTCGGGTTCGACGTAATGGCTTTGGTTATTACATACCAGCCGGTCAAATGTCCGTTATCCACCTGCACCTGGTGAATTTTCTTCCATTCATCCTCGATAGCCAAAGCCTCCTGTAGTGTATGACCGGGCTTTAGCTTGTGGTACATGACTTCAGAATATTGTCGTTGCGGAGCTGGGTTCTGAGCGTAACTCAGCGTTACCAGCATCAGGCTCAGCGCCCATATAGATACAGCGCGGAAAAAGAAACGTGCATTCATATAGAGAATTGGTTAAAAAGTGGCAGAGGAAAAAGAAACTTCGGTATGGAGGTGTGGCGTCGGGTCTGGGCCCAACTTTTGTTAAATGTAGCAAAAGTTAGCGTCTCACCCGCTGATAATCAGGCGTTTTTAGCCAACGGTAAGTACACCGGTTTTTCCTCATGCCTTACCTGCCTCCGGAAAGCCCCTCAACCCGATCGTTACCTGCCGCATATACGGCAGCGCCTGGTTGGCAGATCCGATCAGGTGAGCCACGGACTAGATGATAGCAAATTCCCGTAAATTGTTGTGATAGCTTCACGCTGCTGCCTGTCCGCAGCCTGCTCCCTACCGGGCCACAAACTCGGAGGGCGTCACTTTATAAACCTCCTTGAACACAGAGGTAAAGTATGATGGGTTTTCAAAACCAACCCGGTAGGCCGTCTCGGCAATGCCGGAGCCACTTCGAAGCAACTCAACGGCCCGCTTCAGCCGGTGCCGGCGGATAAAATCATTGGCCGATATGCCGGCCAGGGCGGTCAGTTTGCGGTTCAGGGTACGACGGCTGATGCCGGCTTCGGTTGCCAGTTCCTCTACGCCAAATTCCGTATTTTCCAGGTTTTCGTCGATAATGCCGGAGAGCTTTTTCAATAATGGGTCTTCGTCCAGTTCCGGAAGCACACTGGCATCGGGGTCGGATAACTGCCGGGCATAGAAGTCCCATACCTTCTGCCGCCGGTCGAGCAGGTTACGGATGCGCAGCAGCAGTTCATCGAAATGGAACGGCTTGGGCAGGTAATCGTCGGCCCCCTGCGACAGGCCTTCTATGCGGCTTTCGTAGGAAGTCCGGGCCGTTAAAAGCACCACGGCAATATGGCTGGTTTCGGGCGATTCTTTAATCAACCGGCAAAGCTCATAGCCATCCATATCGGGCATCATCACATCGCTGAGAACAATATCGGGCAGATCAAGCTGGACACGTTGCCAGCCCTCGCTTCCGTTAGCGGCAGTCAGAACCTGATAGGTCTCCGCCAGCCCCTGGGCGATAAATTCCCGTAACTCATTATTATCTTCAACTACCAGAATAACGGGTTTACCCGCAGACCCGGTCGTAGTTGTCTCTTCGGGCGAATCGGCCACCTGAAAGGGTGGCGACGGCACCGCCTGCAGCACCGACACCGGCTGCTCTCCGCCTTCGGCCGCCCGCAACGGCAAATACAGGTCGAACCGGGTTCCGTGCCCGGGTTCGCTGGCTACGGTGATCTGCCCGTTCAGCAGCTGAGTCAACTCCTTTACCAGCGCCAGTCCGATACCGCTGCCTTCGTAGGAACGCGTGCGGGTTTGATCGACCTGGTAGAAGCGGTCGAAGATACGAGGCAGCTTGTCGGCCGATATGCCAATGCCGGTGTCAATGACCTGCACATGAAGCTGCTGCGGATTAGTCAGAAGCGCGTTGACCTGAATCCGGCCTCCGGCGGGCGTAAACTTCAGCGCGTTCGACAACAGATTGTAACTGATTTTTTCCCACTTATCAGCATCGAACAGACAATCCGTGGCCAGTGAGTCGGCGGTGAAGACCAGTTGGATGCCTTTACCTTCGGCGGCCGGCCTGAACAACTCGACCATCTGCCGGATAAACTCTACCGGATTACCCGCCAGGCCGGCTGTGCTCATACTACCGGCTTCCAGTTTGGAGAGGTCCAGCAACTGGTTGATGAGCCGCAGCAGTTGCCGGGCGTTGCGATCAACGGCCGACAATCCCCGGCGTACCGCTTCGGACAGATTCTTTTCGCGCAGGAGTTGCTCGGTCGGCAAAATAATCAGCGACAGGGGTGTCCGAAATTCGTGGGTGATGTTGGAGAAGAAGCGGGTTTTCAGCTCATCGAGAGCCAGGAGCTGATCGGCCTGCTGCTGTTTGTGCTGGTTATTGCGGACCAGCAGGACCACCAGGGCCAGTGTCAGCAGCACCACGGCCAGCAAAGACCAGAGAATCAGCTCTTTTCGTTTTGCGTCAACTTGCTGAAGCTGTTTGTCTTTTTCGAGCAGGGCGAGCCTGGCCCGCGTCCGGGAGAGTTTACTCTCGTTGTCCAGCACCGCCACCCGGCGGGAGGTCTCATCATTCAGCAGGCTGTCTTTATAAGCCAGGTGGAAATTTCGGTACTGGTACGCTGTTTTGTAGTCGTTCTGTTTGGCATAAGCCTCCGCCAGCAACGCACTGGCGTCCCGGCAGAACTCTTTATGGCCAATTTGCCGGGCCATATCGAAGCTTCGCTTTCCCAGCAGGATTGCACTATCGAGCCGGCTGATATGCAGATACGTTCGGGCCAGAATGGCTTCTATCCAGGAATTGGTGGATAAATTTTTGGTAGGCTTCAACGTCGCCAGGGCCCGGTAACCGTATGTTAAGGCCTCCTGATGCCTGCCCAAACGGTCTAAGGCGTCGGCCAGATCGCCTTCGCAAATAGCCACCGCAACAACTTCGTTCTCCAGGGGCTCCAACACGTCCAGGGCTTTTCTGAATAAACTGGCGGCTTCTTTGGGCTTATCCTGCGCGAGTCTGGCCTCTCCCATCCGGCTCAGCGCGATGCTCTCCCACTTTTTGTAGGGCGACTGCCTGGCCAGTTGATAAGCCTTCTGCTGGTACTCCACAGCTTTGTCAATGTCTCTCAACATGGTGTACAGTATCCCCAGTTCGGATCGTGTCTGAATCATCAGTAACGTATCGCCAAAGCCTTCAGCAATAGTCGACGCCCTGCTGGCCAGGGCCAGCGCCCGGGAATAGTCACCTTTCGACAGATAAGCACCGGCCGTTTTGGTTAAATTCTCGATATACAACCGCTTGTCTCCCAACGGTTGTAGCAGCTTGCTCTGCTGTTTCAGCAGGCGCAGCGCTTCATCGTACTGATCATGATGCTGGTATAACCAACTCATGTCGCGAAGTACCGCATACTGTAGTCTGTTGCTTTGGGAGGAGATGGCCCGGCTCAGTGCCGTCTGGTAATGGGCAACAGCCCGGTCGAATTCACCCTGTTTGTCCGCCCAGTCGGCCAGCACCATCAGCCCATTTACCTCGCCGGTTACGTCGCCCAGCCGCCTGGCCAACTGTAACGCTTCCTGGCTTAATGCCGAGGCCTCCGCGGCCCGGGTCGTATCCAGTTTCCGGCTAAGATTATTGAGCAGGCGAACGCGGGTTGTATCGGCCTGCGCATGCTGACGCAAAACCCTGCGCAGGCTGTCAGCAACGGTTATTTGCGCCGGCGCACAGAGCGGCCAAAGCAGTAAACTTACGAGCAGAACCGTAAAGCCTTTCTTCATAATGGATTATCACAAACTGGCACCGGCAGACACCGCAGAGAAAGTAATTAATTGTTAATCAAAGTAATACAATCGTAAATAACCATATCACCGGCCTATGCCAAAGAAAGCTGAAACTAACCAAAACCTAACGAAGTACCAATTAAAAAGCCGTGTAGTTACTGCGGTCATGGACGAATGTACCTTTACGTTTCCGGCCTTTTGTAGTGCTGACGACCTAAAATTCGTGGGTACGTTTCGGCTCCCTGTCCAACCTTTTTTGTAAGTAGAATCATCCGGGCAGCGCCTTTTTACGTATATATCCGTACCTGCTAACGGTTATCCGACACCAGTTTATCTCAAGTGAGGATTTCCCGTAAAATCCTCTTATATTTAAGCATAATCGTAACTTGAAAAGTCTTCTCTGGAGACACTGGTCTCGGCCTTTATGACAGCGACATCTTCACCGATCCCCTCCAGTCTGCTTCAGAGTGTGCTGGACTGCTCGCTGAACGGCGTGATGGTTTACCAATGCCTGCGTGATGAACAGGACGCTGTGGTAGATTTTCGCCTACTATCCCTGAACAAAGCGGCAGAAACAGACCTGGGCGTTCCGGCCCGGCAGCTCGTTGGCCAGACGCTGCTTACCTTATTTCCAGACGCTACCCAAAGCCCGGTCTTTGACCAGTACCGAACCGTCATCGAAACCGGCCAGTCGGCCCGGTTTGAGGTAAATCACCTGTTTCCGGGTCGTTCGCTTTCTACGTGGCTTGATATTTCGGCCGTGAAGCTGGACGATTGCCTGGTGATGTCGTACCTGGATATTACCGACCGAAAAACCAATGAGCTCCGGCTGCAGCAGCAGGCCGACCTGTATACCCACGCCCTGAACAGCACCACCCACGGTATTGTGCTATGCAGGGGCATCCGCGACAGACAGCAACGACTGATTGACCTCCAACTGGTGCTGATCAATGCGGCCGGTGTGCAGCTGGTTGGCTTCTCTAGGGAGGAAATTATGGGCCGTACGGCGCTGATGCTGATGCCCGACAAGGCGTATCAGTTGTTTATTCAACAACTATTGGGGGTACTGGAGACAGGCCGGGAACTACGCGCCGAACGTTACGTAAACTGGAATAATCGCTGGTATGACGTACAGGCCAGCCCCTATGGCGACGATCTGCTCTCGTTAAGCATTAAAGATATTACCCACCGCAAACAGGCTGAATTTGCCCGTGAGGAGCAGCATCGCCTGCTAAGCAAGGTGATGAATACGGTGCAGAGCGGCATCATGCTTTGCCAGGCGGTGCGGGATACCAACGGTACCATTATTGATTTCCAGACGACCTTTTGCAATGACAAATGCCTGGAACTGACTGGCCTCTCCCGGCAGCAACTCCTGACCCTGTCAATGCTGACCATTGATCCGGCCGGTAAACACAATGGCATCTTCGACCACTATGCCCGGGTCGTTGAAACGGGTATTCCGCTTCGGGCGGAAAATTACTTTGGCCAGGCCCAGGTTTGGCTCGACAATTCGGTGCAGAAGTTTGGCGACGGTGTGGTCGCGTCCATCTCCGACGTTACGGCCCTGAAAACAACCGCCATCAAGTACGAACAGACAGCCGCCCGGCTGCAGAACGTACTGGACGCATCGCTCACGGGGATTTCGATGCTGAAGCCGGTGCGGAATGAGGCAGGCCAGGTAATTGATTTTATTGTTACGCTCACCAACGAGGCAACGGCATCGGCTACGGGGATACCGAAAGAAACCATTACGGGCAAATACCTGCTTTCGGTTATGCCGTTCCACCAGGAGCTTGGGTTATTTGACCGGTACGTATCCGTTGTGCATAAAAAGCAGTCGGAGCGGTTTAAGTGGCACAATGAACAGGCAGACCGCTGGTTCGATATATCGGTGAAGTACCAGGATGACGAACTGGCCGTCACCTTTCTGGACGTAACTACCTCTAAACACCTGCAACTGGCCCATCAGAATCAGGCGCAACTGCTTCAGGGCGTGCTGGATGGTGCCCTGAACAGCATCATCGTGTACGATGCAGTGCGGGATGCCGGCGGTCAGATCAAGGATTTTCAGGTTGTCCTGTTCAACAAGACCGCTCCGCAGTTTTTCCCGATTCCGGAAGAGCAGCTTCGCGGAATGCGGTTGACAGACCTGTACCCAGCCACCAAAGAGCGGGGTATGTTTCATCACTGCGTACGGGTGATCGAGACCGGCGAGCCCTACCGGTCTATCCTGGAATACCCGGAACACAGCCTGGCCGTCGACCTGTCGATCAGCCGCTTCGGCGACGGGGTGATTGTGGGCGCTAACGACGTTACCGATATCCGCCGGTATCAGCGCGAACTTGAGCGGAGTAATCAGGAGCTAAAGCGTTCCAACGAAAATCTTCAGGAGTTTGCCTACGTAGCCTCGCACGACCTGCAGGAGCCGCTGCGGAAAATCCAGTCCTTCGGCGATGTGCTGCATAACCAGTACCGGTACGAAATGCCGGAGCAGGCCGGTGACCTCGTTAACCGGATGCAGAAAGCGGCCCACCGTATGCAGAACCTGATTCAGGATCTGCTGACCTACTCCCGAATCTCAACCCAGCAGCAACCTTTCCGGCTGGTATCCCTGAACCGGCTGGTTGAAGAGGTAGCCGTCGACCTGGAAATGACCATTCAGGATAAGCAGGCCAGCCTCACCCTTGAGCCGCTACCCGACGTCATGGGCGATCCGGTCCAACTCCGGCAGTTGTTCCAGAACCTGATCAGCAACAGCCTGAAGTTTGGCCATCCCAACCGTCCCCCGGTTATTAGTATAACGGCCCGGCCAATAACTCATCTGGCTATTCCCGGCAAGCCGGCTACCGGTCAGCAGGAGCTGTTCTGGGAGATCAGCCTGACCGACAACGGCATCGGTTTCGACGAAAAGTATGCCAACCGCATTTTCCAGCTCTTCCAGCGGCTGCACGGGAAAAACCTGTACGGTGGTACCGGGATCGGCCTGCCCATCTGCAAAAAAGTAATGGACCATCACAAAGGGTACATCACCGCCACCAGCCGCCCTGGCGAAGGTTCGGTTTTTCGGATATATTTGCCGAAATAGGTTTTATTGTTTCAAGTTCCAGGTTTTATGTTTGAGGTTCCATGTCGCTTTAAACCGCCGGGCGGCCCCGCTGAAACCTGAAACAATAAAACCGCTCCGACTTCCCAGCTGAACCACGAAAGACATGCAAATAAAACAAGACATTCAGGCCGCCATCCATCGGGCTATTGATGAGGTACACTCAACTATTGATCCGGTGTCGGACGAGCGTTTTTTTGGGCCGCTGGATCAGGGCAAATGGTCGGTGGCCGAAACCCTGCAGCACCTGTTTCTGGTCATTCGGGGCCTGAACAAGGTTCTGCCCGGTCCGCGCGAGGTGTTTACCCAGTGGGGACAGGCTGAACGACCATCAAAGTCATTTGACGAAATACAGAAGGCCTATCTGGCGGTTTCGACGACGCCCCGAAAAGCGCCCGACCAGGTAGCGCCCCGAGCTGCTGATCTGGAGGCCGACCGGCAAACCATTACGGATCGGTTTACCATGGCGCATCAGGCGCTGGCGGCCAACCTGGAAGGCTGGTCGGAGGAGGAGCTGGATACGTACCAGATCCCCCACCTGGTGCTGGGTAAAATGACCGTGCGCGAGATCCTGTTTTTCACCATCCTGCACCTGTACCACCACCTGAAGCCGACGCAGGAGCGATTAAGTAAGGTAGTCTCGTAGTATCTTTGTGGTTCTGACAAAACCACACCGTTATGCTACAGGAAGCCTACTCCGCCGACGCGTTCCGCACGCAGGCCCACCACCTGGTCGACCAATTGGCCGATTACCTGCAACAGGCCCAAAGCCGGCAACTGGCTACCGTTATTCCCTACCGCTCGCCCGACGAGAACCTCGCCTTCTGGCGTGACGATTTTGCGCAGGGATCAGGCGATGTTTCTGACTTCTTCCGGAAAGTCATTGATCAGTCTACGCACCTGCACCACCCGCGTTACATGGGGCATCAGGTATCGCCCCCGCTGCCGCTGGCGGCTACGGCCGGTCTGTTGTCAGGAGTACTCAACAACGGCATGGCGGTCTACGAAATGGGGCTGGTCTCCAATCCGCTGGAACGAATTATCTCGGAGTTGCTGGCCCGGCGTATTGGTTTTGATGAAAACGCATCCGGACTCCTGACCTCGGGTGGCACGCTGGCCAACCTGACAGCCCTGCTGGCGGCCCGGGCGGCCAAAGCCCCCGGCGATGTATGGCAGCACGGATCGCAGGAACGCCTGGCCGTGATGGTAGCCTCCGAAGCACACTACTGCATTGACCGGGCCGCCCGCATTATGGGATTCGGCGATGCGGGCATTATCAAACTCCCTGTCAATGAGCAGTTCCAGATGCGCACCGACCTGCTGGACGCCTATTACCAGCAAGCTGCCGCCGACGGCCTGAGGGTCATTGCCGTAGTGGCCAGCGCCTGCTCTACCTCCACCGGGGCGTATGACCATATTGAAGCCATTGCCGATTTCTGTGAGAAACACGATCTATGGTTGCACGTCGACGGTGCCCATGGCGGAGCGGTAGTATTTTCGGAGCGGTATAAACCCCTGGTTAGCGGTATCGACCGCGCCGACTCGGTAACCATCGACTGGCACAAGATGCTGATGACGCCCGCCCTGGCGACCTCCCTTATCTTCCGCCGGAACGAAGACTCGTTCCGCACCTTCCATCAGCAGGCGCAGTACCTCTGGTCCAGCGATGCCGACGACTGGTTCAACTCCGGCAAGCGCACCTTCGAGTGTACCAAGCTGATGATGAGCGTTAAAATCTACACAATTCTGAAAGCGTATGGTGAAACGATTTTTGCCGAAAACGTTGACACGCTGCATGAACTTGCCGGGCAGTTTGCCGCCCGCGTCCGGCAGCACCCAAACCTGGAACTGGCCGTGGAACCGCAAAGCAACATTGTCTGCTTCCGTTACATTGGTGCGCCGGTTTCTGAGCTAAACCAGATCAACACTACCATTCGTCAGCAACTGCTGCACGACGGCCGGTTCTACATCGTACAGACTACCCTTCACGGTCAGGTATACCTTCGCGTATCGCTCATGAACCCGATGACGACAATGGCCGACCTGGACGCGTTACTTTCGTTAATTGGTTCATTGGGTGATTAGTTAATCGGGTGAATGGTAGCTCATCACCGACAATTCCCAGTCAACTAATTAACCAATGAACCAGTTAACCAATCATGAAACCAAGAATCAAAATCTGCTGCATCAGCTCCATCCAGGAAGCGAAAACCGCCGTGGAGCATGGCGCATCAGCGCTGGGACTTGTCGCTAAAATGCCCAGCGGCCCCGGCCCCATCGCCGACGACCTGATCCGCGACATCGCCCAAACCGTGCCCCCGCCGGTAGCCACCTTCCTGCTCACCAGCGAAACCACCGCCGACGCCATCATTGCCCACCAGCGCCAGGTGCTGACCAATACCATCCAGATTGTAGACGAACTGACCGACCGCGAATACCGGAAAATACGCGAAGCGCTGCCGGCCATTAAACTGGTGCAGGTCATCCACGTCATCGACGAACGCTCGGTCGACGAAGCCCTGGAGCTTTCGGAGCAGGTAGACGCCCTGCTGCTCGACAGCGGCAACCCTAAACTGGCGGTAAAAGAACTCGGCGGTACCGGGCGGGTCCATAACTGGAAACTTAGCCGGCAAATTGTGCATCAGGCCAGCATACCCGTCTTTCTGGCCGGAGGCCTAAACGCCGGCAACGTCAAAGAAGCCCTCGACCAGGTTAACCCCTTCGGGCTCGACCTGTGCAGCAGCGTCCGCACCGACGGCCAGCTGGACCCGGTGAAGCTGGAAGCCTTTTTCAGAGCGGTTTGGGGGTGAAAGAGTGATAGAATGACTGAATGATAGAATGATTGAATAGCGGAAGTTAAGCCTATCATTCAATCATTCTATCACTTAATCATTCATTAAACTACACCCAGCCAAACCGCTCCATCAGCCGCTCTTTCTGCTGGCGGGCTACGGGAATGCTGGTGCCGTTGCTGAGGATGAGGTAGGTTCCCTCTCCCTTCACCAGTTTCTGAATGTGTTCCAGATTGACCATGTACTGCCGGTGTACCCGCAGAAAATTGCGGGTTTCAAAGACTTCCTGCACATCGCCGAGCGTTTTGGCGACCATATACTGCTCCCCGCTTTCGAGGTGAAAGCGGGTGTAATTACTGTCGGCTTCGCAGTAAACAATCTGTTTGGTATCAACAAACACCATGCCGCTGGCGTGAGGAAGGGCAATACGCCCTTTGGTGGCAGGGCTTGAAGCGGTCGTCCCCAGGGGATGATACTGCCGCATCAGTTCCAGCTGTTGAGGACTGATGCGGGCAGTTGTCTCGGCCCGGCGCACGGTGGCAATGAGATCAACGGTATCGATGGGCTTGAGCAGGTAATCCAGCGCACTGAACCGGAAGGCCCGCACGGCGTACTGGTCATAAGCCGTCACAAAAACGATGTGGAAGTTAACCTCCCCCACCCGTTCGAGCAGTTGAAAACCGTTCATTATAGGCATTTCTATGTCGAGAAACACCAATGCCGGCCGCAGGACCTGAATGGCTCGTAGTCCTTCGGTACTATCGGTAAACTGCCCAACTACCTCCACCTGCGGGCAGTGCCGGTTCAGTTGCAGCGCCAGCAACCGGACGTTGTCGGGCTCGTCATCAATAATGAGGGCTTTCATATCGGTATCTGAATAATCACTTCCGTTCCGGCGGGCAGGCCATCTGTATCAACAAGGTCCTGAATTTCTACCTGGGTGTGAGTCTGGTACAACTGGTTGACTAAAGCGATACGCTCGGAGGTCATTTTCATGCCGAACGACTTGCGGTGGCTGGCGGATTTACTTTTCAGTTCGGCGGCTCTGGTGCGGCCTACCCCATCGTCGGTGATAGTTAGTTGAAGTAGGTTTTCCTGCGACTGGCTGGCCCGTACGCGAACGGTACCGCCTTCGGGCTTGTGCATCAGTCCATGCCAGATGGCGTTTTCCACGTAGGGCTGCAACAGCAGGGGCGGAATCTCGACAAAACCCACATCAACGTCCGGTTCAACTTCTACAAAAAATGACAGCTTTTGCTTAAAGCGCATGGTCTCCATATCGGCGTATAGCTGTAGCATATCTAACTCGTTGCGGAGGGTTACCCGCTCGGAACGGGAATTTTCCAGCACCAGGCGGATAAGTCGAGAGAACTTGGTCAAGTAATCTGATGCCTTCTCGGAGTCGTTTTCAATAGCGTAGAGTTTAATCGAGTTAAGACAGTTGAAGATAAAATGTGGATTCATCTGCGAACGGAGCCCGGTCATCTCGGCCTCTGCAACACGTCGCTCAAAATCCGAGCGAAGCTGACTGACCCGTTGCTCTTCCAGTTCATGGGCAGTCGTCAGTACCTCCATTTCGCGTTGAGCCAGTTGACGTTGAAGGTCAAATGCATGCATTTGTTGCAGTTGTTGGTTTTCCTCCAACTGCTGAATCAATTGCTGCTGAGCCTGAATTTTTTCTTCCGTATTTAGTTGGAAACGTCGTCCTAAAGCCAGCGAAAAACATAATATTTCTAATAATCTGCTAACAGCTATAAAAACAGTGGCATTTGACTTAGGTGATTATTTGTTGTCAGCTTAGTATAACCGGCTAAAAACGCAACCCAATCACCACTCACTAATAGTATAGTAGCCGTAAGAGCATATCGTTTGAGAACATGCTTACTACGTATGACTCCAAACATAAAAAGTAGTAATCCTCCATAGCTTATGAAGTTAGTTGCCATGTATAGTTGTAACGAATGCACACCGAACAATTCAGTTACCGAAGCCAGCACAGATAAGGCAATGTATACATAGAAGTAACCTAACCAACGTTCGAAACGGGGTTGTTGCTGAGGAACTTCGAGGAGATAGCTAACAAAGCGGATGTAGGATGCCAGTATGCTATAATCCAGCATGACAAGCAGACTTAAGAAGATTGGTATATTTGGTACCCTGGTAATTTCTTCAGACCATATACTCATTGCATGCAACAGCCAGATTGACGTCATTGTCAGATAGACAGCGTACCAGCCATAAGGTGCTTGCCGATTGAGCAGATACTGAGTTGCGCTAAACAATCCGGTAAACAATAATGCCCCAAATACGGCGCTGAAGAAAGCCAATACCAGCGTATTGGTTGGTGTCTGATCAGGCACCTGCAATCGACTTAATTGTTGATGTAAAGGCTGTCCTTCTTTTATGCCGATTGGGGTCGTATGAGTTAAGGTCTGACCTGGTGGTCGGCTTCTTACCGACGAATCTTTAGCTAGTCGATCGTTCCGATGTAAATCAACCTGACTGTAAAGTTTGTTAGGAGCCTGCCCCCATGCCGGCAGCGGACTAACTACCACCAGCAGGAGAATAACTAACCAATGATTTCGCGACGTCTTCATACCGGAATCGTCAAGGTTACCCGTGTTCCGCACGCTTCGCCGTAGCTGTCAACCAGGTCCTCAATCTGAGCTTGCGTCTGCATGTTGTAGAGCTGGTTAATCATCCGGATGCGGTCGGCCGTCACCTGCATACCAAATGACTTGTGCTTACCGGCCGACTTACTCTTCAGTTCAGTTGCCCGCTGCCGTCCTACTCCATCATCGGTGATCTCGATGTGCAGCAGATTATCCTGTGGTTGCTGAACCTCAATAGTGACGGTACCGCCTTCGGGCTTGTGCATCAATCCATGCCAGATGGCGTTTTCCACGTAGGGCTGCAACAGCAGGGGCGGAATACGAAGGTATTGCAGGTCAATTTCGGGCGAGACACTGATCTGGTAGCGCAGCTTCTCCTTGAAGCGCATGGCCTCCAGTTCGATGTATAGCTGTAAGGCTTCCAGTTCGTTGCGCAGACTAACCAGCTCGGAGCGGGAGTTCTCCAGCACCAGCCGAATTAGCCGGGAAAACTTGGTGAGGAAGTCGGAGGCCTGTTCGGAGTCATTCTGTATGGTATAGAGCTTGATGGAGTTGAGGCTGTTGAAGATGAAGTGGGGGTTCATCTGCGCCCGCAGGGCGACCATCTCAGTATCGGCCAGTTTGCGTTCAAACTCGGTTTCGATCTGGCGGATGTGCTGCTGTTCGAGCAGGCGACTTTGGGCCTCAATCTCGCGTGTTCGGTTCGCAAGTTGCTGTTCTAATCGTTCATTTTGCTGGCTGAGAATCTGTTGCTTTTCCTTCGAAAGCGTTTCGACTTCGCTTATTTTTTGCCGAAGCGAGCGATTGGTTCTACCAAAATCATAGCCAAAGTAGATAGCATACGATACGGGTATGCTGAGAAAAGCAAGCGTAAAAAAGTCAATAGAAACGGGAAGCGTATAGATATTAGCAAACGCCAGACAGAATAAAAGCCAGCAAAGCGCATAGAAACACCCTCCCAGTAAGACAATCCATACACCAGGGCGACGTTGGCGGGTAGCCAGAAAAGCTACTCTTGTAACTTCCAGATTGGCCAGCGTGGTGAGTCCGAAACCGTAAAAAAACCAGCCCCAGGGATAAACAAATGCCGATATGAAAATAGAAAATAGTCCAAATCCGATTAAACCCCAGTATACCCAACCTCGCTTTTGATGTAATGTGGAGTAAATTGCCTGAAGCTGAAATATGTAGCTAATGGCCTGCATAATCAGCACTGCGTTGTTATACCAAAACAATTCTGCAACGGCGATGGGTAAACTAAGATAATTAAAGCCAACCCATGAACCCGCACTACAAGCCGCCATGAGACCGAAATAGAGCGCTTCGGGACGAGTGGGGAAAAACAGAAAAAAAGCCAGAAAGAGAACGGCCATTACGCCAAACGCGCCGATATACACATTATGTCGGCGTTGCGATACCTGATATTGGCTATAAGCAGGAATTGCTTGAGCCAATGTATTCACACGAATGGTCAGGCCAGAGTTGAGCCTCCCAAAGTGCTGTCCATATCGAATGCCGGGCTGAAGCGCATAGCGCACGGCTAACACCTGCTGTTTGCCCCAACTCACCGGGAATGAAATTGGCATATCGTGCGGTGTAAACGCTTTAATCTCCGAGGGGTTTGCGCTCAACTTGCCGATGCGGTGAATCAACCGGCCGTTCAGATATATTTCTGAAGCACCGGATTGTTGTATTTGCATCACCAATTGCTGGTGGAGGGCAGAATCGGGCCGAACCTGAAACCGCAACCTGAACCAACTGATACGTCCGGTTTGCTTATCCAGTTGCGGCAAGTCAAAAATGTCCCGTGTCGGGTCAATGGCCTCCCACGCACTATCATCAAACTCCGGCTTTGCCCAATCTGTATTATCACCCGCCTGCCATTTCCAACCTTTATCCAGCAGAATGCCCTGATCGGGCAGTTTCTTTATTTCAATCTCAACAGAGGACTGGCCCCAACATAGGGTAACCGTACACAAACAGAGCCAAACGAAGCTGTAGCACTTCTTCATAACTTTTTTCTATTATACCGCCTTTGGCCAACCGCTTCGCCAGTCCAATCCTCTACCATCGGATGCTTAGTTACCTGACTAAGTTGGTGCCTTTACTTTATCTCCGTTGCCTGAGACCAAACAACCTGCCAGCGACATTGATATAAAGCTACTTAGTTCAAGAAGAAGGTTTACAGCCGATTTATTATTCGGCAAAACAGAAGAACCCAGCAGCAGTAAAACCAAATGTACTGGGCATGACTATTGCGCTCTACTTTATCCGTGTAGAGTGTCAGAATTTTGAGTGAGCAGCTATTTTATTGAGTAGAATTATCCAACGGCCGTTGATTAGCCGCGATAGGCACCGGCTCAAAAAACCGACCACTCACACAGTGAACAGCCACACTTATCGATGGGCGGTTTCGGACAGGTTTACGAACAGGTATGTTTGACCCACTGCTCAACAGCAGACCATGCAAACTTCTAAAAACGCTAAACCTGGTTATCCGATGACAAACGACGTCACCTTCGCGCCGGCATACACCGCCCCCGGTCAGAACGCCCACAACGCTCCTATGCTCAATGTGCTGGGTATGCCAGTGGGTGTAAAACTCCAGCACGCCCAGACGTATGGGCAATTCTCCTGCGTGGAGGTTCACATGGCTCCGTTTCAGTTTGGTCCACCACCCCATATCCATCATGAACTTGACGAAATCATGTATGTGCTGGAGGGCACCATCACGGTACTAGAAGGCGACCAACCCCGCGAAGTCCCGGCCGGGGGCTGGCACTTCCGGCCTCGGGGAGTGGTGCATACGTTCTGGAATGGCCACGGTTCTCCCGCCAGGTTCATTGATATGTACCCCAGTTCGCAGGATTTCGCGCACTACCTGGAAGAGCTTGCGCAATTAGGACAGGACCTGTACAACGAAGGTGCCGACCCGTTTGCCCCCGAAAGCCTTGCCCGTTTTAAGGCGCTGGATGCCCGCTATAATCACGAGGTATTTTACGAGCGAATGCCGGAACATATAGCCAGATACGGTAAGGCCAAGCCTTAAGAAAAGACACCTTCGGCAATCAGCCGATCAACGGTGTTCGCCAGCGCTGGTCCGGCCTTGATTATGACGGCAACCAAACAGGTTGTTTCCAGGAGTCGTCCATTTCTGACTAACCGTTTGGTCGGCTTTGACTCAAAAACAGGCTGCCTTGTAACCAGATTTACCCATCAGGTTTGTAATCATTTTACGACTACCGGTTACTCAAAATACTGACAGGCAAGCACTTAAATCCATTAACTTTCTTTAGTCCCAAGTGTGTGCAATCCTCTTTAAAATCAAGCAATTATGAAAGCGATTGTATCCTTCCTCTCTGTTCTGTTGCTCTATAATACTACGGCATTTGGCCAGGACCTGCCCTCGGCCAGCCTATCAGCCAATCCTACCCTGACTGCCCTGCCATCTGTTACAAGGACATACCCACACGCTTCTCTGAACAGCCAGCCGGCGAAGGATGCGATTTCGATGGTGAGCGACTTTCTGACTAACCTGGTAAAAGGTAATTATGAAGCCGCCCGACAGCCCCTTGCCGAGGGTTTCCGTGTCTACCATCCCGGCTTTGAGCAGTATCTGGAAACCGACAACCTGATTGGGCAGTGGAACCGTACGAAGGACCTGTTCACCAATCAGCAGATTACCATTGAAACCAGCAAGGTCACTACCATCGACAAAGGGAACCGGCAGGGCCAGTGGGTTTTCATGAAGGTAATCTGGTCGGCGCAGGATAATCGCCAGGGCGGCAAGGTAATACAGATGCCTTACTATGAGTTGGCGCACATTGTCAACGACAAGATTCAGCGTACGTACGTCAGTTACGGCAACGACCAGCTTTTTTATGACCTGGGCTTCCCGATCTACGCGACCCAGCGCGAAGTAAGCCAGAAGCGGTAACTGCCTCTCTTTTAACCGATTCATTTATGAAACCCACTACTACAACCTTCCTCTTTCTCCTTATTTCCGGGTCGGTGTTCAGCCAGTCTATACGCGGACAGGTGCAGAATACCGACGGCAAACCGCTGCCATTTGTTAACGTGATGCTGCTCAACAGCAAAGACTCTTCACTGGTTAAAGGAGCCGTATCCGATGTGTCCGGGAGCTATACCATCGATCAGGTAAAGCAAGGTAATTATGTCGTATCGGCGTCGATGCTCGGTTACAAGCGGGGTTTTGTGCCGCCGGTCACCGTCACCGACGGACAAACGGACCTAAAAGCGCCCCTGCTGCTGCTGGAACCCGAAGCCAAACAACTCAGCGAAGTAGCCGTTACGGCCAAACGCCCCTTTGTGGAGCAGCAGATCGACCGTATGGTTGTCAACGTGGCTAACAGCATCGTCGCCAGCGGCAGCACCGCCCTTGAAGTCCTCGAAAAAGCGCCGGGCGTCACGGTCGATTACCAGAACGACCGGCTTCAGCTACGTGGCAAAGACGGCGTTATTGTCCAGATCAACGGCAAACAGACGTATTACTCCGCTCAGGATTTGATTGGGCAGCTGCGGGGGATGTCCAGCGACAACATCGACCAGATCGAGCTGATCACCAATCCCTCGGCAAAGTACGATGCAGCGGGTAACTCCGGCATCATTAACATCCGGCTTAAAAAGAACAGTAACCTGGGCACTAATGGCACCCTATCTGTAGCGGGTGGCACCGGCCGGTACGACCGGGAGCGCGGCAGTCTGCAACTGAACCACCGCACGCAAACGCTAAACCTCTTTGGGGACTACAGCCTGAACCGGGGCGGCAACTACTGGGATTTTCTGAACATCCGCAACCAGCAGGATCCTACGGCCGACAACCCAGGCCGGCGCAATCTGGTCCACCAGACTACACTGCTGGCTTTCCGGGATCTGGGGCAGAACGCCAAAGCGGGTCTGGACTTCTCCCCTACGAAGCAGACCACCATTGGCCTGGTCTGGACAGGGCTTTGGAATGACCACCGGGAGGTTGGTCCGGCCGATGCTACCTTCCGGCGCACCGAAGGCGGTCCGGTCTATCTGAAAACACATACCGTTAAAACCTACAATATCAACAGCCTCAATCATGTCGGCAACCTGAACATTCAGCATTCGTTTGGTGAAAAGAAAGGCCAGCTTACGGCTGATTTTGATATGGGGTATTTCCAGCGGGCTTACGACAATCAACTGTTAACCGAATCGACCGTATTTTCCGAAGATCCGGTCCTGCCCGCCGGGGGACTGCTTCTTACCCAGCCCACCACCATTCGCATCCGCACCGCCAAAGCCGACTACAGCCGTCCGTTATCGGGTAGCTGGAAACTGGAAGCGGGGCTGAAAACCGCTTCCGTGAAAACCGACAATGACCTGCGCGTCAGACTGGGAACACTGGCCCAGGGACAGGCCGGCCGCTTGCCTGTTGATCCCGCCCAGTCGAACCAGTTTCAGTACACCGAACGGATCAACGCAGCGTATGCGAGTGTTTCGGGTAAGCTAAACCCAAAACTGGATGTGCAGGCCGGACTGCGGGCGGAGCACACGCACGCGATTGGTAATTCAATAACGCTGAACCAGGTAGTCGAGCGAAACTACCTGAAGTGGTTCCCCAGCCTGTTTCTGTCGCAACAGCTTCCCAAAGGCCAGACCCTGGCGCTGTCGTACAGCTACCGCATCGACCGCCCAAATTACCAGAACCTGAATCCGGCGCGGGGCTACGTTGATCCGTTTGCGTATTCGCAGGGAAACCCCTACCTGAGACCTCAGTTTACCCACGCGATGGAAGCCCGGTATAGCCTGAAGAACAATGTATTTGCCTCGTTGGGATTCAACCGGACCACCGATCTGATGTTCTTTACCATCTACGCAACAGAAGGCAACAAGATCTTTGTCACGACCGAAAACCTGGGTCTGTCGCAGGGCTATACGCTTACGGTGGGGGTACCCCTGACCGTGATGAAAGGATGGCAACTGCAAACCAACTGGCTGGGCTTCTATAACCGCTTTCTCTACAATTATGAGGGTACGACATTAAACATCACGAATGTTGCCGGGCGACTCAACGCCAACAACGCCCTGACGCTGGGTCATGGCTGGACGGCCGAAGTGAACGGCTGGGTCAATACGCCCGCCGTCAACGGCATCTGGCAGATGGATTGGATGGGCTCACTGGATGCCGGCATTCAGAAAGCCGTTGGTTCAGCGCTGAAACTGAAACTGAGCGGTCAGGATCTGCTGCATACCAACCGGTTCTGGAGCAAAATAAACGCCAACGGCAATACCCAAACAGGCCGCCTTCAGTTTGATACCCGCATCGTCATGCTCAACCTGACTTATACCTTCGGCAATCAGCAGGTCAAAGGCGAACGGCAACGGCGCACAGCCTCCGAAGACGAAATTAATCGCACCAATTAATGAACGACCTGGTGACCACCGTTGCTAAACTGACCACCGCCATTCGTCAATCCGCTACGGCCTTTAAGCAAATAGGTCAGGCATTTTAGTGAACAGGCTGTCAACTTTGATACCACCGGGCAGGCGCGTCAGGCACATTTTACCAAAAACGTTGTTTGCCCGGATGGTTGAATAAACGACCAACAGAGACAAGCACGCATGTCTCATTTAACGGCCTGTAACCTATGTTTCCGCTCATTCCTTCCAAATCGTTTACGATTGATTCTCCGCTGACGAGAGAAGACGCCCTGCGCCGGATCAGAGCCAGCGTACTTCGGTCCGGCGAGTTAATGGCCGGCCATAACCAGGAGCCGGAGCATTTTCAGGGTATTGTTTGGGAGTACGAATTTCAGATTTCCCGCGTCAGCCGATACCGCAGTGTGTTTATGCCTTCCATAACCGGTCAGCTTTATACGCATCAGAATCGACTGCAAATCCAGGTAACAATGTCGCTGAGCCCGGTTGCCCTGGTACTTACCATCCTGGGGCTAATACTGGTAGGCATATTTGCCCTTACATCCTTATTCCAGCTTATGGCAACCGGCCATATAAATTCTGCGTCTCTCCTGCCGCTCGAACTGGTGTCGTTGGTTTATCTGTTGATCGCCATTGGGTTTGGTATCGAAGCGGGCATTGCCACCCGGTACCTGCGGCAACTGCTTGACGCAGCCGAACCAGCCACCACCCATCAAAGCACGCTCTCTTACCTTTTTTGACTGAACGATCACGGAACCGGGAATTTCCACGAGCCTTCCCCCTCCTCCTTTACAGAGTAGGTTTGCCGTTGCTCAAATGACAATGGTCGTTGCTCAAACAGATACCGCCATTCCCCAAATCCAGCCCACCTCATTCTGATATCTACCCCAAATTTACCAGTGTAGCCGAAGGCAGTTTTCCTTCAGGCTTTTATAGCCAGGTTTCTGCCGAATTCTTTGGGTTCCGAAACAAAAACGACATCATTCATGAAAATCAGTAGCAGACCGTTTCTATGGCTGGCCCTGGGGTTGAGCATCTGTACCATGGGACACGGACAGGCCCTTCCTTCACTTCCACCGGTAGCCGACTCAGTTAATCACCCTCAGGTCAATAAAGTTTTATTTACGCAGGCGGATACCGTCCGGGCTGTACAAACATTGTTCAAACAAAACCGGGCTGGGGGCACAATAACTCTGGCATTGGGTGGGGCAGGCCTGGCGGTAACGATGCTATTAATGGCGGGGGCTACGAATAGTGCCATTTCCAGCGGTGTGGGCAGGGCGTTTTCCTCTTCGCAAACCTACGCTTCCGCCAACCCGAATTCCGGCGCAGGTGGCGCAATTGTGGCCGGAGTTGGCATCCTTACTCTTGCATCGATCGGCAGCAGATCCGTCGCCCGCAACACAAAAAAACGGGAAGAGTTAATCCTGGAGCAGTACGAACAGGAAAAATACCTGCCCAAACGGGTGCTCCGGCAACTGCGTGTCGAGCATTTCCTGATAGGCCGTCAGGGACAATTGCAGCAATAAACTTTGTATTTGTCAACTTTTAAACACGTACATGCTATGAAACGAGATCTATGCTCAATCTTTTATGTACCGGCAGGGTACGCCGGTGGCCGCACAATCCGGCTGCCGCTGATGCTTATCATATGGATTTGCTTCGCTATAGCTTCACCGGCACAGGTAGTTAACTGGCAAAAGACGTTTGGCGGCAGTAACTATGAGTACTCCTACGCCATAGCGCCATCCGCCGACGGTGGTTATATACTGGCCGGGTTCAGCTTCTCCAACGATGGTGATGTGAGTGGTAACCACGGTAGCCAGGATTTTTGGGTCGTCAATTTCAATGCGGCTGGCAGTATAGTCTGGCAACGATCCCTGGGTGGTAGTAAAAGCGACGGAGCCGCAGCCATAACGGCTACCGCCGACGGAGGCTTCGTAGTAGCAGGGGTAACCTCTTCCAACGATGGCGATGTAACGGGCCTGCATGGTAATTCCAGTGATATTTGGGTGGTAAAGCTAAACAGCTCCGGGACTCTTGTCTGGCAAAAAACCTTAGGTGGAATCCAGGCTGAGTTTGCTACGGACATCATAGCAACGGGCGATGGCGGTTTTGTGGTAACCGGACAGACTGACTCCAATGATGGTGATGTGAGTGGTAACCACGGTGGGGCCGACGTATGGGTGGTGAAGCTCAACGAGGCCGGCAATCTGATCTGGCAAAAGACATTCGGCGGTACAGCTTATGATGTTGCCCATTCTATAACCGCTACGATGGATGGCGGCTTCGTTGTGGCCGGTGCCAGTATGTCTACAAACGGCGACGTAAGCGGGAACCGTGGGGGAAACGATTTCTGGGTATTCAGGCTTGATCATTCCGGTAACCTGATCTGGCAGAGAACCCTGGGAGGGAGCAGCTTTGACGTAGCGAATGCGGTACGCGCGCTGCCAAATGGTGATTTCGTGGTAGCGGGGGGAACCGCTTCCAATAACGGCGACGTAACTGGTCTGCGCGCCGACAATGATTTCTGGGTAGTCAGGCTCAACAGTGCCGGCAACCTGATCTGGCAGAAAACCTTGGGCGGCACAGGCAGTGAGATAGCGTTTGCGCTGACGCCATTGAGGGATGGAACCATACTTGTCGGTGGCGGAAGCTCTTCGAACGATGGCGATGTCAGCGGCTTTCGCGGTGGATCAGACCTGTGGGTTGCCAGGTTGAGTGGTACCGGAACGCTCATCTGGCAAAAATCTCTCGGCGGCACCAATGCTGAAGATGTCCGTGATATGCTGGAAACGCCAACGGGCTATCTGCTGGCAGGCTTTTCCAATTCAACCAACGGCGACATCAGTAGTAGCCGGGGAGGAGGTGACATTTGGGTGGTTCATCTTACAGAAGGAACACCGCCCCTGCAGCTCCTGGCCCCGATGTATGACTGCCAATCCGGTACCATAACCTTCCGCACGACCGGCGGTGACGGCAGCCCCGTCGAATACCAGGCACCGGGTATTACCTCCTGGACCACCAATCCCTACCAGGTGCTCGACTACGAAGTTCGCAAAGACCCCAACAGCCGGACCGTAACGCTCATGGCCCGGCAGAACGGCCGGGTCATTACCCGCACGTTCGATTTCAGGGGCTTCTGTACGGGTACCAATCAGGCCCCTACCTACTTCGGCCCGCTGCCCGACCAGCGGGGTATCGTGGGGCAGGTTTTCAGCTACCAAATTCCGGCGGGTACATTCAGTGACCCTGAGGGGCAATCGCTGCGCTACTTTGCCACGGGCTTACCAGCCGGACTGAATCTGAATCTGGTTACCGGTCTTATCAGCGGTACGCCCTTCTTTGCCGGCGCCAACACCGCAACCATCTATGTCATTGATGTTGCGGGAGGGGTTATTAGTGCTCCTATGCTTTTTGCCATCACCACGCCGGGCAACCCGAATGCCCTACAGCTTATCGAACCGATCTATAATTGCCAGACCGGCCAGATTACCTTCCGCACAACGGGCGGTGACGGCAGCCCCATCGAGTATCAGGCACCGGGTGTTACGTCCTGGAGTACCAGCCCCCACCATACGGTCGACGCCGAAGTACGCCAGGACGCCAACAGTTTTCTGCTGACGCTGATGGCTCGCCAGAATGGAATAACAGTTACGCGGACGTTTAACTTCCGGGCTTATTGTGGTGGCTCTGCAACCCGCCTGGGGGCGGAACCGGCCACCGGGGGATTGCAGGTGCGCGTACTGGGCAACCCGGTTCAGGGCCCGGCGGTGGAGGTGGAGATCACGGGAGTTACCGGCCAGGCCGTGCAGCTACAGGTTAGTGATACGCGGGGGCGGATGGTGGGCAGTCAGCGTATTGAGCGGGCAGCTGCGGTAGAAAGACGGAGCGTATCCATTAACTCCTCGCCGGCAGAAATTCTGCTGCTACAGGTGCGCACCGGTAGCCAGGCAAAGACGGTGAAGATCATCAAAGCGCAGTAAGGCAGGGGAATGGTCGTGTTCCTCATAGGACCTGCCTGTATTAACCAGAACCCCAACCCTCCGGCGCTTCCGGTACGTACCCGAAGAAGCACGTTGAGGTTCTGATCTTTCCGTTATTTCGCTATTTCTGAAGGCTATTTAAGTCCGCGAATTATGAGAACCTGTGCATACCACTGCCTGTTTTTCGCAACCGTTTTTCTGCTTTCCTGTGATTTCCGGATAGAGCTGCCGACGCCGAAGGAGGAAAAACCCGGTACCCTGCTGTACAAGACCTGTAGTGTAAACAAATTTTACTGGCTCGACAACGACAATATCCTGTTGGACGACCGGTGCGAAGGAAGCCTAAAAAAAGTCAATGCAAGCACCCAGGCAATTCGGTATATCTCGTTTGCCACCGACAACCGGCCCATGTACATGTTTTATACGCAGCAGGTGCCCAATACCATTTTTTACATTGCCGTAAAGCCCGCCAACGGTTCGGCACCGGCCCAGCAAAGCCTGTTTGCGCTCGACCTGACGACCAACCGAACCAGTACGCTCCGGGAAAATCTGGCGGAAATACCGGCGCTTGGTTATGACGGATACGGTCCTTTTGTTCTCGGTGGACGTAAACTAGGTATCAGTCGGCTTATTCCTCCGCAATTTCAACCCAAGCTGCTGGTCATCGACCTTCAGTCCGGTAGCACGCAAGCGTTTTCAACCGCTGACATTCTCCAGGCATTTTCGCCGGACGACAACCAGATGCTGCTGCATACGGCCGTCCGGAAACAATCCGGCTCCAGGCAAACCATCGCCGGTTCGGTCACCTACGATTTTGGCTGTCAGTGCAGCCGGTCTCTCCCCCAGACCAGCCTCGTCGATGCCTTTGTTGGACCGGGTAAAGCCAATGTCGTCTGGCAGCCTCAGGGCCTGTTCGGCTATTCGGCGGTTCCGGTCAGCGAATGGTCAAACCAAAACACGGTGCAGTTTTATGACCTCACCTCGGGTAGGACTCTAAAATCGTTTACGGATGTGATTGACACGCCCTGGGCCTCAGCCAATAGTACCTGGATGGCGCTCTGGATGGCGTCTAAAGATCCGAATACGCCAGCCTATTCATCGCAGGGAAAGCTCATTACCTACGACCTGGTTACGCAGCAAACCAAAGTGATATTTACCGGCACCTGCTGCAACGCTGCTTTCAATTCCGATGTTACGGCGGTTGCCTTCTCACCCGACCACAAAAAGATTGCTTTCGTTAAAGGTGGAGCGCTGTGGGTACGCGACAATCGGTAATGCCCACCCGATACGCTGAAGCAGGAACGATCTGCATTGGGGCTCTTTCGGCCTCGCTACGTGGCCAACCGCTACTCCATATGAAACACCCGCTCCAGCGGCTTTACCACCGGCGAAGAGTCGGCATTGGTGTCCATCAGGTCAGCCATATAGGCCCACCAGCGGTACATAATTTCGGTGCCGGGCAGTCTGTCGGCGGTATGGTCGTCGGTGCGTTTCTGCACGGCGAACAGGGTGCCGCTGGCCCGGTCGAGGTAAATGGAGTAGTCGCGGATGCCAGCCTCGCGTAGCGCCTGCGACAGTTCCGGCCAGATTTCGTCGTGCCGGCGTTGGTATTCCGCTTCAACGCCGGGTTTCAGTTGCATGGTAAAGGCAATTTCCTGCATAATAGGGCGGTTATTTAATCATACTTTTTACCAGAAACTGCGTGCCCTGGCTGCCGGCCTGTCCGTCGCGGGTCAGTCCGTTTACCTCCACCCTATAGGTACCTTCCTGATCAGAGGTGTAGAACTGAAGGGCGGCTTTCCCCTGGGCGTTCGGCTTGACCGACGGGTTCCAGTACAGCAGCGTCCGGCCGTCGGGTATGCGGCTGGCGAGCTGGCTCTGGGTCTCGTAGCGGGGGGTATAGTATTCCCGTGGTACCTGCAGACCATCGTATGGCAGTTGCACCACATACGAAGGCAGCGGATACCCGGCCAGATCGCCTTTGTAGGTCATCAGGCTGAATACCCCGTTGAAAAAATTGGAGTTGACAAAATAGCGGTTGGTAATAACATCCATCTGCCGGATCTTCAGTGGGCTGAACGCCATCAGTTTATCTATATCGAATACCGGCACACCATCGATCATAACCAGCCCCTGGTCTTCAAAAAAGTCGCGGTATGGCGAGTTGGGTATAACCAGCCGGAACGAGCCCTGCCGCTTGCGGGGCATCACCCCCCGGACGTATTCCCGCAGCACCTCTTCCATGGCCGGAAAACGCGTGTAGTCGTCCAGCCGGTAACGCTCTGTGGGGGTACCGTAGAATGCCGTGCTGTCGATAGTCGGATACCGGTAACCCATCATGCGTTCGGCCCAGTAGCGGTTTTGCACCTGCATGACTACGCTGCGGTCGAGCAGTGTCTGCGTGGCCTGGGCATTCAGGTCGAACGCCGGCAACCGTTTGCCGGACAAACTTTCAGCAAACGGGCTGTCGATGGTCAGGCGCAGGCTGCTGTCGGCCGGATTGGGCTGGGCCAGCACCCGTTGCGATTCGTAAAAGTCCTTCATTTCAAACAGCACCTGTCCGGCCGAATCACTCCGGGCGGTATACAGGCGCAGGAGCTTACCGGGAACCGACAGGTACACCACTTTTCGGGCAACCGGCGCCTGGGTTACCGGGTTAACTAACCGGCCCCGAACCAGGTGGCCGTTGTATTCGGGCACGAATGGAAAGGCCAGACGCGGCTGCGCCAGTACCTCGTCCCATTTGAACCGGCGCCAGCCGTGCGTCAGCATTAGGTTATCCGTGGCCTCCCGGACCTCCGCGCTTTCGGGTTGCAGGTAATAATCGGGCGATTCAATGGTGCCCCGCAGGTCGGAGGTGAGCCATAGGTAGCTGAGCACATTCGCCGACGCCTGCGACGGCAGCGAATCGATTCGGTACACAGCCACCGACAAATCGGCGCTTCGGGCAGCCGATGCCGGTACGTCCACCGACAGGTTCACTTTGGTCCGGGCCGCGTACTGCGCCTGATCCGTATTAAGCTGAATGGTGAGGGGTTGTTCCGGACGTTTGAAATAAAGCCGCTCACCGACCGGCCGGCGGTTGCGGTCAAACAGGGTAAGGTGGGTAATCCCTTCGCCCAGCGCCTTTTTGTCCAGCAGAAAGCTAGTCTCCCGCCCGAGCGTCCGGGTCTCCGCTAGCTTAATTACCTGCCGGGTATGCGCCAGCAAATGCACCGCCCCGGCATCGGCCAGGTTGGTATTTACCATTACGGTCAGCTGGTTGCCGGTTCCCTCCTCTACCCGCATGGTATAGCCCTGCTCAGAGACGGCCGGCAGGGGCCGGGTCAGCGTGCGGTTATCGGCATCGCGGATAACGGCCCGGTAGGTTGTGCCACCAGCCGGGGTAAACTGAAAATACCCCATCCCAAATTTATGCGGCCGAAAGCGGGCGACGGTATCGTTTTGCGCAGTAAGCAGCCAGCCCTGGAAATCGATACCCTGCCCGGCGGCATTCGTCACCCGAAATGCTACCTTACCCGGTAATCCGCTCACCAGATTTCCCCCTTCCGGAAAAAATTGCGCATCGTATTCCGGCTGAGCCGGCAGGTAGGGCAACCCCAGCCGTTTGAAGGGGTTGATGATGGTGATGGCTTTCTCAAAAAAGAAGTCGGCACTGTAGTTCTTCATCCAGTTGGTATACGCCCGGAGCAGGTAATTACCAGAATTGAGCGAAGTCGGCAATGGCAGGGCTCCGTTGCCGCTCCCGGCGGTCATCTGAAGCTTCGTTTGCAGCACCGGCTTCCGGTCCATATCCAGTACTTCCAGATAGCTTACCTTGCTCATATCCAGCGGCTGGTGGGTGGCCCCTTCCACACAGTATACCTTAAACCACATGGTCTCACCGGTGAGGTATACCGACTGATCGGTGTGCACAAAAACTTTTTCCTGTAAGGCCTGCCGCCGGTGCTGATCAAACCGCTGCACCACCTCACGGAGGGCGTCGGCCGGCTGGGCATACCCTGCGGTGACACTAAGCAGCACCAGAACGGCTACCGTCAGCCCGCACAACAGTGTCTGATAATTCTCCGCCTGTCTCATTCGCCCCAAAAGTCTGGTTTTTTGTTGGTGCCGCGCTGCCGGCAGTCGACGCAATAAGTATCCGAAGCCAGGATACCACCTGTTTCGAGGGTGTTGATCGGCACCAGTGCCCTTTGCACCAGATCGGTTATACTGGTCGCCGTATCGATGACGCAGAAGCCGTAGCCGGAGTTAACACCCCAGTTGGGCAATTCACTGCGCCGGATAAAGATGCGTTTGGTTTCAACCGAGCCTACACTGAAGTAGCCCAGCACCGGCTCATCGGGGTTGGTGACGCAGTGAATGTTGCCCGTCAGCAGGAACGGCTGGGGATCGAACAGCGAGCCGATGTTCTGCGTCATTTTGGCGAGTTGTTCCCAATATGCATAGGCATCCTGACTCAGCGCGTACTGACGAACCAGAATGCTGTACCGGGCGACCAGCTTCCAGGAGATGTCAGGAATAGAATGCAGCGGAAAAAGGCGGATCACATCCTGGCTCAGCCGGGCCGAAGAGGCCAACTGAATATTTTTGGAACTCTCACTGGCCCAGCAACGGTAAATACTTTCTTCGCGATTGACCAGCTTTCCACTCTTTAATTCCAGCACCGAATTGTACGGCGTGCTATACTCCCAGGTCTCATCGAACTCCCAGCGGTAGTAGCGGGTGTTATTTCGCGGATCGTGGGTATTGACGTAGATCTGTAACCCGTCGCTTTTGGGTTGCCAGCTCACACTATCGATTGGCGGGGTCGGCACAACCGGGGTAAAGTCCGACAGGTACTCGACACCCCGGGAGGTCTTGATACGCAGCCGGTATTGCTGACCGGGCTGGGGTACCAGATCCGCCAGCGTATACACGCCCACGCCCGACTCCCGGAAAGAATAGGTAGCCCGACCTTCGGTTTCAACCGTCACCACGGCCCGGGTTTCGGCCGCCGGGGTGTTCTTGTCCGACAGATTCTGCGTACGCGACAGCCTGATGCTGGATATGGTACCCGGTTTGCTGTTCAGGAAACCATCGACCACCAGGTAATTGTTGGGGGCCGTGATTTCGGTCGGCTGATAGGGATCGACGCAGCCACCCAGGCCCAGAATGGCTAACCAGCCCACTATCTTCTTCCAGTTTTTTACAGGCATATCGGTGTGGTCAGAATTTAAAGTTGTACGTAACGGACGGAATCGGCTGTCCGAAAATGGAAAGCTGATAACCCCGGATGACCCCGTTTTCCGATTTAAAATAAACGGAGTAGGCATTCCGGCGACCGGTCAGGTTGTAAATGGCGATGGTCCACGAACTATGCGCCAGCTTCCGGATGATGTGACTGCCTTCAATATTCATGGCAAAGTCGGCCCGGTAATAGTCGGGGATGCGGTACTGATTCCGCTCGGAATACACCAGCCGCTGGGCGTTGCCGAGCGTGTACTTGGCCAGCGGCAGCGTAATGGGCCGGCCGGTGCTGTAGGTAAAATTAAACGACAGACTGAAGCGACGGCTGAGTTTGTAGTTGCTGATCAGCGTAAAATCGTGCGGCTTATCGTAGTTGCTGGGGTAGAATTTACCCTGGTTGATTGTCTCTGACGCAATGGGGTTCTGCACCCGCAGCAGCGTCCGGGCGTAGGTGTAGCTTACCCAGCCGTTGAGTTTGCCCGTTAGCTTCTTGAGCAATAATTCAACCCCGTAGGCAACGCCCTCGGCCTGCACCACATCGGTTTCGATATGCTGGTTGAGAATCAGGTTAGCTCCACTGCGGAAATCCAGCTGGTTCTGGAGGGTTTTGTAATAACCCTCCACCGACGTTTCAATGGTGTTGTTCTTAAAGTTCCTGTACACGCCCAGCGAAAACTGATCACCCACCTGCGGTTTCAGGTGCGAATCGCTCAGCTTCCAGATGTCGGTGGGTGAGATTGCCGTGGTATTAGATAGCATCTGGATGTACTGCCGCATCCGGTTGAAACTCACCTTCACTGAGGTCTCCGACGTCAGCGCGTAGCGGGCCGAAAAGCGATACTCCGGGCCGTGGTAGGTGCTGATGTTCTGGTTCTGTCCATACGTCAGCGTATCGGTGATGTTGGCAACCCGGATCGGCAGGCCGGGGGCGTAGGTGTATACCGTTTTCGGCCCCAGGTAATTGTACAGCGAATACCGCAGCCCCACATTGATCGCCAGCCTGGGGCTGATGTCGAACTTATCGCCAATGTACACGGCACTCTCCAGCCCCTGCTCCGCCTGGACTATGTCCGGCAAAATCAGCGACTCGCTACCCAGCGGCCGGAAGTTACCCGGCAGCAACCGGTAGTGCGTGGTGCTGACGCCGAAGTCCAGGGTATGCTGCGCGCTTGGAAAGTAGTTAAAATCGGCCTTCAGGTTCGACTGGTGAACGGCAAAATCCAGTTGGTAGGCGTTGACCGGGTTGGCGTCACTGGTCACGCTGTACTGATACCCACTGTAGCCGCCGGTGAATACGCCGTACAGCTTGTTGTTGAAAATATGCTTCCACTTCAGCGTCGCATTGCGGTTCTGGTAGTTAAAGGTGGTATCGCTGCCGAGCCGGAACTGGTCCTGACTCAGGTAGCCGGTCAGGTAAAGGGTGTTCTTCTCGTTGATGTCGTGGGTGATGTGCAGGTTCAGGTCGTAGAACGACGCCCGGCTGTTGCGGAAGGTTTCATTGCGCAGTTGCTTCAGCAGCCAGTTGGAGTACGTAGACCGGCCTCCGATAATGAATGAGGTTTTGTCTTTGATCAACGGCCCTTCCAGCGTCAGCCGGCCGGTGAGCAGCCCGATACCACCCGAACCGGCAAACTTCTTTTTGTTACCATCGCGGGTCAGCACCTCCAGCACCGACGACAGACGACCGCCGTACCGCGCCGGAATTCCGCTTTTGTATAGCTCCACGCTTTTGATCATGTCCGGGTTGAAGGCCGAGAAAAAGCCGAACAGGTGCGAGGGATTGTAAATGACGGCATCGTTGTACAGGATCAGGTTCTGGTCAGTGGCTCCGCCCCGGACGTTGAGGCCGGTAGCGCTCTCCCCTACCGTTTTCACACCCGGCAGGGTCATCACCACCCGAAGCAGGTCGGCTTCACCCATGGCGGAGGGAATCTGTTTGATGGTGCGGATATCGACCCGCTGCTGACCCATTTGCAGACCAGCCACGTTGACATCTTTCTCGGCCGATATTACTACCTCCTTCAACGGGATCACGTCGTCTTCCAGCTCGATGTCCAGCTTGCCGTCATTGTACAGAACCATACGCCGACGGGTATCTTTCAGGCCGATGCTGCGAATTTTCAGGTCATGGCGGCCACGGGGCAGCGTCATGGAGTAGTAGCCAAACTGATCGGTGGTGGTTCCGATCCGCGGATTATCAATGTACACGGCCGCCCCGACGATGGGTTCACCCGAGGCTACGTTGCGGACATGCCCCGCGATCGTGGCCCGGCCGGACCGGATCGGATTCGTGGGGCGGCCAACTTCATAGAGTTTGTCTTCGGGCTCTATCTGCTTCCGGCGATTACCCGTCAGGGCCAGCAGCGAATCATTCCCCGCATCGACACCCCGCTGGAAAAAGCCAATGGGCAGTTCGGTACGGATAGGCGCATCCAGCGTCACGTACACCCGCCGGCGACTATCAATGGCGTAGGCGAACGAGGTATTCGCAAAAATCTGTTTCAGTAACGCAGGCAACGGCTGCCGGTCGGCCCGCAGCGTCACCCGCAGGCTGTCGACCTCGCCCGGGTTAAAGAAAAACCGGTATGGGGTATTGGCCTCGACGGTGCGGACAAAAGACGTAAAGCGTTCGTTATTGAACTCTCCGCTGAGCAGCGGTTCCGTAGTGTCCTGCCCGACTACAGGGGGCATAAAGCCGCTAAGGATAAGAAGAATAAAACTGATCCGGTAAAAAAGAGGCATAGTCAGCGGGTTAAAGATTCATATTCGCGCACAAGGCCCGTAATGGCCTGTTCCCGCTGTTGTTTAAACCGGAGCTGGTTTGTTCGCAGGTATTTCCGTAAGGCTTTTTTCTGATCGGCAAACAGGTTAAGCAGGGCCTTTTTTGAGTTCACCTCGTGATACACACCATCCCTCACCACAAAATAGCGATCGTTAACCAGGTAGTTTGCCTGATAAAAACCCTGCGACACGTCTTCTTTGATATATTTTGCCCGCTTCACCAGCGCCTTCAGCTTACCCTGGTGGAGCAGCTCGTAAAAACCCGGCCGGATACCGGACAGGCTGTCGCCCACCAGCCGGACAAACTGCCGGGATGCCAGCGAAAACGAATCGACTTTATTGGCATGCAACCGGATCAGGTAGGCTCCCTCAGCGGGCTTGACCACTATCTCGTCCCGCACCACGTCGTACAGCATCGGTACCGACTGGTAATGGACACCGTCGTACACCACTTGGCCGACCAGCATACTGTCAACGGGAAAGAATGGATGGATTTTGATCCGGGGATCGTGGTTGATGTACTCGTTGCCGTCGTACAGATGGGACTGCCGGCGGTTGGCCTGCTCATAGCGGGCAATGGCGTGCCGCTGAGCGTCCCCTGTAAAGAATAGCGCAGTATCAGCCAACTGAGCAAAAACGCCGTGGGTACTGACCAGCAGGAAGAGTAGGGATAGAAAACGCATAAATTACCCAGGTAACACACACAAAGACCCAAATTCAAAAGCAAGGGTTGTAACCATCCCTACTCAATTTTGAACAAGCCGTTGCGCCACCAGCGGGTAATTTATGCATTTTATGACATATCCTTTATTTTTCTGCCGTGTCAGTTCGTAACCGGTTAGCCAGTTAGATGCGCTCTGTTATTTCATTTTATAGACTTCAGTGCCCGCCAGCAGGAAGCAACCGGGGTCGGGCGTTTGGGGACTGTTGTCACTAGGTCAGTTATACAGCGAGACACCCTGCCGGGGCAGGTTTGTTTGAAGTTGAGCCGCTCCGTTTACCACTTTCATTTTTATCGGTTTTCCCAGCATCTGAAGCTGGCCGGCTTTTTCCATGATTGCTACCTGCCCGGGCGTGGGCTGCTGGGGCGAACCTATCTGCTGCCACACGGTGTAAAAATTGCTATGATCCTGGTCGATGCGGTAGTGTTGCACCAGCACAGCAAGCGCTGATATGCCTTTAACCGTAACGGCAGCCGGTGAGGCCGGGGCGTTAGGATAAGTAGGCCGATACAGATCAGCAACTGTTTCATAGTGGGCGTCAGGGTCTATAGTGCGAAAGAACGGAAAACCGGAAAATAACCTTCAGGTCTTCTCCGATAAGCCGCACTGGATAAATTTTAGGGCTATTTCTCCTTTTTCAGTTGTACACTATTTAGATTTAACCGTCGTATTAGATAGGTATAGTTCTTACTGCTTGCCATAATCAGCAGAGCAGGTAGATAAATAGCGTAATCATTGCTCAACGTATCCCGTTTGGGAGTCAGTTCGTCTCCCTATCCGTTACTCGGTATAGTACCCGTATTTACGCCGGACGGGCACCTGGAAACTTTTCGCCTTCAGTCGGCCAGTCCAGCCGCTATCAGCGTATTCGGCTTACCGGACGATGCGGCTGAACGGCCGCTTTCCGATCTGCTTCCGGGTTTTGGATTGGCTCCGGTGCAAGCCCGGCTTCAGGAGGTAATCACCACCGGCGAAGACCGGCAATTCGACCTGTACCTGCCCTTCGCCAGCGGCAACCGCTGGTTTGATATCGTGGCGACCCGGGTCTCCGACACCGAAATCCAGTTATTATGCTGGGATGTTACCCGCTACCGACAGAAGGCACAGTGGCTGGAGGAAATTCTGGACACCACGCGCAAAGGCGTAGTGGTGTACAAAGGCATTCGTGACGAACACGGGACGATCACAGACTTTATAGCGACTTACTGCAACCCGGCGCTTGCCGGAATGACGCTGCAATCGCCAGACGACATTTTGAACCGCACCGTAACAGAACGCTATTCCGATGCTGTAGGAGATGACCTGTTCAATAAGTATATATCCGTTCTGGAAACGGGGGTACCCGTCCGCAAACTCCAGTACCTGGACCAGCACCAGCGTTGGTACGAAGTATCGCTGGAGCGCATGCACGAATACCTGGTGGCTACCTACGAAGAGGTAACCAGCGCCCAGCACACCGCCCAGCGGGAGGCACAATATGCCCTCCTGCTGAACAGCGTACTGGATGCATCGCTGACCGCCATCATTGCCATCGACAGCATCCGCGACGAGAGCGGCACCATCATTGACTTTGTCTGCCGGCTCGCCAACAACACCTTCATCCGGGTATCGGGCCGTCCGGCATCAGACATCGTTGGCCACCGGATGCTAACGCAACACCCGCACCTGCTCAATACAGAAGCTTTCAGTCGATACGTGGATGCGGTAGAAACCGGACAGTCGCAACAGTTTGAACAGCATTTTCCGGGCCGTAACGGCGACCGGTGGTTCACGGTATCGGTGGTGAAAAAAGGCGATGGGCTGGTGCTGTCGTTTATGGAGATTACCGACCTCAAACGCACCCAGCACCAGCTGGAAGCTTCGGTGAATCAGCTCAGTCAGTCGAACTACAACCTGGAGCAGTTTGCCTATGTAGCCTCCCACGACCTGCAGGAGCCGCTGCGGAAGATCCAGGCCTTTGGCGACCTGCTGATGCAACACCACGCCGAGTTTCTCAACGAAGCCGGACAGGACCTGCTCCGCCGGGTGCAGGATGCCGCCCGCCGGATGCAACTGCTGGTGCGGGACCTGCTCACCTTCTCCCGGCTAACCACCCAGCCGGTCGATTTCGAAACCGTTTCGCTGGATCAGGTCATCAGCGATGTGCTGACTGACCTGGAAGTGGGTATTCATGAAAATCAGGCCCGGATCGAGATTGGTCCGTTGCCAGAGGTATACGGTAGTTCGCTGCGGTTGCAGCAGCTCTTTCAGAACCTGATCAGCAACGCGATCAAGTTCCATAAACCAGGTCAGCCGGCCGAGGTAAGCGTGGGTGTTCGGGAAGCCGCCGGCTCACAACTGCCCCCCCTGCTAAACGACCAGCCGGGTAAACGCTGGGTGGCCATTGAGGTAACCGACCATGGCATCGGTTTCGACGAACAGTACAGAGACCGCATTTTTCAGCCGTTTCAGCGCCTGCACGGTCGCCACCAGTATTCAGGTACCGGCATTGGCCTGGCGGTATGCAAGCACGTAGCGGAGTCGCATGGCGGCATGATTACCGTACAAAGTCAACCGGGTCAGGGCAGCACCTTCACGGTGTACCTGCCTGTTTAGCCGGTGGTAACGCTATCGATAAATCTGCATCGCTGTCCGCTCAACCAGCCCTTTCGGCATCAGCCAGACCATAAAGGCACCCAGTTTGTTGATCAGCCCCGGAATCACTTCGGCCCGGCCGGCCAGCATACTTTCAACCGAAACGGCGGCCACGGCTTCCGCCGTCATGTTTACCTTTTGGGCGGCTTTCCTGCCTTTCTCGCCGATATTGGCGCGCTGCACAAAATCGGTGTCCGTAGAACCGGGACTGATACAGGTGACCGAAACGGCACTGCCAGCCAGTTCCTGCCGCAGCCCCCGGCTGAAGGTCAGCATAAAGGCCTTGGTGGCTGCGTACAGGCTTAGCAGGGGCACCGCCTGGTAAGCCGCCGAGCTGGCAATGTTCAGAATATAAGCGCGGGACTGCTGCCGGAGTTGCGGCAGAAACAATTGCGTAAGCTGCACCGGCGTCAGCATGTTCACGTGCATCATGTCGGTGTTTTCCGCCACTGTATATTTTTCAAACGAGCCGCTCAGCCCATAGCCCGCGTTATTGACCAGCACCTGAATGGTGTATTGCCGGGACCGGCACCAGTCGAAGATCTGTTGGGCGGCCTGCGGACTGGCCAGATCGAGCGCCAGGTATTCGGCCTGGATACGGTATTTGCTGGTCAGGCTTTGGGCCACCGTTTGTAGCAAAGACTCGGAGCGGGCCACCAGCAGGACATTGAAATTGCGCCGGGCCAGTTCTTCGGCAATCGCTTTACCGATTCCTTTGCTGGCACCGGTAATGAGGGCATATGACATGGTTAAATCAGGTTTGGATACAAAAAGAGGCCAACGCATGTTGGCCTCGTGAATATACAGGGGACCGGCGTTCCGGTATACCGGAGACCGATTATTTATGCACTTTCTGCAGGAAACGGTGATACAGTGGCGTCTTGCTGTTTTCGTGCTTCGGCATGAATTTACCCGTTACCACCGGAACATACATCACCCGCCGGCGGCTCGCTTCCCCAAAATGCGGAGACTGCTGAACGCGGTGCCATAAACGACCGTCGTGTACGGTCAGATCACCGGCGTTGATATCGAACCCGATTTCGCGGGGGTCCGGATCATTGTCAATGAAATACTTCTTACCAAACAGCAGTTTGAGCATGCCCTGCTTATGGGTGCCGGGAATCACGCGCAGGCCACCGTTATCAAACGGCGTAGTGTCCAGGTGGATACCCACATTCAGCATCGGCATGATCTTCTGGCCCAGGAAAATATCCCGCGGGCTATCCGTATGCCAGCCCATCTGCGAGAACCCACTGTTGTGCGTTCTGACGTAATGGTTCAGCACCAGACCGTCTTTTTCGTTCTCGGCAATGCGTCCTTCGTAAGGCTGCAAAAACTCCACAACCGATTGCAGACGCGGGTCCTGCAGGAATTCGTGCATGGCCGGGCTGTGCATTGACAGGAAACACAGCCGCTGAATGATTTTATTCCCCTCTTCGTCTTTTCCAAACTTCAGAGGCACGCCATTCACCTTTTCCCGCCCTTCATCCAGCCACTGCTTTTCAATGCGGGTGATCTCTTCAATAAATAACCGGACCGTGTCCGGGTGGATGAAATTTCTGAAGATAATAATGCCATGCTTATCAAAAAAGGCCTTTTGCTCGTCGGTCAGTTTGGCACCTAGTTGAAAATCCGGACAGTCCAGTTTTCTCATTGGAATACTTTTATAGTGGTGTCTGTGGTTACAAGGAAAAACGGCAATGAAAATATGCCGATAAAAGCGCTAATTAATAAAAGCAAAACTACTCAACCAAATTATTACCCTTAGATTAAGATTAGATTAATGAGATATTAATACGGCGGACATCTGGTAATTGTTTTTTCATAGTTGGCGGTTGTTCTCTTATTATTGCAGCGCCTTACGCAGTGAAAAGCCGGCACAGCAAACCTGAAAATATAACAACTGACCGGTTATCAACCTGTTACTACACTCAAACCCCTAAAAATAAGCCTGTAACCTTGCCGAAATTCCGCTTCTGTTGTTTTTACCTGCTGACCATTTTCTTAGTGAATAGCCAGACTACCCAGGCACAGGCAGATACCACCCGTTCCACCCGCAGCGCCCTGATTCTGCCCCTGGCCCTGCGTTCCATCGAAACGGACTGGTCGTTTGGCTTGGCGGGATCGTTTACCTTTCGTCTCAGCAAAGCAGATACGGCCGCCCGTACGTCGAACCTCCAGGCGCTGGCCCTCTACTCGGTCCGGCGGCAGTTTATCTCCGTCCTCAACGGAGCCACTTACTTTCCCGGCGAGCGGTACATTCTGAACCACCAGTTATCGTATAGTTATTTTCCTGATAAATTCTGGGGATTGGGAAAACTGACACCCGACAGCAACGAGGAGAACTATATTTTCCGGCAGTATTACATCTACCTGCACCTGCAACGGCGGCTGGTCGGAAAACTCTTTGCCGGTCTGCTATACGAGTACCAGCGGCTGCTCAAAATCGACTACCTGGCCGGCGGGCTGTTTGACCGGCAGGATGTTACGGGCCGGTACAGCTATGCGGTTTCGGGGTTGGGAGCCAGTCTCACGTATGATACCCGCAACAATGCGTTTGCCTCCGACCGGGGTACGCTGATGCAGATTTCGTTTAACAACTTTTTGCCAGCGCTTGGCTCCGATTTCCGGTACACCAACGTTGTGCTCGATCTGCGCAAATTCATTCCCCTCCACCGGCGGCAGGTGCTGGCGTTGCAAGCGTATGGATACTTTACGGCCGGTGAGGTGCCGTTGCGGAGTCTGGCCTCGCTGGGCGGAGCCACCAACATGCGCGGCTACTACGACGGCCGGTACCGCGACAAAAATCAGCTGGTATTTCAAAGCGAATATCGCGTGCCCCTGTTCTGGCGGCTGGGTGCGGTTGTTTTTGCCAATGCCGGCAATGTAGCCGGCCGGTTAGACGAACTAAATCTTCACAACGTAAAGTATTCGTACGGCGGTGGGCTGCGCTTTGCACTCAACAAAACCGAGCGCCTGAACATCCGCGTCGATTATGGTATTGGTCAGGGTACCTCCCGGGGCTTTTATTTCCAGTTGGGCGAAGCGTTCTGAAGGCTACTCATTCGGTTGGTAGCCGGCAATCTTTTTGCCCAGCAGGTAGACGATGTAGGTGCCCAGCGGGGCCGCCAGTACGTCAACGGTATAGTGTACATGCTGCACCAGCAGCATTATTCCGACGAGTATGGTGCCGATCAGCGCCAGGGCCTTATCATTCCTTTTCCGCAGGCACAGGTACATCAGAAATACTGTGGAAGTATGCCCTGAAAAGAACAGATCGCGCGTAACAAACTCGGCACCATAAAAGGAGTTACTGATCGGATCAACCAGTTCGATGAGGTCGGCCGGGGGGTCAAGCGCCACAGTGGTAATGGTAATCATGCGCGTGAGGGTGACCAGTACGTATGACCACAACAGCGTAAGCAGCATAGCCGGATTACGAAAAGCCCGGAAGACCGTCAGGCCGGCAATGCCCCAGATGATGGCGAATATCGGGATAGACACATCGTAAGCGGGCAGGTAATTCAGTACCCAATCGTTCAGTAATGCGCCCCGCCGGTTCTGAATATACTGGAAAAAGAAGGGTAAGGCGATCAACACCAGCACCAGCAGTACCACACCCACGATCAGTTTTTTACGAAACACGGCCGACTGCCAGGCCCTTTGCCAATCTGTTCTTACGAAATGCGTATCCAAAGCTTTTACAAACAATCTTATCGGTGTCTGAGGGAAACCGTGCAATCCGGCTTTTCAGTTCCAGCCCGGCGTAAAAGATGATGATACGATGGTACCAATTGTGCAGGCTGGTTATTGTAATACGGCTAAAAAAGCCTATTTTTATCGGCTAAAACCGCTAAAGCAGTTTCGTTGTTGTTCCATAGCCCAACACCTGCAATCGCGACACAATATGAGCCATAAGCCCAATAATTTTACCGTAGTTAGCGGCACCGAGCCGCACCGCATTCGTACCCGGAAAATCATTAAGTCACATCCGGAAGTCAAAAAACTCATCGGCAAAAATCCGGCTACGTTCCTGATCATTCTGGTTTGTGTGGCGTCCCAGATCGGTATTGCCTATCTGGTGAAAGATGCGGCCTGGTACTGGGTACTGGGTGCGGCCTACGTGGTCGGGGCCTTTTTCTCCCATACGCTGTTTGTGACCATTCACGAGGCCGCGCACAACCTGATCTTCAAAAAGCTGTGGCAAAACGTAGCGGCTGGCATCATCGCCAACTTCCCATCCGTAATTCCGTCGGCCATTTCGTTTAAGAACTTTCACCTGAAGCATCACGTCTTTCAGGGCGTTCACGAACTGGATGCCGACCTGCCCGACTGGTACGAAGCCCGGCTGATCCGCAACTACTCCATCGGCAAAGCCATCTGGCTGCTGCTGTTCCCGCTGTTTCAGGGTATCCGCACCATCCGGTGCCGCGAAGCTGCCGTGCTCGACAAATACGTGATCAGCAACATGGTAGCCCAACTGGCCTTCGACGGGGCGATTGTTTACTTCTTCGGCTGGCCCGCGCTGGCGTATCTGTTCCTGAGCTTCTGGTTCTCGGTGAGTCTGCACCCGCTGGGGGCCCGCTGGATTCAGGAGCACTACCTGACGCTGGACCCGCACCAGGAGACCTACAGCTACTACGGTCAGTTAAACAGTGTCAACCTCAACGTAGGCTTCCACAACGAGCACCACGATATGCCGTCGATTCCGTGGAATAACCTGCCGAAGCTGAAAGCGATGGCCCCGGAGTTTTACGAGCCGCTGCTGGCCCACCGGTCGTACACCCGGCTGCTGTTCCGATTCCTGTTCGATCAGGAAATCAGCCTGTTCTCGCGAATCGTCCGCAAAGAGCGCGGTTCCGTTGCCATGACTGATCCTTCAACGCCGGATGTCATGCTGCTGCAGAAGCAGGAAGCCTAGCACGCACAACACACATACATAAAGCAAAAGGGGGAACGTGATGACGCTCCCCTTTTGCTTTATATCACTGAATGACTGTTACTTCTTTACCTGCGACTCCCGCAGCACGTATACTTCCCGATCCAGCGAGCCTTGCCCGGCGGCTGTTACAAGCCGGTCCAGCAGGCCAAAGGCCCAATCGGGGATGTATTTACCCTGCGCGGCATCGCCGGAGCGCTCGACCATCACCTTTGGGTAATCATATAATTCACGGCCCAGCCCGAACTGCACGGCCGCCCGTTTCATGGCGTCGCTGATACCGCCCTTAACCGGCTCTATATCGGTCCGGTTGGCACCGTCCATTTTGCTGACCACCTCGCCACCCGGCAAAATCACCGTAATGGTACAGAGGAAGCCGCCGTCGATTTCCTTGATTTCGTTGCGCCACCGGTCCCAGCCAAACTGCTCGTCGAACCGCTGCATCACACTGCGGTTAGTAATGTACGGAACCACAATGAGTTTGCTGTTATCCTTGGTGGTGCTGGCAATCCGCCACTCGATCTCCGACGGTTGCAGGGGGGCCAGGAGCTTATCTAATTTGTAAGAATCTGTTGTTGTTATACTCTCCATGTATTCGTTGTTTATCGGCGCAAAATAAGCTTTTTGACGCAAAAAACCACGATTCGTCACACAATTGTCCCGGCCAGCAGGATGATCCTGACATTGGTTGTCAGGCTCTGAACACTGGTAAACCTGGACAGTTGGCCAGGCAAAAAAATATTTCCTTTTCATTGCCCTTTTCTTGCGCCAGGTTTGAAAATAAAGGGCGTGGTATCGGATGTGTCCGACACCCGGTTACCGACCCAATACGGTATACACCCCGCCTTTTTGCGTAGCGAAAACAAGGACATTCCCTTTTTCTTTTGACAGCTTTACCGGCTTACCGTCCTTCAAAACAGTTACTGGGTTTTTCGTCAACAAGCGACAGATTGCCCCGTTCGTTGACCTTATTTTTCCGGTTTTAAGTTTGTTGTCCTTCCACTGGATATCTACCTCAAACCCTCCCCTTGCCCGTAACCCGGTTACAAAACCCGCAGACCAGTTTTGGGGTAAAGCCGGCAATACGTTAACAACACCTGTATGACTTTGTAAGAGCATTTCGGTCAGCACGGCCGTTGAGCCGAAGGTACCATCCAACTGATAGGCAGCCCCAAAAAAATTGGGAGAAAACCCGTACTTCAGATGGTACTGATGATGCTTGTAGGCCTCCTGAGCCTCCCCCAGCCGAAGCCACATCATACTGATCCAGACGCTCTGCCAGCCGCCAAAACTCTCTCCGTTCAGGTAACTTCCGTAGCTTTTGTACCGATTGCCGGCTTCCTCGACTTTGGCGTTTGGATTACCCGTCAATCGGCGTTCGAGCGTCTTACGGGCAGCTGCATATAAAGCGGGAGTGTGAACGGTGATCTGGTCGGCCGGAAACAGGCCGTAGAGGTGCGATATATGCCGGTGACCCAACTCGGGTTCCTTATAGTCCTCAATCCATTCCTGCACCCCACCGGTTCGCCGGCTGATTTGCACAGGAGCCAGTTGGGCCATTACGGTTTGCAGTTGGCGTTTAAACGGTGCCTCAAATGGCTTCCCCGGCTCACTTAACTCGTCAATAGCCCGGAGGCAGTTGGTGAATAGCTCCCGGCAAATCTGCATGTCCATCGTGGCCCCGTGGGTAAACTGGTATTGCGTACCATCTGCTTTTTCAAACGCGTTTTCGGGCGAGTGGGATGGGTTAGTAACCAGCTTTCCGGCCATCGGCAGCCCCGCTGGAATGGGTTTCAGGAAATCCAGGTAAAACTCGGCGGCTCCTTTCATGAGCGGGAAAGCCCGTTTTCTAAGGAATTCTTTGTCGCCCGAAAACTGGTAGTGTTCGTACAGATGATGAGCCAGCCAGCCGCTTCCCATGGGCCACACGCCCACCACACCATCCACGGGTGAGGTCCGCCAGAATACATCTGTCAGGTGATGCACGACCCACCCCCTGGCTCCGTACATACTGCGGGCCGTGTGCCGTCCGTGAACAGCCAGGGAATCGATCAGGTCAAACAGTGGCTCGTGGCATTCGGCCAGGTTGGCGGCCTCGGCGGCCATGTAATTCATCTGCAGATTAATGTTGGTATGATAATCCGAGCTCCAGGGCGGGCGCATGGTCTGATTCCAGATACCCTGCAGATTGGCGGGTAAATCGCCCCGCCGGGAAGAAGCAATGAGCAGGTACCTGCCATATTGAAAGAGTAAGGCCGAAAGGTACGGGTCGTCTATTAACTTGGTTTTGAGCCGGTTTAGCCGGGCATCCTGCGGCAGCTCCAGTGGGTCGGCATCTGGGGAGAGGCTTAGTTTGACCCGGTCATAAAGCGAGCGGTAGTCGGTCAGGTGGTTCTGCCATAGTACCTTAATGGGCTGGTCGACTGCTTTCTGCAACGTCTCGGCTGACCGTTTTTCGGGGTTGGGTTGCCGGTAGTCGGTGGCGGCTGCCAGGTAGAGCGTGAGTTCATCGGCGTTCGTTACCGTCATCAGCCCGGTGGTATCTACTGAAATTTGGCCGTTGGGGGTAACCGCCTTCAAATCGGACGCAAAACGCATCCCGACGGGTTGACCAGTTGTTTCATCAAGCCGGGCGATACGTCCGCGCAGGAGCAGCCGGTGCGGGTCGGTGGCAGACACGGAGGTGGTTGCGTCCTGTTCGCGCTGGAGCCGGATACGGACATTAACGGAACGGGGCTGAGTGCAGGTCAGCCAGACCACAACGACCTGAGCGGGATGGGAGGCAAACACCTCCCGCCGGTAGGTTTTACCCTGGTGTGTAAAGTGGGTTACCGCCACGGCTGAATCCAGACTGAGCCACCGCCGGTAGCTCTGGTACGTTGTATCGCCCGACGGGTTGAGTTGCTCGATAAACAGGTCACCCAGGGGCTGGTAGGGCTCAATCCTCAGCGGCTGACCGAGTAGCGTCTTAGTCGCCAGTTGCTCAGCCTCGTCGATTTTCCCCGCAAACATCAGCCGTTGAACCTCAGGCAGGGCGGTTACGGCACCAGGATTGTCGCTGTTGCGCCGGTAGCCGTCCCAGATGGTTTCTTCGTTCAGCTGAATCCGCTCACGCAATACACCGCCAAACACCATTGCGCCCATCCGACCGTTTCCTACCGGCAGGGCCTCCACCCAGCCCCGCTTCTCGAAATGAAAGGTCCGTTGGAACTCCGGTGCACCATAGCTAAACACGGCGGGTTGATACGCAGGCCGGTCGAACCAGAGCCGCATAGGCTTTTTCTGAGCCGGGCAGATAGACGGCAAAAGTAGAGCCAGGCACAAGATTGGGTAAAGGCGTTTCAGGAAATCCATGATTATAGCGGGTACCAACCGCCAATGCCGGCCCGATCAGGTACTCACTGTCTATGGCCGTTCCGGCTTCCGATTGCGGAAAAGACGTAGCGGCTTTATAGGGTTCAGGTCATGATCGGTTTCGGGCATTGTGGTAGGCCTGTGAACTTAGATACTCTATCTTAGAAAGACAGGCTACACTAATATTACCCCATGTTAAATCCATGATTTTTAACAATAATTATTGATCAGGGTATAATCACCAGGGTAAGCCGGACTTCTACTTCGATTGTAATATACTGAATAACAGCCGTAAACGTACAAATCTATCTCGCTTACTGTCAACTAAAAAGACATCGTTTACCTCGACAAAAAGGCAATAGTAAGGCTGTTGGCGGGCATTCATAATTTATCCTACAGACCCTATGGGGAATGAAACCGCCTGCGTGTGCGTTTATATCATATGCGAACTCTTGTCTTTGTATTTCTCTTGGCGATCGCTGGTCGGGCTGAAGCCCAGACGACTGCGCAGGCATTTTTCAATAAATACCAGGCGCAACTAAAGCAGCAGTTTGGCGGTCTGGCGACGGATGCTGAACTGAAACTGCTGCTCAGCCAGATCATCGACCAGAAAAACCTGGCCGCCGATTACAACGACTACTACAATCCGCCCAATAAAGAGCCGCTGACGCACCTGATTTTTGGCCAGCGGAAAGGAGAGGCTATACGCGCCCGCCTGAAGGGCATTAAACTCAGGGCCGAGAACCGGCAGCAACTACAGAGTACACTGTCTCCCCGGGATTATGCGGAATTGATTCGGGTGAAAGACAACCTGGTCTACCCGCTGCTTCGGTTTGTGTTGCCTAAAACAACCCCGACGCCGATTGCAGTCGGCAAGCTCAACACGGGCGAACAAATTGCCGTGCTGGCTTACCGCTACCTCGGTGTCCAATACGGACCACTGGGCGCCGGCACCTATAACCCCAAAACGGATACCGGCCGGCTCGACTGCTCGGGCCTGGTCAATCTGGTGCTGCGTAACCTGGGGCTGACCTACAAACGCGGGTCTGGCGCTAACGCCGTGAGCGGCCTGGTCAATAGCCCTGATTTTGTGACCGTAACCGGCACACCCCAACCCGGCGATCTGCTGATCCGCCAGCAGAAGAGTGGTCACTATTCCCACGTGGGTATCTACTCGGGTAACAACAAACTCATTGAAGCACCGTACTCCGGCACGGTGGTTCGTACAACCGATTATAAACCGGAGAAATGGGCGCGTATCATCCGCTATACTGGCGGGAAGTGAATGTGAAGGACAGATTGCCGCTTGCTTACTAATCTACCCTTCACCCCCCGCCCTAAAAGGTACCCGCTGGCGCGACATTGGCCCACCAAAAGCGAATGAATGCGCCAGCGGGCACCCTTTAGGGCGGGGGGTATTGCCTAACATTGACCAGGACGGCAATCTGCCCTACACTCATGAAAAACGCAGCCTGCTTTTCTCCCCAAAAATCCGTATCTTTGCGGCTGAATTTCAAGGAAGAACCTAATGATCAGTGTATCCAACGTCTCTCTCCGCTACGGTAAGCGGGTATTGTTCGACGACGTTAATATCAAATTTACCCCTGGCAACTGCTACGGCGTTATCGGTGCCAACGGAGCCGGTAAGTCAACCTTTCTGAAAATCCTGTCGGGCGAAATCGAGCCGCAGACGGGTTTGGTCAGCATCTCTCCCGGCGAACGGATGTCGGTGCTGACGCAGAACCAGTTTGCTTTTGACGAGTATCCGGTCCTGCAAACGGTAATCATGGGCAATGAGCGCCTGTGGGAGATTATGCAGGAAAAAGACGCCATCTACCTGAAGGCTGACTTTACGGAAGCGGATGGTAACCGGGCCGCCGAGTTGGAATCGGAGTTTGCCGAGATGAACGGCTGGGATGCCGAGTCCGACGCAGCCTCGTTGCTGAGCGGTCTGGGCATCAAGGAAGACCTGCACCAGGCGCAGATGGCCGACCTGAACGGTTCCGAAAAAGTCAGGGTATTGCTGGCGCAGGCGCTGTTTGGTAACCCCGACATTCTGCTGCTGGACGAACCAACCAACAACCTGGATGTCGAATCGAGCATCTGGCTGGAGAACTTCCTGGCCAACTTCAAGAATACCGTGATTGTGGTCTCGCACGACCGGCACTTCCTCGACCAGGTGTGTACGCATGTTGTCGACATCGACTTCAGCAAGGTGAAAATGTACGCGGGTAACTATAGTTTCTGGTACGAGTCGAGCCAGCTGGCCCTGAAGCAGCGGCAGGATCAGAACAAGCGCGTGGAAGACAAGCGGAAAGAACTCGAAGAGTTTATCCGGCGCTTCTCGGCTAACGCTTCCAAGTCGAAGCAGGCCACCAGCCGCCAGAAATTACTGGAGAAACTAACGATTGACGATATTCAGCCGTCGTCGCGGAAGTACCCGTACGTCAACTTCAAATCGGAGCGCGAGCCGGGCGACCAGATTCTGACGGTCGAGAACCTGACCTACACCGCCGAAGACGGTACCCGGTTGTTCGAGAACCTGTCGTTTACCATCAACCGGAACGACAAGGTATTCTTCTACAGCCGCGATGGTCTGGCCGTAACCGCCCTGTTCGATATATTAGCTGGTGAGCGCAAAGCCGATTCGGGCAGCTTTAAGTGGGGTATTACCATCACCCCGGCGTACTTCCCGAACGACAACGGCCGCGACAAATACTTCCAGAACGACCTGAACCTGGTAGACTGGCTGCGGCAGTTCTCGGCGGAAAAAGACGAAAGCTTTATCCGCGGCTTCCTGGGCCGGATGCTTTTCTCCGGAGAAGAGTCGCTGAAGAAATCATCGGTACTGTCGGGAGGAGAAAAAGTCCGGTGTATGCTGTCGAAGATGATGCTGTCGGGTGCCAACGTGGTCATGCTGGACGAGCCGACCAACCACCTTGACCTCGAATCCATCACGGCCCTGAACAACGGCCTGATTGACTTCAAAGGTCCGGTGCTGTTCACCAGCCATGACCACCAGTTTGTGCAGACCGTTGCCAACCGCATCATCGAAATCACCCCGGTGGGCACCCTCGACAAACTGATGACCTACGACGACTACCTCACCGACGAGCGCGTAAAAGCCCAGCGGGAGGAGTTGTACTCGGCTGTGGCGTAAGACGATTCGACTTAATACCAATAAAAGTGAGCAGATAAACTGTACATTTACATGTTATCTGCTCACTTTTTATTATGGGCAATACCATTATGGAGCGTGCAAAGTACTGACTGGCAGTAAGGTCAAACGCTTCGGCTGGCTTTAAGATGTATTGTTGACAGCTTTTGCCCCTATATCCATTCTTCACGTTTGCGACGACACATCTCCCGTCGAACCAATAGGCCACCCCTTCTGCGTTGGAACCGGCAGATCATAAACACGACATAATCTTCAGACTACCCTTTCATAAAAAGTCAGCGCGTACACCTAGGGTACTTTTAGTATAGCTTGTCTTTACCAATATAGTCTGTTTTACCGCTGGTCATGCATCACCTCCGAATCCTCTTTTTATTGCTAATGTTCTGTGGCCAAGAGATTCGGGCACAAACGAGCACCCCAGACCAGTTGTACCGCCAGCTACAGAATAATTTGGCTTCGGGCTGGAACACGTGGAATACCCGCAGTATACTGAGTCATGTGCTACTGCCTCAAGGGCTGGCGGTGAATATTGGGGTAAAAAGCAATGGAATAACTGGCCATCGCTTCCTGCAGGAAGCATACCTCTCACCGAAAGAACCGCGATCCGAAACGGTGGTGGCAGGCTATCACGCCTATGATGGACGCTATACCGAATGCACCGTCACGTGGGAAGGCACCCAGTTCCGGGTAGAGAGTGCCCACGATGGTACGGGTCTTGTCGTACTGATTACCCCCCTGAAGCTACCGGCTCGTCCGCCTTCTCTGATTGTGGAAGCAGGTATGCTCTGGAATAGGCCAGGAAGCGTAAGTGCGCAGAAAAACGGCTTACTGGCTCAGGCAGGTACCCACCGGTTCTTGGTACAAAGCACCGCCCCGACGCTGGCAGAAGCCCTGCCGCTGACGGGCAAACACCTGAGCGTTCTGTTCGATAAAGTGATCGGCCTTTCGGTGGGTACACCCCGATCGCTCGACGATATCCGGCGGATCGTGCGTCAGGAGCGGCTCGCCTTTGAGAAAACGCTGGCCCGGCACGGTACGCTAACCGAAACGTACCTCGTTCAACAGAGTGCCCTGGCCTGGAATATGATTTACGACCCTGACTTACGCGGGGTTGTGGCCCCCGTCAGCCGTTTCTGGAATACCTTCTTCGGCGGACAATACGTGCTCTTTGACTGGGATACGTACCTTTCGGCGTATATGGCCGGCCTCGACAATCGGCCGCTGGCCTATGCCAACGCGGTGGAAGCAACCAAAGGCATCGACCGTTTCGGTATGGTGCCCAATTACGTAGCGGGTGGCGGATTAGGGTCACCTGACCGGTCGCAGCCGCCAGTAGGAAGCCTGATGATTCTGGCCCTGTACCACCAATACCACGACCGCTGGCTGCTGGAGTTGACATTCGATCGGCTTCTGCGCTGGAACCGTTGGTGGCCCACGCACCGCGATACCGGCGGACTACTTTGCTGGGGGTCTGACAATGTCCCGCCCGACGGGGCCGCCCATAGCTGGCAGGGAGCCGCTTATGAGTCAGGGCTGGATAACTCGCCCATGTACGATGGGGTACCGTTTAACCCAAAAACCAATCAGCTTCAACTGGCTGATGTAGGCCTGAACAGCCTGTACATTGCTGACTGTAAGGCCCTGGCGGAACTGGCCCAGGTGCTGGACCGACCCGGCGAAGCCACTGAACTGAAGCAACGGGCCGATAGCTATAGTAAGGCACTACAAACGTTATGGCAGGAAGAAAAGGGGATATTTCTGAATCGCCGTACAGACACCGGGCAGTTTAGCGACCGCTTATCACCCACCTTGTTTTACCCCATGCTGGCCGGGGTAGCTACTCCTGAACAGGCCCGGCGTATGGTGACTGAGCACCTGCTGAATCCTGCTGAATTCTGGGGCGAATGGGTGTTACCCTCGGTGGCCCGCAATGACCCGGCATTCAGCGAGCAGAACTACTGGCGCGGGCGCATTTGGGCACCGCTGAACTTTCTGGTTTATATGGGGCTGAGAAACTACGATTTGCCGGAGGCAAGAAAACAACTGGTCGAAAAATCAAATCAACTGCTGCTAAAAAATTGGCGGGAAAGTCGGAGCGTACCGGAGAATTTTCACGCATCAGGTGTGGGACGACTGCCCAATGAAGCCCTGAACCGCAGCGATTCCTTTTATCACTGGGGTGCCCTGATGGGCTTTATGTCCTTTCTGGAACAGGGTAAGGTAGAGAGTCCAAAGAAAACCGCTCCCTGACAAAGCCGCCAAAACGCCTTCTCACTACGGCTGAACACTGCGTACCGAAAACCGGCTTTTTAGCCAGGTCAGCAGTTTATACCGGATAGAGAGCCCAATCAGCAGAGCCACGACCACTAACCCCAGCAGGATAAAGCCTGCATGTTTTTTAATAACCTCAAAATGCTGCGTGACGACTTCCCCGAAATGATACCCGGCCATACCAATACCCACCGCCCATAACGTAGTGCTCACGGATGCCAGCAACAGGTAGCGGCCGGAACTAACCTTACTCATGCCGTAGACCAGCGGGATCAGAGCCCGCAACCCGTACATGAAATGATAAACAACCAGAATGCCGGATGGATTGCGCTCGATCAGCCGGTGTACCCGCTCGGCTCGTCGCAGTAAAGCGGGTCGTTTGGCCAGCCAGCGCTGACCAGCAGATCGGCCCAGCCAGAAGTAGGTGTAACTGGTCAGGGTGCTGCCCACAAAAGCCGCCCCAATCACAAACGGCAGGGACAGATACCCCCGGTTGGCGGCAAACGCGGCCGAGAGCAAGGCGGTTTCTCCTTCCAGCACGGAACCAATCAGCACCGCCACGTAGCCGTACTGCTGAAGCCAGACTTCAAAGGCCGACAGAATAAATAATGGACTTAACACCTCATACATACCCCTCCGCCATAAACCGATCAGGTACCTGCGTACCACCACAATCACCCTGATTATTCACCTACGCAGTTCTACCGTTGGTCTACCCTAGTATAACGTTTGACAGGCCTGAATGTTCCACCGGATCAGCCAATTACTACCCTGGTCATCAGCGCTGATACACCCGCACGTAGTCCACTTCATACCGGCTGGGGAAGGTTGTCGCGGCCGGATCACCCCCATTGTCGCCACCGATGGCGAGGTTTAGCAGGATGTAGTGCGGCTGGCGGAAGGGGTTGATGCCAGTGCCATCCTGGTTGATGGTTTCACTCAGCAACACAGTATTCAGGAGTCGATCGTCGACGTACAGCCGGATGGCGGTTTCGTCCCAGTCCATGCGCCACACGTGAAACTGTTTCGACCAGTTGGGGTCGTTGAAGGATTCGATTGGCGTTTTGGTGGTGCGCCATTCGGCTTTGTAGCGCCGGGCGGTACCCCAGGCCACGTTAGCCAGCAGCATGTCGCGGTAATACTCCATGATGTCAATCTCCCCGTTGGACGGCCACTCCCCAGCTACGCCCAGTGTCCAGAAAGCCGGCCACAGGCCGGGTCGGGTGTCGATACGCCCGCGCATCTCGAACCGGCCATACAGCCAGCTGTGCAAACCACGGGTCTGTAAGCTGGCGGCCGTGTAGTCAATGGTGGGGCGGCTGGTCTTCCAGTTGTCGCTACCGGGCTGGTAGTTGGGGTTCGGACGCTGTTCGCGCCAGCCTTCGATAATAAGCATGCCGTTTTCGCAGCGGGCATTGTCGGGCTGGTACCACTGTAGTTCGCGGTTGCGGACAAAACCCTTTTCAAACACCCATTTCGTCGGGTCAGGCGGGCCATCGGTATCAAATTCATCGGCCCAGACCAGCTTCCAGTCTGTCTTAGGGGAAGTGGTTGCGCTGGTGACCGGCCGAGTCTGCGCAACGCAGAATTGGAATAGATTGCCAAAAAGTAAGCCACAAAACAGGGTCAGCGAGGTCTTCATACGCTACAAAGGGCAGAAACCCCGGCCTTCTAACCAATAATTTGCCGGTTCGCCTTATATTTCCAGGCGCTTTGTCTTTTGATTACCGAAAAAAAGAGCTTCCTGACTATGGTAAAATACGTATGCCTGCTGTGTGGACTGTTCCTGCTGATACATCCTGTTGCCACCTTCGGCCAAAAAAGAATCGGTGGCAGTACCGTGATACCCAGAATGCGGGTCATTGTCGACAATGATTTCAGTGGCGATCCAGATGGTTTGTTTCAGTTGGCTCACCTGCTGTTATCACCTTCGGTCGACATCAGGGCAATTATTGGCTCGCACCTCAAAGTAGGTGATGGCTTTGATAACTCTAAAACACAGGCCGACAACGCAGCTAAGAAAGCGAGGGAACTGCTGCAGGTCATGGGCATACCGGACAACATTCCGGTGTTAGCCGGATCCAACACGGCCATGCCAAACGACAGCACTCCCGTAAAAAGCGCAGCCGTTGAGTTTATCATTAAAGAAGCCTCGCGTACCGATACCCGATTACCCCTGTATATTCTGTGTGGGGCCGGACTTACCGAAATAGCATCGGCCTTGCTGACATCACCCCAGATCAGCAATAAGCTTACCCTGGTTTGGATTGGTGGATCCGAATACAGCGATCTGGCCCTGCCACCGCCCAATTATTCAAACCCTGAATACAACCTCAACATTGATATACCAGCCGCACGAGTGGTTTTTAACCGATCGGCGATTCCGATCTGGCAGGTGCCCCGCAACGCCTACCGGCAGGCGGTACTGCCTTACTCACAACTACTGCTCAGGGTGAAGCCGCAGGGCAAAACGGGCAGCTATCTGACCGGCGTGCTGGAGGGCCTGATGACCCGAATACAGCGGTTTGTCAATATTGGTGAGACGTATATCATGGGCGACAGCCCGCTGGTGTTACTCACCGCCCTGCAGTCTTCCTTTGAAGCTGACCCCTCTTCCAGTGATTACGTAATCAAGTCGGCCCCCAGCATTAACCCGCAGGGCGCTTACGAGTACAACCACACCGGGCGGCCAATCCGGGTGTATACGCGCCTGGACATAAATCTGATGTTCGCCGATTTCTTTGCCAAGCTGGAACTGTGGAACAAATAAGCGTCCTTCGGTGGGGCTCCGTCTAAAGGCTGCTTAGTCTTCTTTCTTTTCGACCGCGTGGCCGCCGAACTCGTTGCGCAGCGCGGCCACCACTTTGCCGGAGAAGGTATCGTCCTGCAGCGACCGGTAGCGCATCAGCAGCGAAAGCGCAATCACGGGTGTCGGTACGCCCAGGTCCAGCGCCGTTTCGAGAGTCCACTTGCCTTCGCCCGACGAGCGCATAATTCCTTTGATGCTTTCCAGTTTAGGATCCTTGGAGAAGGCGTTCTGAGTCAGTTCCATCAGCCAGCTGCGCACCACCGAACCGTGGTTCCAGAGTTTGGCGACGGCTTCGAAATCAATGGGGAACGGGCTTTTCTCCAGCACCTCAAAGCCTTCGGCAATGGACTGCATCATGCCGTACTCGACACCGTTATGGACCATTTTGGTAAAATGCCCGCTACCCGCCGGACCCGTATGCAGGTACCCGTTTTCGACCGATATCTGCTGAAAGACCGGCTCGACTCTCTCTACTACTTCCCGGTCACCCCCAATCATGGTGCAAGCACCCTCTAACGCTCCGCTGGTACCACCACTGGTACCGCAGTCGATAAAGCCGACGCCCAGTTCTTTCAGTTGCTGGTACCGCCGGATGGAGTCCTGGTAATGGGAGTTCCCCCCGTCGATAATAATGTCGCCGGCCTGTACAAAGGGCAGAAGCTGCTCAATTACTTTATCCACGAGCGGACCGGCAGGAATCATCAGCCACAGAATGCGGGGTGCCGGCAGCGCCTGGTAGAGGGCTTCCAGCGAATTGACGCCCTGCGCCCCTTCGGCTTTGATCTCGTTGACTAAGGTTTCGTTGATGTCGTAACCAACTACCTCATGCTTATGCCGCAGCAGGTTAAGAACGAGGTTAAAGCCCATTTTACCCAGGCCTATGAATCCGATGTGCATAATACGATGATGGGGATTAGTCTGATTTTCCAGGGCAAAGTAATTGGAAAATTTCGACTAATCAGCACGCAGGGGGCTTAAGACGGCCGCATTGGAGGTAACAATCTCATCGGCCAGCCCGATTCTCCGGGAATGCTCCATAGCCTCGCGGCTGTGCTTAAAGTAACACACGGCCACGCCGGCGGCTTCGACCTGCGCCATATATCCCCTGGTCCGCTCGATATGCGCTTCTTTCACCTGCCGGATGTATACGCATAAGATCTGATCCGGAAAGTGCGACACAATAGACGCGTAGATATTGGGATCCTCCTGCGTATCGTCGCCGAGCAGCACAAACTTAAGACCGGGGTACGAGAGCAGAATCCGGGCGATACGGGTAAACTTGGTCGCGTGTTTGTTCTGCCCCGTTTTCAGAATCTGGCTGAACCGCTTCAGCTGGTTGAGCAGGTATATGCCGGAGGGTAAGTCGTTCTTCTCCGAAAAGTCCAGGATATAGTCGTACAGATTCCACTCACTGCTCGATACGTAAAAGAAAGGGTTGGGAGCCTGTACCACCGTGCCCGCGTGCGCCAGCATCCGGTAATGCTCCACCACGCCTTCAAACGGGTCGCGGCTGTGGGCATTCTCCGTGAGCAGCACCTGCAGGCGCTTCAGCTTCGTGGCCGAATGCGAAATCAGAAAGGTATCGTCGATGTCGGAGATACAGCCATATTGCGTCGGGTGCGGCACGTACACCGCGCCGGTGCAACGGGCGATGACCGCGTCGGACGACCACTGGTCGGGCGGTTTGTTCAGCCATTTCCGACCGTCGGCGTAAGGGGTATTTTCCGCCAGCAGCTCCACCGTAATGGCGTGCCACCCGGGGTTCATCGGTGTTTCGGGGTCCCACTCCAGATGAAAGTAGCCTTCTTTATCGGTCTGCCCCTGAATATCCTGTCCTACCCAGCATACCCGCACAGTAGCGTTAGACAGGGGCCGTACGATAAATAGCCGCAGCAATGCCAGGGTATTCGTCAGCACATTGTTCCTGTACTTTTTCCGGGGCAGGGGGCTCAAACTAAACACATGACCATGTACAACCAGCTTGTCGACATGTCCGTAACCCCGGTATACCTTTACTTCGGGCTGGTCGGTCAGGCGCAACCAGCCTAAGATTTTCTGCTTCCACGTATCTTTCCGGCTCATTCTTTGTTTACTCTTTATAAAGCCATCTGGTTTGATCAACTTATCATCTGGTATTTTTACCTGATAACATGCAGGACTCCCGGAAGTTAAAACTATTATTTGCGATAAACCCGGTGTCGGGTGGCCAGTCTAAAGAAACCTGGGAAGAATCGATTAAAACCTATTGTGCTGACAAACCCCACGAGCTGAATCTGCTCATCCTGAACGGTGAGGATGATGAAGAGCGCCTGACAAAGGAAATCGACGCGTATAAGCCTGACCGGGTGGTCGCCGTGGGGGGCGATGGTACCGTGAAAATGGTAGCGGAGCAACTGCTCAGTAAAAATATTCCGTTGGGCATTTTGCCGGCCGGCTCGGCCAACGGCATGGCCCGTGACCTCGACCTGCCGGCCGATCCCGAGCAGGCGCTGGATGTGATCGTCAACGGCCGCGTTCAGCCGGTTGACCTGATCTGCGTCAACGACAAAGACCTCTGCCTGCACCTGAGCGACATTGGCCTGAACGCTCAACTGGTCAAATACTACCACGAAAACAACTGGCGGGGCAAACTGGGCTATGCGCGGGGAGTCTTGCGGGTGCTGCTGAACAAGCGACCCATGACCGTAGAAATATCAACCACAAAAGGCGTGCTGCGCCGGGAAGCTTTTATGGTGGCGCTGGCCAACGCCCGGATGTACGGGACCGGTGCGATCATTAACCCCGATGGCGACGTATCCGACGGCTATTTTGAGGTGGTGATTATCCGCCAGTTTTCCTGGTTCGAGTTCCTGAAGATGTTCTGGCGGTATCGGCCCTTCGACCCGAAAAAAATTGAAGTCCTCCAGGCAAAAGCCCTGATTATCGAAACCCGGAAACGGGCTTATTTTCAGATTGACGGCGAATACCGGGGCCGCATCAAACGGCTGGAAGCCCGCATTATGCCGGGAGGCTTGAAAGTGATGCTGCCGCAGGAGAAGAAGGGTGAATGATTTTTTGTCATCCGACAAAGGAGGACGGCCGGTGCCGAGGGATCTCCCGTGTCAGCAACCAATGCGCCCCCCCTATGTCGGATGACAAATACAACTAAGTGACAAAACACTACATTTTACAATCCGACAGAATCTGCTGGTGGTTTTTTATATAAGCGTCATCGCCGGCTTTCTGGGCCAGGGCGAGGCCCTGCTGGGCGTCGGTGCGGGCGGCTTTGCAATCGCCCATTTTGGCGGCAATCTTGGCCCGCAGATAATAGGTCCAGTACTGCTTGTCTTTGTCGACTACCTTGTTGGCCCACTCCAGCGCCTGTTTCATGTCGCGGTTGGTCTGGTAGTAATAATCGGCTGCCGCAAAGTATATGCCCATGTTGGCGTCGGGTTTGGCGGTTTGCTCCTGAATCTGGGCCATAATCCGGGCGTCCGGGTCGTGTTTCACCGGAATGCTCACCTGCGTGTTCTCCCACCGCATCGCCAGATTAGCCGTGGTAGGTGTGAAGTCGGTGAAGTCAATGGTAAAAAATTCAGCGGGCGTGGCCAGTCGCACCGGCTTCACCGTAAAGCGCATCACATCGTTTTCCTGCTTATAGGCAAAAGCCCCAAAGGCATTGGCATCCTTGTTCAGGATGATGGTCCATTCGTTGGCATTCGGAATGGTATAGATCCCGTAACTGCCGGCAGCCAGTTTCTGGTTGTTGATCATTACCTCGTCGGAGACAGTCAGTTTGGTGATCATGTTGGCACCCGTCCGCCAGACTTTGCCATACGGTACCTGGTCACTAAACATTTTACGGCCCTTTAAGGCCGGGCGGCTGTAATCGACCGTTACCTTGGCCAAACCAACCGTTTGCGCTACGGTAGCCGCCGGACTGGCAGCGGGGGTAGCAATCTGTGCCTGGCTCAACGACACCAGCGAAAGCGCTAAAGCTGCACTCAATACGAGTTTTTTCATGGGTGAATAGATGGTTCGTGTACTGATGAATGATGATGAATTTGTTGGCCAAAATTCGGCATTCAACGGGCAATTTCCAATTCCGGGAGAGAACAAAACAGCTTATTCTGGTTTATAGAGAAAGAACAAAACCAACAACGTTATGGCAGATCAGGAAAAGGAAGACCCCTCTAAAGAAGACATCATCCGGGCCAAGCAGGCCATTTCACCCGCAGGATTAGGTAATCGGTCAGGGGCTGACCTACCGGGTTCTGAACTTCCCGATGAGGATATTCAGGAACTCCCAGCCGATGAACTGGAGGACAAATACATGACCGGCGACGACCTGGGCGAAAATGTCCGGGAAATGAACCCAAACCGCAACCGCGACGGCAAAGCCGACCTCGACAAACCCGCTTATGGGGGAGGTCATTAATAGTTGATGTTGGACCAGATGAAATCAAGCCGGGCATTTCAGTAAACCCGGCTTGATTTCTTTACAAAAAAGAAAGCGATGACCAACTCCACAGATGATCCCAATAATTCAGATCTGACTGACCAGGGCCCGAAGACCCAACAGAACCCGGAGCGCCAGACCGAAGAAGACGATGCCACCGACTATATAGATCGGGAAGACCTGCTCAACCTCAGCAGCACCGATGAACTGGAAGCACAGAGCCGCATACGTGACCCAGGCCGGCATACTGAGGATTGATAGCCGCCAAATGCTTCACTCACTTATCGTCCATACGCACGATTTTGGGGATGAACGTACCGACAATGTCGACCAGGTCGCGCTGAAAGGCCATGACCTGGTTGATGTCTTTGTACACCATAGGGGCTTCGTCGAGGCCACCGCCCATAAGAGTGATGCCGTTTTGTTTCAAGACGTCGTTGACCTGGTTCCAGGTGATGCTGTTTTTGGCGGCAGACCTTGACATGCGTCTACCAGCACCGTGCGAGGCCGAGTCGAGCGATGTCGGCTCACCCCTGCCCCGTACAATAAAGCCGGGATGAGTCATGGAACCCGGAATGATCCCCAGAACCCCCTTACCCGCCGGGGTAGCGCCTTTGCGGTGAACGATGAGTTCTCGCCCTTCGTGCGTTTCCTTCCAGGCAAAATTGTGGTGATTCTCGACCAGCGCCAATGGCGTCTCCCCGAGCGCCCGGCCTACCTTGCGGTGTATCTGATGGTGGCAGGCGGAGGCATAGTCGCCGGCCAGGTTCATGCAGGTCCAGTACTCCTGCCCGTCGGCCGAATCCATATCGAGCCAGGCCAGGTGTTTCGCTTCGCGGGGCAGCGGAGTGCGGTACATAGCTACTTTGGTAAAATGGTCGGCAATACTGGCGCCCAACCCCCGTGAACCGGAATGCGACAGTAAGGCCAGGTACCTGCCGGGTGGTACGTCGAACTCATTTTTTTCGTCGGTAATTTCGACGATACCAAACTCCACAAAGTGATTGCCCGAACCCGACGAACCAATCTGGCGTACGGCTTTATCGTGCAAACCGCGCAGCAGCGGAAGCTCTTTAAACTCCCTGCGGCTTAGCACCTCATCGTCCATTGGCTTGGGAAACTCCCGCCCGGCTCCGAACAGCGTCTCCCGCTGAAGAATGTTTTTCAGCTTATTGGTTTCGCTGTAGAGCATATGCTCCGGCAGGTCGTAAATGGTAAGGCACATGCGACAGCCGATATCCACCCCTACCCCATACGGAATAACAGCGTTCTCGGCCGCCAGCACCCCGCCGATGGGTAAGCCATAGCCCTGGTGGGCGTCGGGCATCAGGGCTCCGGCGGCCGTCACGGGTAGCCGCATGGCTATTTCCATCTGGTTGATGGCTCCCGTCTCAATATGGTCGGCCCCGAAGACCGTATACTCTTTTCGCGCTTCGCTTAATGGTATCTCGTCAGGACCAGCCTTTGGCTTCGGTACGAGTTCGGCCGCAATTTTTCCCAGCGTGGGGTTTTTCAGGTAATCATTGGGCTTTTCGCGTACTTTCTCCAGAAGCTCCAGGGCTTCCGACTGTTTGGAGTGTTTAAAGTGCTGCTGCATGACCTGCAGCGCAATGCTGATGACCTTCCCCTCCGGGTAGCCGATACGCCGGAGGTCTTTACCGGTGAGGTTATGTGTTCTGCCCATGTTTCAAAAGGTTGAGTCATATCTAAAACCTGACCGGGCCAAAATGTTTAACGTCTTAGCAATAGTAACCAGGCGGGCAATTGGTGAACCGCTAAATTTTAGTTAATTAGAGGCAGTTAACAGCAAGCCCGTTCAGGGCCAATCAAACTCTTTCACCGTTTTATATGGCTGGTCAGATACTGGTGGTCGGTAGCTCGAATACCGACATGGTTGTGAAGACCGAAAAATTGCCGGCACCGGGTGAAACGGTACTTGGCGGTACTTTCCTGATGAACCCCGGTGGTAAGGGTGCCAATCAGGCCGTAGCAGCCGCCCGGCTGGCGGGAAAAGGTACAGGTAGTCCGGTAACGCTCGTGGCTAAAGTCGGCAACGACCTCTTTGGCGAACAGGCTATCCGGCAGTTTGAGCAGGAGGGTATCCGGACTGATTACCTGGCGATCGACCCTGAAACCCCCTCGGGTGTCGCCCTCATTAACGTCGATACCCAGGGCGAAAACACGATTACGGTAGCGTCGGGGGCCAATGCCAATCTCCAACCCAGCGAGGCCGACGCAGCGTTAGAAGCCACCGCCCCCGACACCATTGTCCTGCTGCAATTGGAAATCCCTCTGGAGACGGTGGAGCACGTGATCCGGCGCAGCTACGAGCAGGGGCTGCGGGTCATCCTGAATCCGGCACCGGCCCGGCCACTACCGTTTGGGCTGTACCCTTTTCTGTACCTGCTTACTCCCAACGAGACCGAAGCCGGACTGCTCACCCACATTGCCGTAACCGACGAAGAGACGGCCGGGATTGCCGCCCGTCGACTACGCGAATTAGGTGCAGCCAACGTGATCATCACCCTGGGCAGCAAGGGCGTTTATCTGCACACCGAAGATACTTCCACGCTGATACCGGCTCCGGACGTAATTGCCCTCGACACCACGGCCGCCGGCGACTGCTTCAACGGGGCGCTGGCCGTAGCCCTGTCCGAAGGCATGACCCTGCCCGATGCAGCCGCCTTCGCCTGCCAGGCCGCAGCCCTCTCCGTCACCCGCATGGGTGCCCAGGCCAGCATGCCAACCCGGGAGGAATTGAAACGTAACTAAGGTGGGCTGCTCGTAAGCGAAAGGCAGAAGTTCAAAACAACATATTGATAAAATTTATGAGATGGATCGAACCAACTATGGACAAGATTGCAACGAAAAATATAATTCATTTTTCGGAAAATCACGAAGACATATGTAAACGAGTTTGTAATAACCTTAATATCAATATTTTTCCTGATTATTCAGGTGAAAAGTATTGGACTTTAAATAGTGGTAACTGGCAATCACACAATTTAGATAAAGAACAGAGGGTATTTATAGATAAATTTATTTTTGATGAAGATGTTATTACAAAATTCGAAAAATCTTCTAGTCAATTACTGTTTTGTTTGATAATAGTATACTAGAAGGTTTAGTACACTTTACAGATTATAGCTCTCAATTAGTTTATCAGGTACTGTATCAAAATTTCTATAACTTTGAATCAAATTTAAGAGAACATTTGACATATCTAAATTTAACCTATGAGCACGTTTTAGAGTATTATAAGTATAAAATCAATAAAAATCCTTCTAATTATTTCGCTAATTCTAGGCTGGTTTTTTTTCAAAATAAGAAAACAATAGAGGAAGCAAAGGCATTACCAAATTTACAAAAACTTGAGTTTAAAGAGCTATTGGAATTTGCATCTTCAAGTTTCCATAAAACTTCGGGGAACGCTCCTCCACTTTCATCTGGTGTTGAGTGTAAAGTTTTAGGTGATTTGAGAAATACGATCATGCACTCTAAAGATTTCACAGGTTCAACAGGTGAAATACCTCACAATTTCTCGTCATTTAAAAAATTTTTCGATTCAGTAATAAAGTTCAAAAAATTATTTAATGATTTGAAGTTGATAAAGCATAATTCAAATCTCAATAGAAGAATAAAGCAAAACATAATTATATTCGAACAGTTAAAACAAATGAGCGATCAAGACATTCATTACTTTTTTCTAAGAAAGATACCATGACACCACAAGATCATTTTGACGAGTTTACTAAGAACGTGTTTAAAAATGGAGCGCTGGGGTTAGAAAAAGCGGAAATCAGCCTATCTTGAGGGTTAATCCGACCAAAGATGTACCCCTCCGACTTGACTGA
>NZ_BAABHD010000082.1:0-268765 GCF_039541915.1 Nibrella saemangeumensis
GCCGACTCAGCAAAGATTATGAATGTGACTGTTCATCGGCCGAATCCTTTGTGTATCTGGCGAACATTTATCGCATTAGCCGTAAAATTTAAACAGGTTCTTAGTTGATGAATATAATAAGGGAGTCCGTTTTCCGCAGTTACTTTTCTGGATTTTTGGCTTTCTTGGATTTGGTGCTGGTGCAGTTTACTCTTTTTTTCAAAAAGCAGAAACAGTGTACCTAACTGGCGGCAACACTGTACTTAAGCTAGATGCTCTCAATCCAACACCAGACGTTGTCGAAGATTTCATCAGGATACTTCATTTCCAAATCAGATCTTATTTGAAACAAAAGTATGGAGTTGTTGACATAGCACTTTCTAGAGAGGCCTCTATACATAACTTTAAGTGGTTAAGGGAAATCAATGCCCTTAATGAAGCTGAATACAAAGAATTGATTTATGAATTAAATACCAAGGATTTATTATGATTCAATTCCCAATTGCGTTCTGTAAAAGCAGGCGTTTGGCGACGGACCGCACGTCCAAAGATGATTAACTATAACAAAGTTGTAAAGGTAGCAGCGTAACTGTCGACCGACAAATACACCTTGTTAGGCAACTTTAGGCTTCCATTTCCCACCTATGCCCGGCGGTTTTCCTCCTGCGCTTTTTTTCGGTAAGCCCTTGGCGACAGGCCCGTCTGTTTCCTGAAGAAGCGCGAAAAGTAAGCCGGGTCTTTCAGATTCAGCGAGTAAGTAATTTCAGACAGCGACTGGGTGGTGTGCAACAGGTATTTTTTAGCCTCAGTAATCAGGTAGCCGTGAATGACCGCCAGCGCCGATTTTTTCACCAAAGCCTGACAGATCCGGTTCAGATGTACGGTTGTTATGTTGAGTTCCTGCGCATACTCCTTAACCGATTTTACCTCGTGAATAGATTTGCGGATCAGCTTCTGAAAAGAATGAAAATACTGTAGCGTCCGGTTGTCGGATGGATACACCTGCCGGTCGGCTTCGAGGCTGATGCGGTACAAGTGAATCCAGAGCAGGTGAATCAGTAGTTGTAAGGTAACGGCCCGTTCCAGATCTCCCCGCGCCAACTCCCGGCATATTTTTTCTCTGATGCTTACCAAGTCCGCAAATGCTTCCGCTCCTTCGGCAAACGTGAACTGATGGAGCCGGTTTACTTCCAGTAATACATGCGGAGAGGCCTTAAACAGGGTATCCAGGATCGGTTCAGGTAACGTAAATACCTCACCTACCATATCCGGCTCAAAATCGAATCCGTGCAGCGTGTTGGCCGGAATCAGCAACACACAGGGGGGATGAAGGGCCACCCGCTGCTGATCGGCCAGCAGCACCCCATTGCCCGATGTAAAAAAGAAAACCTGGACCAGATCGGTATGCAGATGCTCCCCGATAACCCAATCGTGCAGGCGGCTGCGCACTTCCAGCCATTCGTGGTGGATCAGTCCGTCGGTAAGGAGTTGCCGGTTGTCGCCGTAAAGGCCTTCAAACGTTTTAAAGGATGCAGGCATTTATGTTCTAAAAAGTCAACTATGGCCGTGAATTTGGGAAGAATGTTCTGTTTGTCCAAATTTCTTTTTTATTTATCCAAGATGATCTATGACAATCCCGGTAGCTTTGTGGCTGGTCCTAAACAGAACGTTTCCGTTTCTTTATGAGCCAACTCATCTATAATCATTTTGACCGGGACGTACACCCACCGTATCTGGCCCCCGGCTACAAATCGACGGTGTTGCGGGCGCCTACCCAGCCGTTAGTCGTCATTAAACAATCCCTGTCTGAGCTCACTGGTCCTGTCTTCGGCGATATGCATGTAGGGCCGCACGACCACGACCTGACCAAAAACTCGGTTAAAAACGGGCAGCCGCTGGGCGAGCGCATTGTCATCCATGGCTACGTGCGCGACGAAAACGGACGACCCATTCCGCACACCCTGATCGAAATCTGGCAGGCCAATGCCGCTGGGCGGTATGTGCACAAGGTGGATCAGCACGACGCGCCACTGGACCCTAATTTCCTGGGGGCCGGCCGGGTCATGACCGATGTTGAAGGGTATTATAAATTCTATACCATAAAACCGGGCGCTTATCCCTGGAGCAATCATTACAACGCCTGGCGCCCCAACCACATTCATTTTTCGTTGTTTGGACCGAACATTACCACGCGTTTGGTCACCCAGATGTATTTCGCCGGTGATCCGCTGCTGCCCTACGACCCGGTTTACCTGAGTATTCCGCCGAAAGGCCGCGAACTGTTGCTTTGCCAGTTTGATCTTGGGGTAACAGAACCGCATTTTGCCTTAGGCTACCGGTTTGACTTTGTGCTGAGAGGCCATAATGAAACTCCCTTTGAGACCAGATGATTGTTAATTGGTTCATTGGTTGACTTGTTAACCAGCGAACCAATCAACCAATGAACCAATTAACCATGACACAAACTCCTTCACAAACAGTAGGCCCCTACTTTGCCTACGGCCTGGTACCGGAACAGTACCTGTACGATTTTAAAAGCCTGGCCGGAAATCAGTTGGCAGATCCACTCAACGAAGCGGGAATCATCACTCTGACAGGAAAGGTATTTGACGGAGAAGGTCAGCCTATCTCAGATGCCATGATTGAGCTTTGGGACGCCGGTAATAAACGCTTCGGCCGTTTCGGCACCGGCACCGATCCTGAGAACCGGTATATCTTTTATGCCACCAAACCCGAATCCGTAGAGGGTCAGGCACCTCATTTCTCCCTGATCGTCTTTATGCGGGGGCAGTTACTGCATTCGTATACCCGGCTGTATTTTCCGGACGAAACCGAAGCCAATGAAAAAGACGAGGTACTGAACGCCGTTCCGGCCGGACGCCGGCAAACGCTCATCGCCCGCAAAACACCAGGCGGGTACGAATTCAACATTTATATGCAGGGCGAGCACGAAACTGTTTTCTTTGAGGTATAATCCAACTCATAACCTAACGCTCTGTGAGCCTGTATTCCGACCTATTTTACAGTGCCGAGATCCGCTATCTCTTTTCGGAAGGCCATGCTGTCGACCGGATGCTCCAGGTCGAAGCCGCTTTGGCTGGGGCTCAGGCGGCTTATAACATCGTACCGCCGTCGGTAGCAGACGTAATTCAGGATTGTTGCCGGGTAGAACTTATCAGCATGGGCAAGCTGAAAGAAGGTATTACCCTGAGTGGCAATGTAGCTATTCCGCTGGTCAAACAGTTGACGCAACTTGTACAGGAACGCGATCCCGAGGCCGCCAGATATGTGCACCTTGGTGCTACCAGTCAGGATATTGTCGACACGGCGACAGTATTACAAATCCAGGCTTATCTGGAATGGATTAAGGAGAAGCTAATCCATCTGGAAAACCTTCTGGTAGTGCTTACCCGAAGGCACCGCCAGACGCCGATGATTGGCCGGACGCTATTGCAACAGGCTAAACCCATTACCTTCGGTTTAAAAACTGCTTACTGGCTCGACGGTGTCAGCCGCTCGAAAAGCCGACTTGAAGAGACGAAGAAGCGAGTGCTGGTGGTCCAGTTAGCCGGTGCGGCTGGTAGTCAGAACAGCCATATTCCGAACGAGGTAAAGGAAGCATTTGCCCACATACTGGATTTGGATACGGCTAACTCATGGCACACCCAGCGGGATAACCTGGCTGAACTGGCATCGGTACTGGGGATACTGAACGGCAGTCTGGGCAAAATCGCCAAAGATGTTTCGCTGCTGATGCAGACCGAAATTGCCGAAGTGCTGGAAGGAAAAGCCGAAGGGAAAGGGGGCTCCAGCACCATGCCCCACAAGCGGAATCCGGTGACGTGTACAGCCATCCTGGCCAACGCCAACCGGGTACCCAATCTGGTGGCTACCATGCTGGCAGCAATGCCCCAGGAAAACGAACGCTCAGCCGGACTCTGGCATTCAGAATGGGAAGTGCTCCGCGACATAATGCAGCTAACTGCCGGGACGGTGGAGCGGAGCCTGGAACTCCTCAGCCAGTTAGAAGTAGACGATCAGCGCATGCGCCGAAATCTGGAGGTAACTAATGGTCTGATCTATGCCGAAACTGTCTCGCTGGCATTAGCACCAAAACTCGGCAAAGCTCAGGCACATGCGCTGGTCGAGAAAGCATGTGCGCTGGCTATCGACCAGCAAAAACACCTCAAAGAGGTGCTATTCGACCAGCATGTTGATTTGCCCAATCTGGAAGATTTGTTCAAACCTGAAAATTCTATCGGTCAGAGTCTCAACATCATCGACACCATTCTGCACCAACACGAATCCGGCAAACCTGACTAGCCTCAGCCAGCGATAAACCGCTCTTTCACTCAATCACTCTTTCGCTCTTTATGACTATCCATTATAAACTGCAAGGCACGCCAACCAGTCCGGTCCTGATTTTTTCAAACTCCCTGGGGTCGGAGATGATGATGTGGGACGACCTGGTACCGTACCTGCTGCCGTACTTCCGGATACTCCGGTACGATACCCGCGGGCACGGTGGCAGCGACGTGACGGACGGCCCGTACACCATCGACCTGCTGGGTCAGGACGTTATGGATCTGATGGATAAACTGGGTATTCAACAGGCGTACTTTTGCGGGCTGTCGATGGGGGGACTGATTGGGCAGTGGCTGGGTATTAACTACCCGGACCGCATCAGGAAACTGGTAATCAGCAATACCGGTGCGAAAATCGGTGACGATGAGCGCTGGAACAGCCGTATTGAGACCATTACCCAACAGGGCATGCAGGCCATTGCAGACGATACCATGGAACGTTGGTTCACTGATAGCTTTAGGATCAATAATGCGCAGCGCGTGGCCGAAACCAGAGCCATGTTTCTGCGCAGCCATGAAGAGGGTTATGCAGCCTGTTGTGCGGCCATTCGCGATGCCGATTTCCAGCAAACACTTCCGCAGCTTTCGGTGGAAACACTGGTGATCACGGGTGATGAAGATCCGGTGACCAACGTGGAGCAGGCCGAATTCCTGGCGACCAGTATTCCCAATGCCCGCCTTCAGGTATTGCCCGCCCGGCACTTAGCGGCTACCGAATTACCGCAACAATACGCCCAGGTACTGATCAACTTTCTGGTAGGTGAGTCGGTATTTGATCAGGGTATGCACGTTCGACGGACGGTGCTGGGGGATACGCATGTAGACAAAGCAAACAGTCAGATCAACGACTTCAACCGCGACTTTCAGGCATTTATTACCCATTACGCCTGGGGTGAAATCTGGACCCGGCCTGGTCTTTCCAAGCCTAACCGCAGCCTGATCACGATGGCCATGCTGATTGCCCTGAACCGCAAAGCTGAATTTCAGATGCACGTCCGGGCGGCACTGAATAACGGTGTGAGCGTGGCCGAGATAAAAGAAGTGATTATGCAGTCGGCTATTTATTGCGGACTCCCGGCTGCCAACGAAGCCTTTCACGCTGCCCTCGACGTTTTCGAGACGGCCGGCATCAGCCCTTCTTAGTCATGAAGCAGATTAGAACTCAGGTAGGTATTATTGGCGCAGGGCCGGCGGGTCTGACACTGGCGCACTGGCTCAAACAGCAGGGTATCGAGTCGGTTATTATTGAACACCGGAGCCGGGACTACGTGCAGGCTCGCGTCCGGGCGGGTTTGCTGGAACAGAATACCGTCGACATTCTGAAAGATCTGGGACTGGCGGACCGGCTCGTACGGGAAGGTCACGCCCATCACGGTGTGTACCTGAGCTTTGACGGCGAGCGCATTCGTGTTCCGTTTGATACTTATACCGGTGGCCGCCATATTACCATCTACGGGCAGCAGGAGGTGGTTAAAGACCTGACCGACGCCTGGCTGGCCGGTGGAAATACGTTACTGTTTGAGGCTCCCGCGCGCCAGATTGCAGACTATGACACCAAACAGCCCAAAATCTATTTTGAGCATGAAGGCGAAGAAGGAGTCGTAACATGTGACTTTGTAGCTGCCTGCGACGGTTTTCACGGCATTGGGCGCAAAACCATGCCTAAAAACAGCTACAACGAGTATTCCATAACCTACCCGTTTAGTTGGCTGGGTATTCTGGCCAACGTAGCCCCTTCTTCCGAAGAACTGATCTATGCCTACCACGAACGCGGCTTTGCTCTGCACAGTCTTCGCTCATCGACCGTCAGCCGGTTGTACATCCAGGTGGAAAACGAGGATCATATCGATAACTGGACGGACGATCAGATCTGGGAAGAATTATCGGTTCGGTTAGGAACACCGGGCTGGCAGCTGCACAGCGGGCCTATTTTCGAGAAAAGCATCACGCCCATGCGCAGCTACCTCATCGACAACATGCAGATAGGGCGCTTATTTCTGGCGGGTGATGCGGCTCATATTGTGCCCCCGACTGGTGGCAAGGGATTAAACCTGGCTATAGCCGATGTGAAGCATTTGGTAGATGGCTTTGTCGAGTATTACCGGCAGCATTCATACCGTGGTTTGGAGCACTATACCCAAACGGCGCTCCGACGCATTTGGCGGGCGCAGGATTTCTCCAACTTCATGACCACCCTGTTTCACAAACAGGATGATCACGGTTCTTTTCAGTACCGGCTGCAACGGGCCAAATTTGATTACATCCGTATGTCAGACGCCTACGCGGCTACCATTGCCGAGAACTACGTGGGTTTACCGTTTGACGCATTAACCAGATTTCCATGAAGCAAGTACCTATTATTGATGTTTATACAGCCGCTAAACTCGTGAAAGACGGCGATACGCTGTTACAGGGTGGTTTTGGCATGACCGGCAATCCGGTTCACCTGATGCACGCGCTGGCGGAAACCGGAACCAGACACTTAACGTTTATTGGGAACAATACGGGGGAAGCGGGCCTGGGTGGTGGACGGCTCCTCCGAAACGGTCAACTAAAAAAAATAATTGGCTCGTTTTTTACCTCAAATCCAGATGCGGTGAAAGCCGCTCAAAGTGGCCAGGTTGAGTACGAACTCCTGCCGCAGGGTACCCTGGCCGAAGCCATTCGGGCGGGGGGCGCCGGTATTGGAGGTTTTTATACGCCTACTTCGGCTGGCACTCCGCTGGCGCAGGGTCGCGAAACCAAAGTTATTGGTGGCGTTGAGCAGGTATTCATCCCTAGTATACGGGGTAATGTGGCCTTCATCCGGGCCTGGCGGGCCGATACAGCGGGTAACCTGCAATATCGTATGACGGAGAATAACTTCAACAAAGCCATGGCCACGGCCGCCGATCTGGTTATTGCTGAAGTGGAAGAGATTGTACCGGTAGGGGAGATTGCCCCGGAGCATGTGCATACACCCGGTTGCTTTGTCGATTATCTGGTACAGGCTACACTTACCCTGGAGGATCTGGGCACGTCGGCGTCGGTATCATCGTCCAAGAAAGTAGATGACCTGCGCATGAACATGGCGCGTCGGGCGCTGGCGGAATTGAAAAAGGGGGATGTAGTTAATCTGGGTATCGGTATTCCGACGCTGTTGGCTGACCTGATTACGGAGGAACAGGGTATTATTCTGCATACCGAAAACGGGATGCTGGGCGTGGGTCCGGTTCCGGCCGACGGCGGTGGCGCGATGGATTATCCCGTCAATGCCGGTAAAATACCCGTAACGGCGCTGAAAGGAAGCAGCTATTTCGATAGTGCCGATTCCTTCGCCATGATCCGGGGTGGGCATATCGATGTCGCCATCATGGGTGGCCTGGAAGTAGACGAAGCCGCAAACCTGGCCAACTGGGCTGTTCCGGGTAAACCGCTGCTCGGCGTAGGGGGAGCGATGGATCTGGCCAAAGGAGCCAAACGGCTGATCATTACCATGACGCACACCAATCCCGATGGTTCGCCCAAGATTGTGCCACAATGTACGCTGCCCCTGACGGCCACTGGTGTAGTCGATCTGGTCATTACCGATCTAGCCGTTTTCGCCTACCCGGCCGGTAAACTTACGTTGCTGGAGCTTATGCCGGGCGCAACCCTGGAGGAAGTAAAAGCGAAGACGAAGGCGGAGTTTTTAAAGAGTGAAAGAGCGAATGAGTGAAAGAGTGAATAGCTCCGCCACATTTCGCTCTTTCACTCATTCGCTCTTTCACTCTTTATATTATGGACGCATTCATCATTGACGCCATCCGTACCCCCATCGGAAGTTTTGGGGGAAGCCTGTCGCCCGTGCGGGCCGACGATCTGGCGGCATTACCTATAAAAGAACTGCTCGGCCGAAATCCGAACATTCCGGCTAATGCTATTGACGATGTCATTCTGGGCTGCCACAACCAGGCCGGCGAAGACAACCGCAACGTAGCGCGTATGGCGCTTTTGCTGGCCGGACTACCCTACACTGTTCCGGGGGAGACCGTAAACCGGCTGTGTTCGTCGGGCATGTCGGCCATCATCCACGCCAACCGGGCGATTAAGGCAGGCGATGGTGACGTCTTTATTGCCGGCGGCATGGAGCACATGACGCGGGGCCCCTGGGTGATTTCCAAAACGTCGAAGCCATTTGGTAACGACGCGCAAATGTTTGACTCGAGCTTTGGCTGGCGGTTTGTGAACCCGAAGCTGCACGCCATGTACGGCACCGACGCGATGGGAGTCACGGCAGAAAACCTGGCTGAGTTGTATGCCATCAGTCGGGAGGATCAGGATCTGTTTGCTTATAACTCTCAACAAAAAGCTACTCAGGCTCAACAGGTGGGCCGGTTAGCTGCGGAAATTATTGGGGTAGAGATCCCGTCGAAGAAAGGACCGGCTACGATTTTCGATACCGATGAATTTGTGAAACCCCAAACCACGCCCGATGTGTTGGCCAAATTGAAGCCGTCCTTTAAAAAAGAGGGTGGAACGGTTACGGCCGGTAACTCATCGGGGCTCAACGATGGGGCCGCAGCTATGTTCATTGCATCTGAAGACGCTGTGAACAGGTACAACCTGACGCCCAAAGCCCGCATTGTAGCCTCCGCCGTAGTTGGTGTTGAGCCGCGCATCATGGGCATTGGACCCGTTCCGGCTACGCAGAAAGTGCTGCAGAAAACCGGGCTTACGCTGAATGATATGGACGTAATTGAACTGAACGAAGCCTTTGCCGCTCAATCGCTGGCTTGCATCCGGGCGTTAGGGCTGGCAGACAACGACCCCCGCATTAACCCCAATGGCGGAGCCATCGCTTTGGGGCACCCGCTGGGTATGTCAGGTACCCGGCTGGTGCAAACCGCTACGCTGGAGTTGCATCGGCAGAACAAGCGTTACGCCCTGGCTACCCTGTGCGTTGGTGTAGGCATGGGGTATGCAATGATTATTGAGCGGGTGGTATAATTGACGAAAGACTTTTTTATTGCTGAAACAACAAGGGAGCAAACTGGTACAGGTTGTTACGCCAGGCTAAATAGGTATGGCCGCCCGGTACCTCCGTGTACCGGTACTTGATACCGTATTTATCGAACAGCGCCATGGTGTTCTTGTTGTTCTGGTAGGCAATGTCCTTGTCTCCACCCATCGCAATCCAGAACAGCTTCCAATTATTAATCTGCGGATTTTTCAGCACCTGAGCATATTTGGCTTCCAACTCCGACAAGACAGGCGGGAAATAACCGGTACTCAGCGGCAAGACGTAGCTGAACTTTTCGGGATTCCACAACGCGATGTTCATCGTCTGGATACCGCCCATCGACAGACCCGCCAGTGCCCGGTGCTCGCGTTGGCTGGATACGCTGTAGTTCTTTTCGACGAACGGGATAATGTCGGTCAGCAGGTCTTTGGCAAAGGGGTCCTGCTCCGGACCGGCACCCATCGCCAGGGCGGTACCCGGTACATGCCCGGCCGGCATGACCACGACCATCGGCCTGATTTTGCCTTCGGCCAGCAGATTATCCAGGATAAAGTTGGCCTTTCCTACCGTAGTCCACGACGCATCATTGTCTCCACCACCGTGCAGCAGGTACAGCACGGGTAACTTTTCTTTTAAGGTAGCGTAGCCCGGTGGGGTATACACGTGCATCCGGCGCGTGATACCCAGCGATGAAGACGGATACCAGACCGACTCGACCCGCCCGTGCGGCACATTTTTCACCGCCAGGTAATCGGTATCCTTCCCCGCCAGTTCAAAGATGTTTGATATGCCGTTCTGCGATTCTTTGAACTTCGGGTTTTTCGGGTCGAAGGTTTTGACGCCATCCACCGTAAAGTCGTAGGTGTAGACATTCGGGCTCAGTGGCCCCAGCACCAGCGACCAGACACCGGTTGGCTCTTTGGTGAGTTTCTGATTGGGAAAGCCGCTGGGAAAATCACCTGACACGGTAACATCAGACGCTTTGGGCGCGTAGATGCGAAGCTGCACCCGATTCTCAGGCAGCAACTTGGGCGAAACCAGCGTGTCATTGGGCGTATTGCTGCGAAAATTCGGCTGGGCATTAGCCCAAACGGGTAGCATTAGCAGGGTAAGGAGGAGTAACCGGGGCGTCATGAGTAATTAGTTGAGTGGTTAATTAGTTTGTCGGCTCTTGTGTGAATATTTATCGTCAGGGGGCTTTGGTGAGGAGGCCGTTGAAGGCAAGCCATTCGCCGAAGCGGTCAATCCAGCTATCGACCGGCAGGTTCTGCTTCCGCATACCAAACCCATGCCCACCTTTAGCGTACATATGCAATTCGGCGGGTTTGCCGGCCGCGATCCAGTCGTTGTACAGTTTGGTGCTCTGCGGGGCAAAACCCAGTTGATCATCTGTGGCCGCTGCCACAAAGAGCGGTGGCGCATCGGCCGGAACCTTGGAGTTATCCAAAGCACCCGTATAGGCATAGATTGGGGCTACAAAGGCAGGCCGGTTGGTTGCCGTATACGAAAACGCCACGCCAGCTGCGACCGTACCACCGGCCGAAAAGCCAATAATGCCGATGCGGGTGGGGTTGACCCCATACTGGGCTGCGTGTTCCCGGATATACTCAATCGCTTTCCGGCCGTCCGCAATTGCCAGCGGAACGACAGGTGCGTTTTCGGCATCCAGTTTTTTCATGCCGCGCATCTTTGGCATCAGTTCGGCAACGGGGTCATCCGTTATACTGCGGACTACCCGGTATTTGAGCACAAAAGCCGTTACGCCTTTAGCCGCCAACCATTTGGCTACGTCAATGCCCTCGCTATCGATGGAAAGGGTGTGAAACGCACCGCCCGGGCAGATTACGATGGCGGTGCCATTAGCTGTGCCGGGCTGAGGCTGGTAGACGGTTAAGGATGGACTAACTACGTTATATACCACCCTCGTATTAAACATATTTTTAGTGCTTTCCTTTTCCTGCCAGTCCCAGCCTTCGGAGCCGGGTGCCTTGCCGGAGTACAACGGAATTACCTGCTGAGCCTGGGCAGACCAGCCACATAGCAGCAACAGAGCGAGGGTTTTCGTAAACAGATGCATCGTAGGTATAGCTTGAGTTAGGAGAGACTAAGACTTTTGTACTGATTTCCGGTTCAGGGTTTCTTTGTCGAACCCGGCAATCTGACGGTACCGGTCCATGACGGCTTTCAGTTCTTCGTAGGGAACAGCATCGTTCGGATCGTTAAATCCGTCCGGGGCGGCTTCTTCCATCATGTCCAAAATCTGGTCCGGGCCTTTCTGCCGGTTTTGCAGCACCACCCTGGCCGTTGCCGGCAGCCGCTCGCGTTCATACCGCTCCAGCGCCTGATTGGCATCCATTTCTTCGACCAGGGCTTGTGTTACCGCTTCGGCATCCAGAATGGCCTGAGAGGCACCGTTGGAACCGATAGGATACATCGGGTGGGCAGCATCGCCGAGCAGCGTTACCCGGCCATATGTCCAGCGGTCCAGCGGGTCACGGTCTGACATCGGGAACTCATACACCGCCTTTGCGTCCGCAATCATGGCGCGTACATCCAGCCAGTCGAATTGCCAGTTCTGGTAGATGCTTACTAACCGCTCCTGGTCGGCCTGGCGGTTCCAGTCGCGAATTTGCATGTGGTAATCGTCCGGCTCCCGCAGATTGGCTACCCAGTTGATGAGCTGAAGACCGGATTCGTCCACTTCCCGAATGGGATAGGCAACCATTTTTTGCTTCAGGCTCCCAATCATAACCATGGACCGGCCTGTCAGGAAGGGAGGCATTACCGTGGTGCCCCGGTACAGCACATTCCCCGAAAAACGTGGCCCTGCTTCGTTCGGATACAATTGTTTACGCACCACCGAATGAATACCGTCGCAACCAATGAGCACATCGCCGGTATCGTTGCTGACTACCTCACCCGTTTCCCGGTTGATGAAGGTGGCGGTTACCGCTGTATCGGTCTGCGCAAACGACGCCAAATGATGACCCGTGCGAACGGCATCCGGACCAATTACCCGCTGTACCTGTTCAAACAACAGCCATTGGAAGTCACCCCGGTGGACCGAGAACTGTGGCCAGTGGTAACCGGCATATCGCCCGCGGGGTTCTTCCCAAAACAACTGACCGTGCTTGTTGTAGTAGCGGAGGTCCTGGGTCTCGACGGCGATTTGCGCCAGACGTTCGGCTAATCCCAAATCCGTTAGTACCCGCACACTATGGGGTAACAGATTGATGCCGACACCCAGGTGCTTTATCTGAGCGGCTGATTCATAGACCTGTACGGTGAAACCTGCCTGATGCAAACTGAGGGCCGTAGTCAGGCCGCCGATACCTCCGCCAATAATAAGTACTCTCATGCGTTTACCTGGATGATACACGGCCATTCAACCACAGATAGTCGTGTATGGCTTGCAAAAAGATAAAAAGGTAAGGATATAATCTAATCGGATTTTCTTACTTTGTAATAAGGATTACCTATTGATTGCCAGTGACGACCTCCTTGAAACAGGACACAAAGAAAATAGCGCCCCTATCGCCCCGCGAACTGAACGTACATCATTTCGGGGGAGAGGGGCAAATGCCCATGGCTGATTTTCACCACCTGTTTCATATAAACCGGATTGAAGACGTTAGCAAAAAAATCAGATTTCCCCTGCAGCCTCACCGGAAAACGGTATATGACTTCCTGTTTCTGACCGAAGGTCACACAATCCGTAGCAAAGGATTGCATCAGTACGAATTTTCCGGAAATACGTTCTTTTTTCTGCCGGCCCTGCAAATCTCTACGCATGAATACCTCAGCCCGGATGCGAAAGGCTTCTTCTGCCACTTCGACGGCATGATTTTCAACAAGCTGTTTCCGAATACACCGTTCTACGAAGAATTTAGCTTCTGGCATTTTTCAGGCGACCCCCTCGTCCAGATAAGCGACTCCCTGCAGCAGCCGGTGCTGAATATTCTGAATCGTCTGCTGACCGAATACGAACCTACCCAGTCGCTGAACACCAATCTGATCACGGCCTATTTGCTGACCCTGTTTACGGAGCTCAGCCTTGTCCGGAAAGCCAGGGGACCTATGGCCCAGAATGCAGCCGTCAGAGTCACGGAGAAATACAAGAACCTTTTGTCGCAGCATATTTATCAGACCCACAAAGTCACCGAGTATGCGTCTATGCTCGCCGTCACGCCCGACCACCTGAATAAGTGCGTCAAAGCAACCATCGGTAAAACCTCGCAGGAGTTGCTGGCCGATATGATTGTGCTAGAAGCGAAAGTGCTGCTTAGACAAACCCCGCTCTCCATCAGCGAAATCGCCTTCAAGTTCTCCGAAACCAATCCTAGTGATTTTACACGTTTTTTTAAGGCCAAGACCGGCCTCACCCCCAAGGAATTCCGGCAGCAGGCCGACTAAGTTACCAAATAATCAGCTAATTAGATAAAGCAACGGAGTGTGGTCAGCCATTTGTATCGCTTCGGGCAAATGCCGGATTCTGCATAGTTATTGCCGTTAAATGCTAATTTTTCCCGGTGCTGTCCTACTAGTTTTGTGAAACATATTACCCGAAAAATATAAAAAGCGAACAGTGCCTGCCAGCACCGTTCGCCCAACATAGGGTAGTTAACTGTCCGTTTCACAAACCCAATCAAAAAAATGCAAAAAAACAGACTTACCAAAGGAGTCATCCCTTTTTGGGTGCTCTTTCTGCTCTGCGTTCCTCTTTTTGCCCAGACCGGTTCTATTTCCGGCCGGATCATAGATGCCAAAGGAGAAGCCCTGGTAGGTGCTACGGTGATTATTAAGGGAACGAACAAGGGAAGTACGGCCGACCAGACCGGGGCCTTTACCATCAGCAACGTCGATAATGGGCCACATGCCCTCGTCGTATCCTTTATCGGTTACAAAACGCGGGAACTTGCCGCTTCGGTACCGCAATCGGGTAATCTGGCCATTACGCTGGAGAGTGATGTATCGGCGCTGGATGAAGTGGTAGTGACCGGGGTTTTCGACCGGCGGACCCGGATGGAGTCGTCGGTGGCCATTTCGACGCTGAATGCCCGCCAGCTGGAAGCGGTAGTGCCCAACAGTGCGGCCGATCTGCTCAAAAACCTGCCCGGTGTGTACGTTAACACCTCCAGGGGAGAAGTCGGCAACGCAATTTACACCCGTGGGCTGAACCTGAGTGGCGGCTTTTTCTACGTCTCCATGCAGGAAGACGGGCTGCCCATTATGGGGATTACCGGCCTGGTTAACCCCGATGGCTACTTACGGGCAGATGCCACCATTCAAAAGGTAGAGGGCGTACGCGGTGGTACAGCCTCTATTCTGGGGCCTAATGCGCCGGGCGGTATTTTCAATTACGTATCGAGAACCGGCGGTACCAAACTGGAAGGCGAACTACGGACCCGGCTGGGTCTGGAAGGCAATGGCCGTCACCCGTATTACCGGGGCGATTTCACCGTGGGCGGACCGCTGTCGGCCGACAAATCCCTGACGTTTAACATTGGCGGTTTCTATCGCCACGCCAACGGGGCCAAGTACCCGGGCTACCCGCTCAGCTACGGTGGCCAGGTAAAAGCCAACATCGTAAAAAATTACAGCTCTGGCTCCCTCAAGCTGTACGGCAAGTTCCTCGACGACAATACGGCTCCGTTTGAGTTTACGCCGACCGTCGACTTCTCGAACCCGCGTCCGGCCGGCAGCTTCACCAATACCAGCTCTACCCTGATTCAGTCACACCAGTTTACGGTACCGGGTTCCATTACCGGGGGTAAAACCTTCGAGTACGACACTCGTAAGGTTGGCGCGTACAACGACAAAGCTATTGGTCTGGTCTGGGAGCAGCAATTTGGCACCGGGTGGACGTTTACCAACAATGTTAAATTATCATCGAAAGACCATATCGCCCAGACCACGGCCGTGGTGTTTCCGTTCCGGGTCGACCAGCCTACGTTCTACGGTGTAACCAGCAATATCGCCCGCTTTGGTACCTATAACTTCTACGACCCGGCAACGGGCCAAAGCTACGGCACCGTTCAGCAGTTACCGCCGGCCGGAGCCGGGCAGCCGCTGCGGTTCATCCCCAGCAACCTGAACCTGCCCGGTGGAGATGTGTTGCCCAACGCGCTGTTCTACAACCCGAACCCGTATGGCGAGGTAAAGCTGAACGACCTGATCAACCAGGCGTCGCTGACGAAGCGGCTCGACAAAATGAGCTTTACGGCTGGTCTGTATTACGCATCCACCAAAGCAACGCGGTTGACCATGGTTCCGGCCGCTCAAAGTTTTGCTACGGTAGAAGACCGCCCGCGTTCGGTAGCCGTCAGGTACACCAATCTGGCCGGCGCTACATTTGACCTGACCAACGCCAACGGCATCACCAACCTGGGTGGCAGTGGCATTTACAACAACGAGGCCCGGATCAACCAGACGGCCGGCTTCTTCGGGCATAACTGGGAGATCACGGATAAGCTGAACCTGGACTGGGGGGTACGCGCCGAAAAGTTTGTGATCGACTCGAAGTTCACCACCCCGCGCCGGCTGGCCGACAATACCACCGGCGGGGCCGACGGCAACACATCGACGCTGTATGACGTCCGGGTGTGGACCAGCAACCCCGAGCAAACCTTCAAAAAAGACCTGCTCACCGTTTCGTATTCCGCCGGTCTGAATTATAAGGTAACTGAAAACATGGCGGTATACGGCCGCTTCTCGCAGGGCCGTAAATCACCGGATCTGAGCTTCTTCATGGATATTGCCAACCAGCAGCTTACGTCCGATATTGCGGTAGAAGCCCAAAGTATTCAGATGGCCGAACTGGGCCTGAAAATGCGTAAGGAAAAATACAGCCTGTTTGTAACACCCTTCTATACGCTGCTGAGTAATGTACCCAACTTCCAGATTTTCCAGAACCCGGACCTGACGTACTATGCCCCTCCCCGGGTGTACCAGAAGATTAGAACGGCCGGGGTCGAACTGGAAGGAACGTACACGTTTACCCCCAATTTCAGTTTGCGAGCTGTGGGCGTTTTCCAGAACTCGAAAGCCCTGAACTACGCCGTCTACCTGGCCAAAACCAATGGTCCGCAGGATGACGAACGGGTAACGTTCGACGGCAATTTCAACGATAACGTCGGTACCATGCTGACCATTACGCCGACGTATACGGTGAATAAGTTCATGGCGTCCATCAACTACCAGTATATGGGCAAGCGCTGGGCCAACGTGGGCAATGCCTTTGAGTTGCCGGCCTTCAGCGCCTTCGACCTGAATACGTCGTACCGCTTCAACCGGCATTTCCAGCTGAACGGTTCGATCAACAACATCCTGAATACCTACGGAATCATGGGATGGGCCGCACCGGGTGGTTTCCCGGCGGCCCTGGATACGCAGGGCTTTACAAAACAGATGCTGGAGGCTAACACGCAGGCCATATACGCGACCCTGCCCATTATGCCCAGAGCCTATTACCTGACGCTGAGTTACAAGTTTTAAATAAGACTCAAAAAAGCAGGAATAGGCAGCTTGATGGTTGTCTATTCCTGCTTTTTTGAGCATACTGTCTTAAAGCCGGCTGGCTGGGCGAAGCAAAGAATTCGCCGACTAAGCAGTATGGATCTGGAAGTAACTGACTTTAACCCTTATCATGCGGAATAAACCCTTCACCTACGAAAACGGCATTGTGGCCCTGATGGCGCTGACGTTTGGCTGTTTGTTTTTTGACCGGCTGGCGCTGAATTTTCTCATCCCCTACGTCGCGAAGGATCTGGATCTGAGCGATACGCAAATCGGTTTGCTGGCGGGGGCTTTGTCGCTGGCCTGGGCGCTGTCGAGCTATTTTTCGACGGCCTGGGCGGAGGCTAATAACAAGAAAAAAGGGGTTTTCCTGGTCGCCGTCGTTACGTTTTCGTTGTGTTCGGTGGGGTCGGGTTTGGCCGTTTCCTTTGGTACACTGCTGCTGGCCCGGCTGATTATGGGTTTCTCCGAAGGCGCTGTGATTCCGCTGGCGCAGAACTTTGTCGAACGCGAGTCGTCCCCGCATCGATTAGGGCTGAATGCCGGTATTTTGCAAGGAGTTGGGTCGGCTCTGTTCGGGTCGATTCTGGCTCCGGTTATTCTGGTGCAGATTGCCGAAAATATTGGCTGGCGTAATGCCTTCTACATCGCCGGAGTACCAGGTCTGCTGTTGGGGCTGGTTGCGTGGAAATTTATCAGAAAATCTACGGCGGAAAGCACCGTCGGCAAAAATACATCATCGACCGGCTTTGCGGAATTGCTACAATACAACAATGTCCGCTGGGGCATTGCGGTGGCCTGCTGCGTGTTTGGGTGGTGGTTTGCTACGCTGCCGTTTATCGCCAAATACTTTGTCGATGTACAGGGTATGAGCCCAGACCAAATGGGCCAGACCATGGGCCTGTTGGGCGTCTCCGGATTACTCTCCTCTATAATTGTTCCGGCGCTGTCGGACCGGATCGGGCGTAAGCCGGTCATGTTTATGTTTATGGGACTGGGGGCACTGTACCCTGTCTCCGTTTATTTTCTGAGTGGCTCGGCGTTTCAGTTGCCGGCCATGTTCATTACCTATTTCATGATGGGCTGTATTGCCATGATAGCCGCCGTAATACCGTCGGAAGCCGTTCCCGAACACCTTAGAGCAAAGGCAATGGGCTTAACCATGGGCGTCGGTGAAATTGTGGGCGGAGTGCTGGTGCCCGCGCTGTCCGGTGTGCTATCCGATACCATTGACCCCTCGGCGTTTCTGTGGGTGTCAGCGTCGCTGGCCGCTCTGGGACTGCTTTTTGTCACGAGGCTTCACGAAAGTCTCAAAAGCCGGATTATACAAGAAGAACTTATACTTAATTCCTGACCCAATGAAGAACGTCGTTGCGGGTATTGCTTCCCTGTGTTTAGTAACCCCTTTCGCACTTGCGCAGAAACCCGCTCAGCCGGTGTTGGGCAAACGCAGTGCCGAGGTCATAACTGACAAATCGCTGCAGTTTAAAGACCTCAACAAAAACAAAAAGCTCGATAAGTACGAAGACTGGCGACTGCCCGTTGAGGTTCGGGTCAACGACCTGCTGTCGCAGATGACGCTGGAGGAGAAAATCGGCTTTATGCTCATCAGCACCACCCGCATGGGCGGTGATAATGCGTTTGGACCCAATGCGAGCGGAGCCAGAGCCCAGATTACGAGCGCGTTTAACGAGGAGGATATGGTGACGACGAACAATATCTTTACCCGCAAGCCGCTGCCCGCCCCTATGATGTCGGCGGCTGGCACTACCAAAGGTATCATGCAGGCTCACCTGCGGCACTTCATCCTCCGCGCCAACACGGCACCGCGCACCATTGCGGAGTGGGCCAACAACCTGCAGGCCCTTTGCGAAACCTCCCGGCTTGGTATTCCGGCCATTGTGGCGTCCAACCCCCGAAACCATATCACCATTGATGCCGCCGTTGGCCTGAGCGTGGGCACAACGGCGTTTTCCAAATGGCCGGGTGAACTGGGCTTATCGGCTATGCATGATCTGAAACTCACCCGTGAGTTTGCCGATATTGCCCGGCAGGAGTGGTCGGCGGTGGGTCTTCGTAAAGGCTATATGTACATGGCCGACCTCGCTACCGAACCCCGCTGGCAACGCATCGAAGGCACCTTCGGCGAAGATGCTGACTGGGCAGCCAATATGATTCGCGAAGTAGTGCTGGGTTTCCAGGGCACTAAACTGGGCAACGGGTCTGTCGCCATGACGACCAAACACTTCCCCGGTGGCGGACCGCAGGAGGGTGGGCAGGACTCCCATTTCGACTGGGGTAAGTTCGCGCACTATCCCGGAGGTATGTTCGATTATCACGTGAAGCCGTTCAAAGCCGCGATAGAAGCCGGAACCTCATCCATTATGCCGTATTACTCCAGTCCTAAAGGCAAAGAGTTTGAAGAAGTCGGTTTCTCGTACAACAAAGCCATCATTCAGGACCTGCTGCGGAAGAAACTGGGCTTCAAAGGCATTGTCAACTCCGATACCGGACCCATTGAAATGATGCCCTGGGGTGTCGAAAACCTGTCGCTCCACCAGCGCTACCAGAAAGCGATCGAGGCTGGTGTCGATATCTTCTCCGGAACGGCCGACCCTACCATCCTGCTGGAAACCGTGAAGCAGGGTCTGGTTTCGGAAGCCCGCATTAACGAGTCGGTGGCCCGCCTGCTGAAAGAGAAATTTGAGCTGGGCTTGTTTGAAAACCCGTACGTGGATGTAGAGAAAGCGGAAAAGCTGGTCGGTAACGCGGAGTTCCAGAAAAAGGCGGACCTGGCCCACCGCAAGTCCATCGTGCTGCTGAAGAACGACGCGAAACTGCTGCCGCTGGCTCCCAAAACAAAAGTGTATTTTGAAACCTATTACGACAACGGGCGGAACAACAACCCCATCAGCGTGCTGAAGCCGGCCAATAACCCCGCGTTTGAGTTTGTATCGACCAAAGAAGAAGCCGATGTGGTGCTGGTATGGCTCGTCCCCAACGGGGGCGGCTTGTTCAGTTCAGCCGGCAAATCCATTGAACTAAGCTTATCGAAGAACCGGGTTGATGTCAAACACATTAACGACCTCATTAAAGGCAAACCGTCCATCATTGCTGTCAATTTCTCCAATCCCTGGGTGCTGGATGAACTGGACGGCGCATCGACCAAAACCGTGCTGGCAACGTTTGGGGCAACCCCGGAAGCGCTGCTCGACATCGTGAGCGGAGCGTATAAACCCACCGGTAAACTGCCGTTTACCATACCGGTCTCCCAAAAAGCAGTCGACGAAAACAAATCCGATGTGCCGGGATCTCAGGAGCCCAACGGCTACGCACTCTTCAAGTTCGGGCACGGCCTGAGCTACCAGACCGGTCAATAACCGGACCAATACGTACACATGCTGATTCGACACAACGCACCCAACCCGCTCAAAAACTGGCAGGTCAACCGCAACGACATCCGCTTTCTGGGCCGGAACCTGCAACGGCCGGAGTGCATCCTGACCGAACCCGACGGCACGGTCTGGTCGGCCGATGCGCGGGGTGGCCTGGTCCGAATGACGCATAGCGGTGAACAGGAAATCATCAACCCGTTTCAGGATACCGGAACCGAGCTCAATACGGCGGATAAGCAAGCCGATTCAGCGCGTTACATCGCATCGGTGGGTTCGCTCCCCAACGGCGTTTGTTTCGATAGCAACGGTAATTTCATCATTGCCAACTGGGGGACCAACCACCTCGAACGCATGACCCGCGACGGTCGGATGACGACGCTGCTAACCGAAATCGATGGTCAACCGCTTGGCAAAACCAATTTTCCGCTCCGTGACGCCAAAGGCCGCATCTGGTTTACGGTAACCACCCGCACCGAGCCCTGGAGCGACCAGATTAACACCCGCGCCACCGACGGCTACATCGCTCTACTGGACGAGACCGGTGCCCGCATCGTGGCCGAAGGCTTCTGCGGCACCAACGAAATCCGCTTCGACGACAACGAGGAGTGGCTGTACGTGGTCGAAAGCTCGGCTTGGAAGATTAGTCGCATGCGCGTAAAACCCAACGGCGACCTCTACGACCGGGAAACCTACGGCCCCGAACGACTGGACGGCTTTCCGGATGGATTCGCCTTCGACGCTTACGGCAACCTCTGGGTTACGCTCATCTTCACCGATGTGCTCGTAGCCATTACCCCCGATGGTGAGGTACTGACTTTACTGGACGACAGCAATCCCGATACCAGGAAGCGGCTGTTTGACGCCTACGAAAGCCGCTCTGTTACGCCCGAGATTCTGGCCGCTACGCAGGGAACGATTTGCCCCTGGATGGCCAGTCTGAGTTTCGGCGATACCGATTTGAAAACGGTGTACCTCGGCAGCTTACGGGGAACAAGCGTGCCCTACTTTCAAAGTCCGGTGTGTGGCCAGAAAATGATTCACTGGCGATGAGCAGCCTGGCTGACTTAACGGTAATTAGCACTATGAACCTTTCAAAACAGACCGAACTTGTATTGGCTCAATACCATCAGCGGATGGAGGAGGAAGCCCAACTGATGCAATCACTACCGCTGGAGGAGGGCATGCGCCGACGGGATGAATTTCTGCTGTCGGTGGGCGAAGAAACCGCTATGCTGCTGTATAGCCTCGTCAAAGCAGCTAAGCCCCGGATCATTCTCGAAATAGGTACGTCGTACGGTTACTCAACCCTGTGGCTGGCCGAAGCGGCTAATACCTACGACGGTCACGTCATCAGCCTGGAAATGGACGCGGCAAAGGCTGACTATGCGCGTCAGAAGATCCGGGAAGCCGGACTGGCCGATAGAGTTGAATTTGTCGTTGGCGATGCGCTGGATTATCTGGCAAAAACGGCGCAGACATTCGATTTTGTGCTGGTTGACCTTTGGAAAGAGCTGTACACTCCGAGTTTTGACCTGTTCTTCCCTAAACTTCAGGCCGGAGCTTACGTCATCAGCGACAACATGCTTTTCCCGCCCCACTCCAAACCGGAAATGGACGTGTACCGAAAACACCTTGCCGATACTCAGGCCTTTGATACAGTGCTCTTACCCATCGGCAGCGGCATCGAAATCAGTAAGCGGAGATGAAACGATTTGAGCAAAAGGTAGCCCTGGTCACCGGAGCCGCATCGGGGATTGGCCGCGCTACCGCCCTTTCGTTTGCACAGGAAGGTGCCAACGTGGTTTTGGCCGATGTTACTCAGGAAGCCGGAGAAGCCGTCGCGCAGGAAATCAGAGCTTCCGGGGGCGACGCCTTGTTTGTGCCCTGCAATATCGGCGAGAGAGCCGACATTGTTAACCTCATTCACCAGACAATTCAAACGTTCGGGCGTATTGACTGTGCCGTCAACTGCGCGGGTATTGCGGGGAAGGTATCCAAACCGGTTCACGAGTACCCGGAAGAAGACTGGCTGCAGCAGATTCAGATTAACCTGGTTGGTACCTGGTACTGCGTTAAGTTTCAGCTCGAACAGATGCTGACGCAGGGCGGTGGTACCATTGTCTGTGTTTCGTCGGCGGCCGGTCTGGTGGGGCAACCTGAGAACTCGCCCTATGCCGCTTCGAAGCATGGGGTAAACGGACTGGTCAAATCGGCCGCTATCGAGTACGCGACGAAAAACATCCGCATCAATGCCGTTTGCCCCACAGCTATCGAGACGCCCATGATTATGCACGGCCGGCGGAAACTGGCCGAGAACCCGGAAGCGTTGCAGCAGGCCATCAATTTTCAGCGCATGAAACGCATGGGCCAGCCGCAGGAGGTAGCCGATGTGGCGCTGTGGCTGTGCAGCGACCAATCTTCATTCATTACCGGACACTGCATGGCGGTAGATGGTGGCGCGTTCGCCTGAAAGTAGGCTGGTTCAGCCGCAAAGACGCTGACCTGAGGTCCTACTATTTAAACTTTTGGCTTATTTGCGGTATGGAAGCAGCAATACCGACAGTCAATGTGTCAAAGGCCTACCTGGCTACCCGGTTGATTTTTCTGGTCTGTGGCCTGGGTATGTCGAGTTGGGCACCGATGATTCCCCTGGCGAAAGACCGCTTAGCCCTAAACGACGCCAACCTGGGCTTGTTATTGCTGCTACTGGGTGCCGGGGCTATGCTGATGATGCCAACCTCGGGTTGGCTGGTGAGTCGTTTCGGTAGCCGCATCGTCATGGCGGGTGCGGGGGTGGTCATGGCGCTTACCCTGCCGCTCCTGCTGATTCTCTCCTCTACGGCGGCTATGGCCGTAACCCTGTTTATCTTCGGTGCCAGCATCGGTACAATCGACGTAGCCATGAACGCGCATGGCGTACAGGTGCAGAACCTGTCCGGAAGACCCATCATGTCGTCGTTACATGGCCTCTTTAGCGTGGGTGGGTTGTTCGGTTCGCTGGGCCTGGGCTTTCTGATTAAGCTGGGCCTGAACCCGGTCTATGCCATTGGCAGTATTGCCACGCTGATGATTGTCATTACCCTAACCCAATACAAAGACTTATTTCCTTTAGATATTGAAAAACAGGCGATTGCCCGTTTCTCGGCTCCCAATACGCAGACGACAACGAACAATCAGCGCTTCGGCTGGCTGCGCGGCCCGGTCTTGTTTCTGGGGATGATGTGCTTTGCCATTTTTCTGGCCGAAGGAGCCATCCTCGACTGGAGTGCTATCTTTCTGCGGGACATCAAAGCCATCACGCCGGAGTTTGCGGGAGCGGGTTATGCCGCCTTTTCCATTGCCATGGCCGTAATGCGATTGACCGGCGACAAACTGGTGGCCCGCCTAAGCGGCAAAACGGTGGTGGTGGGTGGCAGCCTGCTGGGGGCGGTTGGCTTAGGCGTCACCATCCTGAGTCCCTGGGTATGGGGCGCTATGGCCGGCTTTGTGCTGCTGGGTTTGGGAGCAGCCAATATCGTACCCATATTTTTCAGTGAAGCGGGCCGGCTACCCGGCATTTCGCCGACGGTGAGTATCCCGGCCATAACGACCATCGGGTATACGGGACTACTGGCCGGTCCGGCTTTACTGGGTTTTATCGCCCAGCAGTTTTCCCTGCCTACCGCGTTCGGCTTCTTAACCGTGCTATTGCTGCTGGTCGCGCTGAGTTATGGTGTGAAAGGGAAAGGCTGATACCTGCAAATCGCTTGAGTTAAGGTAGCTAAGACTTTCCAAGGCAAGCTTTGATTGACAAAGGAAATTTCAAAAATGGGAAAATCGCTCAAAATAGGCCAAAGAGAATTCAAATTTAAGAAAGACGCAATTGTCTTTTACAGAACAATTCTCAATGCTTACGACTTCGACCAATCGTTAAATGAAGCTGATTATGGAGCTGTTGTTGACTTACTTCACTATGGTTATATAAACCATGCAAGCGCTGACCCGGAAGGCGATGAAGATAACGAAATGGTCGAAAATGAGCCCATTGAAAGCGAAGATGACATTTTCATTGAAGATGTCAAGGTAGCCCGTGTTCAATTTAACACTAAGTGCTTTGAGGTCTTCTATAGTGACAACACTAGTGCATACATATCCTATCTGATGTTGATTAACAACAAGCAATACGACCCGGAAAAGTTGTTTTATGTCGCCTGTAGAAATTCGGTACATACTGATATTTATGCAGTAAAACGTGGATATTTTGATACGCATTCGGTAAAAGGCCAAGTGAAATGTCAAGAAACAGGTATTTTGTCGACGTGGACTGAGTTAGCTGTCGACCACAGGCAACCTAATACGTTTTCGATAATTGTTGAGCGCTTTAAAGAGGTGAATAACTTTGATTTGGAAGCAATAGAATATGATTCAAACCAGCACAATCACATCATCTTTAAAGATGAAAATTTGACTCAACGCTTTAGGGATTACCATAAGGCCAAGGCGAACTTACGGATTGTTAGAAAAGAGTGTAATTCAAGTCGGTCGGGATTCGCCAGAGTTAAAAAGACGGCCAAAGATTTGACAGTAAAGTGAGAGTGGAGAGTCTCCACCGGGCTACAGGCAGCACCTCGCAGATTTAATCTTTGCAACCCAACCGGCTGGCCATATTAGTCAACGCTCCCTACTGTCGCCAGTGACACTCATGGTTGTTGGTTAAACTGGATGCACTATCTAAGCATCTGATGTCTGGACAGCTACGAGCTGGAGGTCACCCCATCTTCTTCATACCCGTCTATCCAGTAGACTAAATGTTAGATACGGTCCGCCGTGCGCTTGGACATCATTACCGCAGTCAATCAGGTCCGGCATCTAGCGATAAATAGCCTACCTTCCCAATAACGCACGTATAGTCAGTAGCTTACGGTTAATACGTATTCTGCGTGCAGCGGTTTCACGATGTACCTGGAGTGAGGGGTTTCTTGTTAATCTTCGGCAAAATTGCCGGATTTTGCATAGTTTCTGCCGCTTTCCGCCTGTAATAAGGCTTACTATCTCATTAGTTTTGCAATATAAAATAGCCAAATAATTGTACGGTATATGGCAAAGAACCCGCATTACTTTTCGCATTTAGCGCACGTGGAGGTGTTGACCTCCGACCTCAATAAATCCGTTGAATTTTTTAGAGACGTCGTTGGCATGGACGAAACCGGCCGGGAAAACGACTCGGTGTACCTCCGGGCCTGGGGCGACTATTACCATCATACACTGAAACTAACCCAAAGCGAAACAGCAGGCTTAGGCCATATCGGCTGGCGTGCCGATAGCCCCGAAGCGCTGGACGAGTGCGTGGCTTACCTGGAGAGCATTGGTGCCGGCAAAGGCTGGGTCGATGGCGACCAGGGTCACGGTAAAGCATACCGCTTTCAGTCGCCGGATGGTCATACGCATGAGGTGTTCTGGGATGTGGTCTGGCTGCGCGAAAATGGCGAACGGGGCAGTGTATATGCCGACCGCTATGCCAGCAACCGCCTGAAAGGAGCCAATCCCCGGCGCATCGACCACGTCACCTACATGGTGGCCAAAGGAAAGTATGCCGCCGAGAAGGAGTTCTGGAAAGGTATGGGGCTGAAGAACCCGGACGAAATCAGGATGACCGACGACATGCCTCCCATTGGTGGTTTGTGGACAATTGGTAACCTGTCGCACGACATAGCCGTATTTACCGACCCCAACATCGGCGAAAACGAGGGCGTCCTAAATCACATCTGCTGGAACGTTGATAGTCGGGAGGAGGTCCTGCTGGCGCTGGATTATTTCATCGAGAAAGGCTACAAAAGCGTGATGGGAGCACCGACCCGCCATAAGGCCGACGAGGGTTTTTTTATCTACATCATCGACCCGGGCAGCGGAGTATTGTTTGAGTACTACGCCTGTGCCCGACTCGTTTTTGGTCCCGACCACCTGGACGTACACTACCTGAAAGACAATCCCAATGATGCCTGGGGCAGCGCCAACCCATTCGCCGAAATGGGCAAAGGTAAAAAGCTCGGCCTGACGGATGGCGTGGTTAAACCGGTGGATATTTAGTCTTCCTGATTCTACCAGTTAACCACTCAACAAATTAACCAACCTATGTGGCATTATTTCCCTGGGCAGTATATGCCCTCGTATCAGATAAACAGGGCCTTAACGCAAGCTCATTATGGGGGCGGAGAGTTCGCCGAAATCCTGGAAGTAGCGAGTGAAATTGACCCGCTCGACCGGGAAAGTTTTAATAAAGCGTGGGCTAAAATGGGCGACAACGTCTACGAATTAGCCGAAACCTATGCTGCAGCAGGCAAGCGGGTGTCGGCCCGGCGCACGTACCTGCGCGCTTTCAACTACTTACGGACGGCCGAGTTCTTTATGACGCTGCACGACGACCGGAAGATTCCATACTACCTCAAGTGTCGGGATGCCTTCCTGAAAGCCATTGATTTATTCGATGAGCGGCCGGTAACGATGGAGATTCCGTTTGAAGCCGGGCAGGCGTCCCTGTCGTTCCTGCCGGCTTACCTGTTTAAACCAGCAGGGGTGAAAAACCCACCTGTTATGGTCATGTTTGGGGGTCTGGATAGTTTAGCCGAGGAATTGTACTTCGGCATTGCCCAACACCTCAACGAGCGCGGTATCGCCATGTTGGCCGTTGACGGGCCGGGGCAGGGCGCAGCCCTCCGGTTAAACCACATTCATACCCGCTACGACTACAACGTGCCGGGTAGCGCCGTTTTAGACTATATCATCGAAAACCTTGGCGACCACGTCGATACGTCCCGCGTAGGTATCGGAGCCGTTTCGATGGGTGGGTATATGGCCGCGCGTTGTGCTGCTTTTGAACCGCGGTTTAAAGTATGTATGATTTTTGGAGCGGTGTGGTCGTATTACGACATCTGGAAAAATCGTCCCGACAATCACCCCCTGGCCGAAATTGTGCAACATATCGTAGGGGCCGATAACATGACCGAAGCCCGTGAGCGGTTGAAAAACTTCACGCTCGACGGGGTGGCCGAAAAGATAACCTGCCCAACCTACATTTTACACGGAGAAGATGACCGCCAGAACTTTGTAGAAAATGCCTACAAGGTAAACGCGGCCCTCACCTGCGAACAGGTGCTCGAAATCGTTCCGAAAGAAAGCAGTGGCTCAGCCCATTGCTCAGTAGATGATTTCACCAAAACCTTCAACATGTACGACTGGGTAGCGGAGAAGTTGAACCACTCAACCAATTAACCACATGGTACAACAAATCAAAAAAGGCATTACCTATGCCGAAAGCAAGGAAGCCGATGCGAAAGTCAGAGCGCTGGTCGAGGAGATGCTGGAGCAGGTAGCGACCCGTGGCGACGAAGCCGTCAGGGAATATTCGACTAAACTGGATAACTGGTCGCCGGAGAGCTTCCGGTTGTCGGATAGCCAGATTCAGGAGATTGTCGCATCGCTGCCCGAGCAGGTGATTGAGGACATCCGGTTTGCTCAGGAACAGATTCGCAACTTTGCCCAGATCCAGCGGGAAGCCATTCGCGATGTAGAGGTAGAAACCCTGCCGGGCGTTATTCTCGGGCATAAAAACATTCCTGTCAACTCGGTAGGCTGTTACGTGCCGGGTGGCCGGTACCCGATGGTGGCCTCGGCGCACATGAGTGTGCTGACCGCCCGGGTGGCCGGCGTTAAACGGGTCATCGCCTGTACACCGCCCATCAAAGGCGAGATTCCGGCTGCTACCGTGGCCGCCATGCACATGGCCGGAGCCGACGAAATCTACCTGCTCGGCGGGGTGCAGGCTATCGCCCTGATGGCGCTGGGCACCGAAACCGTTGATCCTGTAGATATGCTGGTCGGACCCGGTAACGCTTATGTAGCGGAAGCCAAACGCCAGTTGTTCGGTAAAGTAGGGATCGACCTGTTTGCCGGGCCTACCGAAACCCTGGTGATTGCCGACGATACCACCGATGTAGAAACCTGCGCTACCGACCTGCTGGGTCAGGCCGAGCACGGACCCACCTCTCCGGCCATTTTGCTCACCACCAGCCGGACCATTGCCGAAGGAATCGAAGCCGAAATTCAGCGGCAACTGGCCGTGTTGCCAACGGCCGATGTGGCCGGCGTTTCCTGGCAGGATTACGGGCAGGTAATCCTGTGCGATACCGTCGATGAACTGGTGGCCGAGGCCGACCGCATCGCCAGCGAGCACGTGCAGGTAATGACCGAGAACCCACGGTACTTCCTGGAGAAGATGACCAATTATGGCGGTCTGTTTCTGGGCGACAAAACTAACGTAGCTTACGGCGACAAGGTTATCGGTACCAACCATACCTTACCGACTAAAGAAGCTGCCCGCTACACCGGTGGTCTCTGGGTAGGTAAATTCCTGAAGACCTGTACGTATCAGGAGATTCGTACCCCCGAGGCTAGTGCCTTGATTGGCGAGTATTGCTCCCGGTTGTGCGCCATTGAGAACTTCTGGGGACACAAGGAGCAGGCCGACCTGCGCGTGAGAAAATACAAAACGGTTGACAGCGAACAGCCTGTAGCCTAAGCCCAAAACCAAATGGCGGAAGAAGGACAGAAGGTAGTTCTGGTCACCGGTGGGGCTGGTGAAATCGGCTCGGCCATCTGCAGGAAGTTTGCCGAAAATGGCTATTCGGTCGTTGCCACGTACAATTCCAATCAGGCGAAAGCCGAAAAGCTGCTGGCGGAGTTGGGGAGTGGCAATCACCGCATCGTCCAGGCACCAACCACGGATGCCGCAGCGGTAGACCGGCTGAAGCAGTTCATTACAGAAACGTGCGGACGGCTGGATGTGCTGGTTAATAATGCCGGCATCACCACGCCCGTATCCCACGATGATCTGGAGGGCCTCACCGACGAGTGGATCGACAAGATCATGCAGACTAACTTCCGGGGAAGTTTTGCGATGGTACGCGCTACCCGGTCCCTGCTGGAAAAAGCGGCTGAACTGACAGACACGCCTTCACTCGTCGTCAATATTTCATCTATTGCGGGTATATATGGCATCGGCAGCAACGTCGCGTATTGTGCCTCCAAAGCTGCTCTTGATTCCATGACCCGTTCGCTGGCGAGGGTGCTGGCCCCTAAAATCCGGATGGTTTCAGTATCGCCCGGCTTTGTCGAAGGTGAATACACAAAAAACTTCGACCCGGCATTCCTGCAAAACCAGCGCGACCATACACCCCTCGGGCGGTTTGCCACCGGTGATGATGTGGCCAGTGCCGTGTTTGCCCTGGCTTCTTCGCTCACGTTTTCCACCGGGAATATTATCACCGTTGATGGCGGAAGACTTCTGAAATAATCCACAGAAAGACCCAATTGACCATGAAAATCATAGACTTATCGGTAACTATATCCGAGAAAATAAAAGAGCCGCTGCCGACCAAGATTGTCTACGAAGACCACAAGGAAGGCGCGAAGAAAATGGGCGGTAAGCTTTTTGAAGGTATTCAGGGCGATGTTTTCATCGACGGCAACGGTCCGGCCGGTGAGTTTCTGACCGTGACCAGCCACTGTGGTACGCATGTCGATGCGCCTTACCACTATTTCCCCACCAGCGAAGGCAAGCCCGCCCGTACCATCGACCAGATGCCGCTGGAATGGTTTTTCAACGATGGCGTAGTGCTGGATTTTACCGATAAACCCGACGGCTACATGTTCGAGCCGGAGGATTTGCATGAAAAGCTGGATGCCATCGGCTATACCTTAAAGCCCTTCGATATTGTCTTGATTCGCTGCGATGCCGACAAGCGCATCCACGATGATGACTATGTACGGATACACGTCGGCGCTTCGGCCAAGGCAACTCACTGGCTCATCGACCAGGGCATCAAAGTGATGGGAACCGACGGATGGGGCTGGGATATTCCCCTGCACATTCAGGCGGCCGACTACAAAGCCAACCCCCGCGACGGTGTCATCTGGCAGGCTCATTATGTTGGCATCGAAAAAGAGTACTGCCAGATTGAAAAGCTGGCTAACCTCGACCAGTTGCCGCCATACGGCTTCAAAGTAGCCTGTTTCCCGGCCAAGATTGAAAAAGCCAGTGCGGGCTGGACCCGGGCTGTAGCCATTATCGAAGACTAATCCAACAGCACTTATGGTACTGGAATTAGCAACCATCGACATAAAACCACAAACCAACCAGGAGTTTTTGCAGGCGCTCGAACAGGCAAAAGAGGTCATCTCAAGGTCAAAAGGATTTATCCGGATTGAGGTGAAAACCTGCATTGAACAGCCTGACCGGTATGTCCTGCTCATTTACTGGGAAACGCTGGAGGATCATACGGTTGGTTTTCGGGAGTCCGACCTATTCAAAGAATGGCGGGCGCTAATCGGTCCTTTCTTTGCGACTCCCCCTTTTGTACAACACTATTGGTGATTGGTTGAGTGGTTCATTGGTTAACTGGTTTATTGGATGCCCGGTGACACCACTTCCAGCCAACTAATTAGCCAATGAACCAATAAACCAATTAACTAATCAACCAATGAACCAGTCACCTAGACCCATAAAGAACGTACTGATTGTTGGCGGTGGCATCGGCGGGCAGTCGGTAGCCATTGCGCTGAAAAAAGCAGGATATGAACCCGAAATTGTTGAGGTTCACCCTGAATTCAATGTATACGGCGTAGGGATCATTCAACAAGCCAATGCGCTACGGGCACTAGATGCCATCGGCGTAGCCGACGAGGCTATTCGGCTCGGCTATCCGTACGGGCGAGTAAAGCTTTGCATTGCGACCGGTCAACAAATCGGGGAGGCAGGCACTCCACCTATTGGGCGGTTCCCAAGCCATAATGGTATTTCCCGGCGAATTCTGCACGATGTGTTATTTGCGGAAGCGCAGAAAGCCGGCGTAAACTACCGGATGGGTCTCTCCGTAGAGCGTCTGAATAACCAACCCAACGGGGTGGATGTCACCTTCACGGATGGCAGCATGGGCAGCTACGATATCCTGATTGCGGCTGATGGCATCAATTCTAAAATCCGCAGCATGGTATTTGGAGAGTATAAGCCCAATTATGTTGGCCTATCGGTATGGCGTTATGCCTTCCCCAGGCCCAAAACCCTGGATACAGGATACATTTTTTTTGGGAAACAAAGCAAAATAGGGGTAATCCCGATGACCGCCGAATCCTGCTATATCTTCGTAAACTCGGCCGAAGGCGAAAATCCCTATATCCCGGAAGACCAATTAGTTGACAAACTGAAATCGTATATGCGGGCGTTTCCGGTACCCCTGGTTCAGGAGTTAATCGAACAGGTAACCGACCCAAAACTGGTTAATTATCGTCCGCTGGAAACGCTGAAGCTCCCGGCCCCGTGGTACAAAAACCGGGTGATTGTGATTGGCGATGCCGCTCATGCCACTATTCCTCAGTTGGGTTCCGGGGCCGCTCTGGCTATTGAAGATGCGGTTGTGCTGGCCGACGAATTACAGAAAACCGAGACCGTCGAACAGGCTTTCGCCAACTTTATGGAACGGCGCTTTCAACGCTGTCAAATGGTCGTGGAAGCTTCTGAAACCCTCGGTCAATGGGAAGTACTAGAATATTCCGGTCAAAGCCTTCCCGAAGGTGCCAATATGGGTGCCCTGATGGGCAAAACCACCATGGCCCTTACAGGGGAAATATAGCTGATTAGGTCATTAGTTAACCGGTTAGTAAGCCATTGACTTAATCAGCCAATTAACCAAACTATGAAACTCGTAACCTTTTTAGATAAAAATCAGGAGAGCCGGACCGGCTGGCTGGTCGGTGACCAGGTCGTAGATATGCAGCTGGCGAGCGATCAGCTACCGACAGATATGCTCTCGTTCATCGATAGGCACGAAGCGTATTCTCAGATCATTAAAGATCTGGGCGAGGTGAAGCCGCACTATGCCCTGTCGGAGGTAAAGCTGCTGGCTCCCTTACCCAATCCCCGTAGCTTCCGGGATTATATCGGTTTTGAGATGCACATGCTCAATGCCTCCAAATCGTTCGGGCATACCATTGGACCGGCCTGGTACGAAATGCCCATTTTTTATTTTACCAATCACCAGGCTATCTACGGTCCGGGCGACGATATCAGCCGGCCTGCCAACGAAACAAAGCTTGATATTGAACTGGAAATAGCCTGTATCATAGGCAGGAAAGGGAGCGACATCAAAGCCGAAGAAGCCAACCCATACATCTTCGGATACACCATTTTTAATGACTGGACGGCACGGGCCATTCAGAAGCGGGAAATGGAAGTGCCGCTGGGGCCGCATAAAGGCAAAGACTTTGCGAATGCCATCGGCCCCTGCATCGTCACCGCCGACGAAATGGAGCAGTTTCGCTGTACCATCTCCGAAGCCGACTTTCCCGACCCGCTCCGTTTCCCACATGGCCCTAAAGATAGATTGGACCTGACGATGCAGACCCGCATCAACGGGATGACGGTTTGCGAGGGCAACTACAAAACGGCCTTCTTCAACTTCGGACAGATGATTGAACGCGCTTCGGAGAACGGTGTCAACCTGATGCCGGGCGATGTGCTGGGCTCCGGCACCGTGGGCTGGGGGAGCTTGATTGAGAACAACTTCACCGTACACCGGCCGCTGGAACCGGGCGATGTGGTAGAACTGGAAATTGAAGGCATTGGCGTGCTGCGTAACCAGGTTATTTAGCTTATTGACAAATCGTTCTTTTAACCGCTTTACGTATGATGAAGAAGTCAGCCCGCGTAAGTACCCTGCTTGCTGCCGTAGCAGTAGGATGGATTAGCCTTCTGTCCGTAAATGCGCAGACAACCTACCCGTTCCGGGACCCGAAGCTGACGATGGACAAGCGGATTGATAATCTGATATCCTTGCTGACGCTGGACGAGAAAATCGGGCTGATTACCGACTTTGCGGTTCCGCGATTAGGGATCGTGTCACCCGGCAATGCCGAAAGTATCCATCAGGTAAAACTTAACTTACGGCCCGGGCAGCAGAGTTCGATTCAGACAACTTCCTTCGCGCAGGTGTATGGCATGGGCGAAACCTGGAACCCCGAGCTCATTAAACGGGCGGGAGCGGTCATGGGATACGAAGCCCGGTATATGAGCCAAAGCGAAAAATACAAGCGGAACACCCTAGTCCTGTGGGGCCCTACCTCCGACCTGGCCCGCGACCCGCGCTGGGGCCGCAACGACGAAAGCTTTGGCGAAGACCCGTTCCTGACCGGCACCATGGCCGTCGCGCTCACGAAAGGAATTCAGGGCAATGATCCCCGTTACTGGCAGGCGGCTGCTCTGCTCAAACACGTGTTCGCCAATAGCAACGAAACCACCCGCGCCCGGTCTTCCTCGAATTTCGATACCCGGCTGATGCGCGAGTATTACTCCGTGCCGTTCCGGATGGCGTTCACCGAAGGCGGGGCAATTTCGTACATGGCTGCTTATAACGCCTGGAACGGGGTACCGATGACGATTCATCCCATCCTGAAAGACGTAGTAGCCAAAGAATGGGGTGCCGACGGGATCGTTTCGTCGGACTTCGGTTCCATGACTCACCTGATTCACCAGCATAAGTACGTCAAGAACAATAAGGAAGGGTATTCGGCGGCTATCAAACTGGGCATGAATCAGTTTCTGGCGTTTGGTGACACCATTCCAACGATTGTCAAAAGCTCCATTGCTGATCGCCTGCTGACGGAAAATGAGCTGAATGCTTCCCTAAGGGGTAAAATCAAAACCTTAATCAAACTGGGCGTGCTGGACCCGCCGGCGCAGGTGCCGTATACCAAAATCGGCAGCGAAGGTGAGCCGGAGCCCTGGTTGTCGGAAAAGCACAAAGCTGTGGCTCGTCAGGTTGCCCGCGAATCAGTGGTGTTGCTCAAGAACAATCAAAATGTTCTGCCGCTGACGAAAGAAAAGCTTAAATCGGTGGCGGTTATTGGCCCAAGGGCCGCCATGGTGTCAACGGACTTCTACGGCGGGCCTACTCCGTATAACATCAGTGTATTACAGGGAATTAAAGACAAACTTGGCGCAGGCGTAACGGTCAACTATAAAGCCGATAACGAATATAATGCTGCCGTAGATGCGGCTAAATCGTCAGATCTGGCTATTGTGGTGATTGGTAATGACCCCATGTGCGGAACCGTCAACTTAGGTGAAGCCTTTAACCGCGACGGCAGCACCAAGCCCTGTCCCGAAAACGGCGATGGCCGGGAAGGACGCGACCGGCAGTCGCTGGATATTCCGTCCGAAGACCTCGTCAAGGAGGTCTATGCGGCCAACCCCAACACCATTGTCGTACTAATTTCCAGCTTTCCCTATTCTATAAACTGGACGCAGGCACATGTACCGGCGATTCTGCACATCACGCACACGGCGCAGGATCAGGGTACGGCCATTGCCGATGTGCTGTTCGGCGACTACAATCCGGGCGGTCGGCTGGTGCAGACCTGGCCCAAATCGCTGGCACAGCTTCCTCCCTTATCGGAGTATAATATTCGCAACGGTCTTACGTATCTGTACAGCAAAGAGGAGCCACTTTATCCGTTCGGCTATGGCCTCAGCTACACGAAGTTTGATTATTCGGGACTGAACCTCCCCGCACAGGGTTTAACGAAAAACGGTACCGCTACCATTCAGGTTAGCGTAAAAAACACCGGTAGCCGGGAGGGCGATGAAGTCGTACAGCTTTACGTGCAGTATCCGCAGTCAAAAGTAGCGCGTCCCATCAAAGAACTGAAGGGTTTCCAACGCGTACATCTAAAACCGGGCGAAACGAAAACCGTTTCCATTCCGCTCAAAGCCGAGTCGCTGGCGTTTTGGAATGAAAAGACAAACGGCTGGGAAGTAGAAGGCGGACCCGTCAACATCCTGGTCGGTGCGTCGTCTGCCGATATTCGGCTGCAAAAGACCTTGCCGATAACGAAATAGCCGCTAAAGAGAAGTTTTCTATTGACCACATACTGTACAAACTTGCCCAAATGAAGCTTTTTTCGCTTGTTGCCCTCATGCTGCTAACCGGCTTTTCACTGTTTGCGCAACCGTATAAACAGCCTCCTCACCTGGGGAAAAAGGGAAATACCATACAACTGGTGGTGAAAGACAAACCCTTTCTGGTCCTGGGCGGTGAGCTGCACAACTCCACCGTTTCCGGTGCGGCTTACATGCGGCCGGTATGGGCTCAGATGAAGAAAAAACACCTGAACACGGTTTTAGTGCCGGTTTACTGGGAACTGATCGAGCCGCAGGAAGGCAAGTTTGATTTTGCTTTAGTGGATAGTATGATCTATGGGGCCAGAAAGCAGAACCTGCATTTGGGTATTCTTTGGTTTGGGGCATTCAAAACGACCTATTCCACCTACGTGCCATCATGGGTAAAGACCAATACCGAAAAGTACCCAAGGGCTAAAAATAAGAAAGGAGAATCGCTGCCGCTGCTCTCCGTCTTCTCCCCGGCCACCTTACAGGCCGATGCCAAAGCGTTTAAAGCGCTGATGCAGCATATCCGCCAGATTGATGAAAAGCATCAGACCGTCATCATGGCCCAGGTGGAGAATGAGGTAGGTTTGTTTTACGACCCGCGTGACTACAGCGATCAGGCCACCAAAGCTTACCAGCAAGGTGTTCCGGATGACCTGATGCGTTATCTGGGTACCAATAAAGGAAAACTGCAACCGGAACTCGACAGTGTCTGGAAGGTCAACGGCTACAAGACGGCAGGCAGTTGGGAAGCCGTATTTGGGAAAAGTTTGCTGGATGAGAAGAACCCCAAAGTCCTGTCATACCTGCCGGAGGAACTGTTCTCCGTGTACCATTACACCAAATTTGTGGGCCAACTGGCGGCTGCCGGTAAAGAGGCCTACCCCATACCCATGTTCGTCAATGCCTGGCCTAAAGCAACCGGCTTTACAGGCATACCTGGCAAGTACCCCAGCGGAGGTCCTGTTCCGCATACCCTCGACATCTGGCGGGCCAACGCCCCGGCTATTGATTTTATTACACCGAATGTGTACGGGCCGAAACAGGGAGTTTACAACCTGGTGGAGCAATACCACCGCCCCGGCAATCCGGTATTTATCCCCGAAATCAGGCAAGGGCTGGAACCCGCCAATCTGGCCTTTTGGATTTATGGTCAGCATGACGCCATTGGGGTGGCCCCCTTCGGCATAGACGCTACCCCGGCGGACGAGGACCCGTTCACCAAAACATTCGCCGTTCTATCGCAAGTGCAGGACCTTGTTCTGCAACACCAGGGGAAAGGAACCATGGCGGGCATCTTTGTCGACACCACGGCTAAGTCGCAAGCGGTTACGCTGCCGGGCTATACCGTAAAAGCCGATATGGTGATCCCCAGGGCCATGCCGGGTATGGCTCTCGCGGCAAAAGGTGCCGCCCTGGCCGGAGGCATTGTTTTCGCGGTGGGGCCGGATGAATTTATTGCCGTTGGCAGAGATTACGAATTAACCTTTACACCGGTAAACGCTGATGCCCAAAAACCATATATGGACGTTGATTTTATGGAAGAGGGCTCTTTCGTAAATGGGAAATGGGTAGTTGCCCGGCGGTTGAACGGGGATGAAGGTACGGGAGGTGGCGGTATTGGCGTTCTTGTCAGTAAAAACACAAAAGTCGGAGCGCTGCGTTTCCAGAAGAAGCCAAACGGCGATTACAGCATTGTGCGCATTAAGTTTTACAGGTACTGATACGCCCGCATCAGTTGAGAAAGGTGGTTTAGGTTTACCGGCTTTTTCGGATTTCGCTGGGATTTACATGCATCTTCGTTTTATAGATTCTGGAAAAATAGTAGACTGATTCAAAACCACATTGAACGGCTATCTCCGATAATGTATTAGTTGTTTCGTGAATCAGCTCTTCGGCTTTTCTTAATTTCAGAAGCAGGTGATATTGGTTGAGAGAAGTACCTGTAATTTCTTTAAACGTTTTTCTCAGCCAGGCATAGCTGGTGTGGTATCGTTCGGCAAGTTGTTCGAAGTCTATATCCTGGTTCCAGCTCTCATTTATTTCTTTTTTGACTTCGCCAATAATTTTCTCTTTCCGGCTTATCTTCTGATTGGATAGTAAGACGGATGTATATACAATTCCCAATAACTGCAACAACAGAAAAGACGCGAGTTTCTGATACGATTCTTCCCGTACTTCTACCACATCGAACAGACGCTCAAACGTAGCCAGAAACTCGACATTGAAGCCGACCTTAACAATTGGACTCTGGGGGTTAAAGCACTCCTGCTCAAGCAGGTGACTAGCGTAAGACCCTGAAAAGCCTACCCAATATTCCTCCCAACCGGTATCCTCGGTCGGTTTATACCGGTGCCAGACCCCCGGATACAACAGAATGATAGTACCGGCCTCAATTACCTGTGGCGGCATTCCGGTTGATTCAAAGACTCCTTCGCCCTTGCAAATGTATAGTATCTGATACTCCTTGAGACTACGGCCTTTTTCCCAGTTAAACAAATGACTGTCCGGGTGTTTTACGTCCGGATAAGGTGTATAGGCAGGGTGCACATGGTGGCCCAGCGTGTGGATGATCACACTGAGCGATTTGTCGATATGCTCCTCATTAAAATTGAAATAACGCCGGAAGACTTTCATTTCAACGAATACTGATACTATCACAGTAAAAATAGCGGGTATTTGATCAAAAGAAAGGGTGACGCTTCCGGTAAGTTTTTCGCGGCTGGTAACAGTTACGCTTGCGGGCGTGGGCTTCTGTAAATCCGCCAGAACAGGTGGAGACTGCTGGCGATGATCCACAGGATGAACATCATCAGCGACAACCCTCCGGCTTGGTGCAGGATATGCTGGCTCTCGAAGGTGCCGGCGGTGGCAAACAGGGCTACACTGACCAGGCCGGCCCAGATGGATACCCAGCGAGCCGTCAGCCGGCTTTGAAACGTGCCGATGGCCGCTAATAGCAGAAAAGCAGCAATGGGGTATGAAAACAGGTGGGCCGATACGTGGCCTACCTCATCGATGCCCCGGATAACGGCCCCCGATCCTTTGTAATGAGCTACGCGTGCTTCCACCGACACACAGGCCTGTGCCAATAGCAGCAGCATAGTAGCCACCAGCCCCAGCCCCTGCATTACGGTCGGTAGCAGCGCGTCGTTGCCCAGTTGCCGGCGCAGCGTTTGACTCATCCCATACAGATAGCCCAGGAAGAACAGGAGCGCAATAGTGCTGACCGAGGTAGCCAGAATGAACCCGTCGTAGCTGTTGGCATAATAGTCAAAAAAGACCTGGTCTGAATTATAATGCGGGGGCGGTGGGGGCACCAGTGATCCGGCTGTCATGAACAGGACTACGAACAACAGGCCGCAGCTAATCCAGATACAGTCGGCCAGGCGGAGCGACCGGCGAGTAGTTGCCTGGTGGGAGGCAGGAGGGGCAAGCGTGGAAACCATGGTTATAGGGTTTTGTGTGGTTGAAGCCCCAAAGTACCGTTCATCAGGCTGCAATAGCCACCGGTTCCTGCGTTAACTGATGAAGCCGCTGCATGAATTGAGAAAAGCCTATCCCGAATTGTGTATGGGTGCGCCAGGCATTCGTCGGTATTACCAGCCTCCGGTGGACAGAAGGGCTACTACCGGCTCACCAGAAAATTGATTAAGGAATGGTTATCTTTACCGTACGCTGCGTGAAGCAGCCGTTCTTCATTCTATGATTTATAATGTTTATTTCGGGGCGGCCAGTACGATTATCCTGCTGAACCTGGTTCAATGGAGCCTTTCCCGCGACCGGATTTATGGAATTTTTACATTTCAGTCCTTATTATGGTTTACCCACGCCGTTCTGATGGGTATTATCACCAGCGATAATCAGTCACTGGCTGCTCTGACAACGATCAACGGGCTGGTGATCATCTGCTACCTGGAGCTGGTATACCGGTTGTTTTCTCCCCTGAACGATAAAATGCACCGCCGGTACCGCTGGATACAGGCAGGTATACTTGTGTATGTCGTCATCGAAGGTGTGCTGACACTAACCGCGGCAGATCCCTGGCAGACGTCTCCGGCGCACCGTCTTTTTTCGCTGCTGTACTGGGGTACGCTGACGGGCTGCTGCCTGCTGGGCATTAAACCCGCGGCTCAACGGCGCGATGCGGTCGGGCGTTTTTTTGTGGTAGGCAGTATACTCCTGATGGTCAATGAAGCCCGCGTCCTGGGCTATTATGTCAGTTCGCTTCTGAGCATTGAGTGGTACGCGACCGTACTGAACCAGGAGTACGTAGGGCAGATCCTGGCGGGTGGTTTTATTGTCAAACTGCTTTGTTTTTCCCTCTGTCTGGTCTTCCGTCAGCGGCAGCTCGCCGTAGCACAGGCCGTTCGGCAAACGCGTACGGAAGAGCAACTGGTGCAGGAACGCCTGCAGGCGGAGCTGACCCAGCGCCGGCTTGAGCAGGAAAAGGCGGAGGTTCAGCTTCGGGCCTTACAGTCGCAGGTAAATCCCCATTTCCTCTTCAACGCGCTTAACTCCCTATCGTCGCTGATCAGCGAAGAACCAGCCCAGGCGGAGGAGTTTGTGGACAAACTGAGTGACGTATACCGTTACGTATTACGGGCAAACGAGCAATCGCTGACGACCGTAGCCGCCGAACTGCAGTTTATTGACGCGTATTTTCACCTGCTCAAAACCCGTTACGGCCAGGGTATACACCTGACCATCGACGTTGATCCGGTGTACAACGACTGCCAGATCCCTCCGCTGACGCTGCAACTGCTGGTGGAGAATGCGGTCAAACATAATGTGGTGTCGGCCAAACGCCCGCTGAGCATCCGCATAACCACGTCCGAAGCGGGTGAACTCACCATCAGCAATACCTTACAGAAAAAGCAGAGCCGTGTCTTTTCCAATGGGGTGGGACTGACCAACATTGTGGTGAAGTACCAGATGCTGAACCTGCCGGCTCCCGCCGTGGCCGAAACGGACGACACATTTACCGTAGTGCTGCCAATGGTGGCCTACGCCCATCAGCCAGACTAATCCCGAATTTTCCCTTATCTTGCTTTTTCTGACCCACACAAAGCGATGAACGTATTAATCATCGAAGACGAAGACCTGGCCGTCCGCAAACTCCGTAAAATGGTGGCGGAGGTCGATCCCTCCCTGACGATTCAGGGCGTTACCTCCAGCATTGAAGAATCGGTTGAGTGGCTCCAGGCGAACCCCGCTCCTGATTTGATTTTTATGGACATCGAACTGGCCGACGGCCGGAGTTTCGAGATCTTTGATCAGGTGGAGGTGCGCAGCCGCATTATCTTCACGACTTCCTACGACGAATACGCCCTGCAGGCTTTTAAAGTCAACAGCATCGACTACTTGCTGAAGCCGATTCAGCGCCAGGACCTTGAGCGGAGCCTGCGCAAGCTGCGCGAGCTGACGGCCGGGAGCCTGCCGGCTGGTCAGGCACCGGAGCCGTCGCTGCAGAACATTGAGAAACTGCTGCGGCAGATGCAGGGTACCGGCGGTCCGGAGGCTAAAGAGTACCGCAAACGATTTCTGGTGAAGCAGGGGCAAAAGCTACTCTCGATAGGGGTGGGCGATATTCTCTATTTTTATACCGACGAGCGTTTCAGTTTTTTCAGGACCCGTACCAACCAGAAGTTTCTGGTCGACTATACGCTCGACGAACTGGCCGAGGTGCTGGACCCCGAGCAGTTTTTCCGGCCCAACCGGGGGCTTATTGTTACCCACGACGCCGTCGATCAGATTCAGCCCTATTTCGGTAACCGGCTGGCGCTCACGCTCAGACCCCCTTACGAAAAAGAGGCCCTTGTAAGCCGTGAGAAAGTAAGCGATTTTAAGACCTGGATGGGTAAGTGACCCGATGAAAATAGATTAGCTGAAAGATGCTCTGCTCTTCACCGGCCACGCACAAACAGCAGATAACAGCGTCGCTCGCAGCGGGGAAGAAACGCCAGCGTATCGTTGCGGAGAGAAAAATCCTGGGTAAAGTTGGCATGCTGCTCACCAACGTAGAACCGGACAAGGGGCGTAGGCTGAACGTCTTCCCGGCGGTAGTAGCGGGCGGGCCGGTAATACTCCAGTTCTTTGCCCTGGCTGCTGACGGCACCCTCGGCGGTGAACGTGATGGATTGCTCGGGCGTGGCGGGTATGGACCGGACCACCAGTGCGGTGTCGCGGGTGTCGGCCCGCTCAACCAGCCGCCAGGTGCCGACGAGTTCCGGAGCGCCCTGACCTAACGTAAAAGGCTTATCCTTACAGGCCAGTATGGCGAGCAGCAGGCTTAGGCTGACACCTGTTGACAAACTGAGGAATCGTGTTTTAACCATAGTATCCTGGGTAAAGACCGGCGGCTACCTGGCGCGGCTTAGGGTAACGATTAGCCGTTAAAGATAAGCCTGTTCTGCTTAGATCGTGCAGATTACCCGAATTTTCGCCAAATCTTCTCCCGGTCCAGCTGTTTGTACTTCGACTCAATACCGGAAAACAGCAGGGTTTCTTTGCTGCCCAGCGCCAGGTAGCTGAGGGGCCCCAGACTCTCGTCGAACAGCTTCAGCACACGCTCCTGTAACACTTTGTCGAAATAGATCAGGACGTTGCGGCACACAATCAGGTCAAACTCGTTGAACGACTGGTCCGATACCAGGTTATGCGTGGCAAACACCATGCGCCCGGCCAGTTCGTCGCTGAACTTGACGTGCCCGTATTGGGCGGTATAGTAGCTGGAGAAGTCGGCGGTGCCGCCTGAGAGCAGGTAGTTTTCCGAGTACTGCTTCATCGGCTGTAGGGGATAGATACCCCGGCGGGCAGTTTCCAGCACGTCGGCGTTCAGGTCCGTGGCGTAGAGCAGGGATTTGGGTAGCAGCTGTGCTTCCTTCAGCAGGATCGCCATGGAGTATACCTCTTCACCGGTAGCGCAGCCGGCATGCCAGATGCGGATGAACGGCTTGGCCGCCAGGGTCTTTATTACCTCGGTCCGGAGCGTCTTATAGAATAACGGGTCGCGGAACATCTCCGTGACATTTACCGTGATGCCTTCAACAAACCGCTTGAGGTAATCCGGATCAGAACGTACCCGGTAGCGCAGCTCGGCAAAGCTGGGAAACCGGTCCATCGTCCACAGGCGGGTAATCCGGCGCCGGAGCGACGCCCGTGCGTAGTGCGTAAAATCGTACCCGTGTATATCCAGCAGGTCGGCCAGCAATAACTCAATTTCCTGGTCGCCAATCATCGTTCCTGAACCACTCACTTCCTGTCTCCCGTTTCTCTTGTCATTTCTTTTTTCCTATCACCGCTCATAGAGCCACACCCGCAGCAGCGATAATAACTGATCAATATCGACCGGTTTGGTGATGTAATCCGATGCCCCGGCCTCAATACATTTGTCCCGGTCACCCGCCATAGCTTTGGCCGTTACGGCAATAACCGGCAGCGACCGGTACCGGGGTTGCTCCCGGATACGCCGGGCGGTTTCGTAGCCGTCCATCTGCGGCATCATCATATCCAGTAGCACCGCATCGACGCCAGGATTTTCTTCCAGCTTCTGCAGGGCTTCTTTTCCGTCCAGGGCAGTCACCACGGTCATGTTATACTGCTCCAGCGCTTTCGTCAGCGAAAAGATGTTCCGCACATCGTCGTCGGCAACAAGCACCGTCTTACCGGTCAGGATCTGACCGAGGTCACCCAGTTTACCGGCCAGCCCATGTCTGTTTTCGGGCTGTTTGTGTTCGTCCACCAGGTGCAGAAACAAGGACACTTCGTCCAGCATTCGCTGGTAGGAGTGGGCCGTTTTGACCACGATAGAGTCGGCGTATTTCCTGATCTTCAGCTCCTCCGCCATCGACAGGCTGCGGCCGGTGAAAATAATAATGGGCAGGTCTTCGAGGCCAGGGTTCTGTTTGGCTTCTTCCAGTAATTCGTAGGCGTTGCTGTCGGGGATGCCCATGTCCAGAATTACGCAGTCGACCTCGCGGTTCTGCAGGGCGTTCACGCCTTCGGCAACGCTGCTTTTCAGTTCGGAGGTGATATGGAAGGTTTCCAGGAAATAAGCCAGCGCCCTGGCGTGTTTAGGGTTGTCTTCTACGATGAGTACCTTTTTGGGATTGCGGCTCAGCACATCTTCTATTTTCTGAAAAACGGCCTGCATCTGCTCATACCCAACGGGTTTGTCCATGAAGTCAACGGCCCCTTTCAGCAGGCTTTCTTTTTTGAGCCGGTGCGACGACATAATGTGTACCGGTATGGGCCGGGTCTGCCGGTTGGCTTTCAGCGCGTCCATCACCTCCCATCCGCTCATCACCGGCAACTGAATGTCGAGCAGAATCGCTTTGGGCTGGTAAGAAATAGCCAGGTTTAGGCCTTCGTCGCCCCGCACAGCCACAATACCTTTGTAGCCTTTCTGGCGGGCAAAGTCCAGCAGCGTCCGGGCAAAATACGGGTCATCCTCAATGATCAGGATTACCTTGTCCTGCTCCGCCAGGCTGTCGCGGTCGTCGGGGACCGGATCAGGAATGACGGAGGAAAGGTACCGGTTCGGCTCAGTCTGGGCCGGAACCGGTTGGTCCGATTGGAACTCCGGGACTGGCTGCTGTCTGACCTCGGGGTAGGGTCTGGCAGCGGTCTGCAGAGCCGGTTTCAGTCCCGAAACGGGCAGGTGCAGGATAAACTCGCTGCCTTTACCGGCCTCGCTGGTCAGGCCTATGTCGCCCCCGAGCAGTTTAGCCAGTTCACGGCTGATGGAGAGCCCCAGGCCCGTGCCGCCGTATTTTCGTTTGGTGGAGCCGTCGGCCTGCTGGAAGGCCTCAAAAATAAGCGGCTGCTTTTCGGGCGGGATGCCGATACCCGTATCGCGGACCACAAAGCTCAGGCGATCGGCCTGCGGTGACGGCTTCCGGACGGTCAGGGTAACGCTGCCGGTGGCCGTAAACTTCAGGGCGTTGGCCAGCAGGTTTTTCAGGATCTGCCCCAGTCGCTGGCGGTCGGTTACCAGCATCGTAGGTACCTCCGGCTCCACGGTGATCGAAAAGTCAAGCCCTTTTTCCCTGGCTATTACGCCAAACAGGGACTGCAATTCATCCATCAGATCGGGCAGCGATACGTCCTGATAATCCAGTTTCATCTGGCCGGCTTCAATCTTGGAGAGGTCAAGAATTTCGTCGATCAGGCTGAGCAGCCCGTTACCCGATGATTGAATCACCCTGGCGTATTCGGTCTGGTCGGCGCTCAGATTGCCGTCCGTATTCTCCGCCAGCAGCCGGCTCAGGAGCAGGATTGAGTTGAGGGGAGTCCGCAGCTCATGCGACATATTGGCCAGGAATTCCGATTTGTAGCGGTTGGCCTGTTCCAGTTCGCCGGCTTTTTTCTGAATGTCCTGGTTTCGTTCTTCCAGCAGGGAGCCCCGTTCTTCCAGTTCGCTGTTGGCCTGCTGCAGCTCCTCCTGCTGTACCCGCAATTCCTCTTCCGAAAGCTGAAGCCGCTGCGCCTGAGCTTCCAGTTCGGCATTCACAGCCTCCAGTTCCGTTTGTTGGGCCTGAAGTTCCTCTGCCTGCGCCTGCGTCTCGTCCAGCAGGGTCTGGAGCTTTCCGTAATTCAGTGCCGCATTGACACCGATGGACAGCGACTCCTGGTTCCGTTCCATGAACTCGATATCGAGGGGAGCCGGTTTACGGAGCAGCCCCAGTTCAACCGCGCCCAGGCACTCACCGGCAAACACCAGCGGGGTGATTACCACAGCCGCCGGAGGGGCCTCCCCCAGCGAAGAACTGATGCGGCTGTAATCGGCCGGCAGGTCCTCCGCCACAATTAGCTTTTTTTGCGCAATGGCCTGCCCGACCAGCCCTTCTCCGGATTTGATAACGGCTGGTGCCTGCCGGGTAGCGTACGTGCCCGCCAGGGTGTACTGGCCGTCGTCAGCCGTCAGGTAAACCGTTCCCAGGGGGGCATTCAGGTAAGCAGCCAGGGTATCAATCATCCGGCCGGCCATGTTGTGGAGGTTGCGCTCGCCCCGGATAGCCTCGCTCAGGCTGACGGAGCCGGTTTGCAGCCAGTCGCGGTTCCGGAGTTCGGTAAACGTCTGTTCCAGGGCCTTCGCCATCGTGTTCAGCGCGGTCGATATGCGGCCCAGTTCGTCGTCGCTGTCGTCCGTGCTGCGGATGCTGTAATCGCCGTCGGCAATGCTGCGGGTGACCTCCTCCATCGCCGAAATGCGGCTGGCAGTTTCGAGGTATTTTGCTTCGGCCAGTTTATGTTGAGCGATGCGGTTGTCCAGATCTTTTTTGATGCGCAGGAAGGCAAAGGCCGTAATGAGCATGGAGATGATGGCTGAAACCAGCAGCAGCATAGGCGTGAAGGTGATATACCGCTCCTGCTGCTCTGTGCGGGCTACCAGTTGACTGGCTTCCTGCGCTTTAACGCGGTTCACTTCTACCCGGATGTCATTCATCAGCTGCTTGCCCCGTACCAGTTCCCGGCGCAGGGTGGCCGTATCGTTGCGGGTAGCCAGGTTGGTGCGCAAGCCAATTACGCGCTCCAGTTGCGCGTACCGGCGCTCATACATCGCCTTGACCTGGTCCAGATTTTTTTGTTGCCGGGGGTCTTCCTGGGTTAGCTCCCGCACCCGGTTATAGCTGCCGGTGATGCGACCGTAACTGCCCTGGTAGTATTGCAGGAACGAGGGATCGAGCGTAAGCAGGTAACCCCGCTGTCCGGTTTCGGCATCTTTCAGGTAAGAGATTACATTTTCGGCCTCCAGCATAACCTGCTGGGTGTGGTTAACCAACCGGGAGTTATCGATCAGCTTCTGAATGCTATAAAACGAAGCGATCAGACTGACGAGCAGCAGTCCGGTTGATACGATGAAAACGAACTGTAACTGTCGGATTACAAAATTTGGGGTAGACGGTGAGGTCATGCGGGGGCTGGTTTCTGAATTAGTTTGGGTGGGTAGGCGGGGTTTGCGTCAGGGGTAAAACCAGGAGAAAGGTGGCGCCTTCGCCGGGCCGGCTTTGCGCTGAAATCAGACCCTGGTGCTTATCCATATTCTTCTTGGCAATGGCCAGCCCGATGCCGGTACCTTCGTAGCTGGTCTGGCTGTGCAGGCGCTGAAAAAGGATAAAAATCCGGTCGAGGAATTTTTCGTCGAACCCGATGCCGTTATCCCGCACTGTGATCCGGCAAAAGGAGCCATTGGCGTCCGGCTCGCCGTCGATCGCTTTGGTGGCGATACGTTCGGCACTGATGCGGATAACCGGCGGTACGTTAGGCCTGACAAACTTCAGGGCGTTGCTGATCAGATTCTGAAATACCTGCCGGATACGGCCCGGAATGGTGTCCAGGGCCGGAATATGGTCGACGGTTACCACGGCTCCCAACTGGCGGATGCGCTCATCGAAGTCCAGCAGCAGTTCGGCCAGCAGCGCGTTCAGGTCGGTACGCTTAAATACCTCCGGGGCCGATAATTGCGAATAGGCCAGCAGATCGTCGATCAGCCGGGCCATGCGGGCCGACGACCGGATGGCGCGTTCGAGGTACGAAACGGCTTCATTATTGTCTTTCAGGAATTTTTCCCGGATATGGTCGTTCAGGATCTGGATTTTCCGCAGCGGCTCCTTCAGGTCATGCGATACCACCCAGGTAAACTGCTGCAACTCGTGGTTGGTGCGTTCCAGTTCGGCATTGTTGAGCCGCAGTTCGCGGGTACGCAGGGCTACCTCCTGTTCGAGCAGTTCGGCCGCCTGCTTCTGCGGGTGAATATCGGTGAAAGTACCGATCCAGCGGGAAACGAGTTGCTGCTGGCGGATGGGCAGCAGGCGCAGCAAGTGGTAGCGATATTCGCCGGTGCTCAGGTCGCGTAGCCGGACCTCACGGGTAAACTCCGTACCGCAGGCCAGGGCTTTATCAAGGTCAGTGCGGAGGTTATCGTCGCCGTGCGTCACCGGCAGATGCGTTGAGTCCACGGCGTATCGAAACCAGTGTTCATTGACGTACTCCAGCCGCCCGTCGGGGGTGACGGTGAAGGCCATTTCGGGGAGCGACGCCAGAATGACCTGCAGTTCCTGAACCTGACCGGCCAGTTGCTCCTGCGCCTGCCTGCGGATGTCGATCTCCCGGCGGAGCGACTCCTGCGCCGAGCGGAGTTCCTGCTGCTGCATATACAGGCGGTGCAGCGTTTTTACCTTCAGCGCCAGAATATCCGGGTCAACGGGTTTGGTCAGGTAGTCGATGCCCCCGGTGGTGTAGCCCCTGGTAATGAATTTCTTTTCGGTGTTGACGGCCGACAGAAAGATGATGGAGGTGTCTCTGGCTTTGCTAAAACCACTGATGGCATTGGCAACTTCGAAGCCATCCATTTCCGGCATCTGCACGTCGAGGATGATGACGGAGTAGGCCGATTTCAGGATTTTCTTCAGGGCTTCCTCGCCGGATTCGGCGGTATCGACCGCAAAGTCATGCAGCTCAAGAATCTTCTTCAGCGGGAGAATATTTTCCGGTCTGTCGTCGACAATCAGAATCATAGAAAACAGGGTAGTGCTCAGATCTGGGCCGGCAATATCCTAAAAAGGAACCGTAAAACCGGCCTTTTCAAGAGGATTGAATGGCTGTATCACCTTAGGAAAGCGGCCTGCCAATCATACAAGTAGGGGGAACTATGCTTTCACGTTAATAAAAATATACATAAGTACTTAATAATGAACAGGTAATAATACCATTGGCTAAGCTTTAGACGGGTAACTATACACGTTGGCATGGGGAATTGCCGACCAAAAAAGCCAAAAGCTGTGGAAAAATCTGGACAGTAAAAGTGCAAAAAAATCTATAATATGCACAGTATCAAGCTCTATCGGATTGGCATAGATTTTGGCGTAGGTGGGTACAATTAAATTTGAACCAAAAAACTCAACTATTATGGCATCATTAGGAAAGCAAATCTCTGATTTTTTCTCGGGAGGAAGTAGTCATAACGATGAAGGCCTGCGGGGTGTATTTATCCACGAATTAAAGGCTGCTTATTATTGCGAGAAGCAGGCAGTCGATGCTTTAGGCGAGCAGGCCGACGCGGCTACAACCGATGTGGTACGCAACGCATTTTTGCAGCACCAGGAAGAATCACGGAATCAGATCAACCGGCTGGAGCGTGTATTCGACAGCATTGGCGTAGATGTAGATGATCTGGAGAGCGATGCCATCGATGGTCTGGTAGACGACGCGCAAACCATGATCGCTGCGACCGAGTCGGGCTCATTGAGCCGCGACGCTGCTCTGATTGTTGCTGCTCAGAAAGTAGAGCACCTGGAAATCGCAACGTACGGTTCTCTGCATACCATGGCCCGGTTGCTGGGCTACAGCGAGGCTGCCAATCTGTTGGAAGAAACCCTTCGTGAGGAAAAGAATACTGACCGCAAATTGACCGAAATAGCCGAGTCGTTTATTAACGAGCGGGCTAAATCGGAAGGTCGGGATGTGACCGAATATGGCCGCAGCCATACCGACTATGATCGGGATATGTATTCCGGATCAATAGCCGGGGCGGGTACCGCTTACAGTGGCCGGGAAACTGATATGAACCGGGGTACCAACTGGAACTCGAGCAGCGGCAGCAGCAATTGGGACAATGATACCAATCGCGGCTCTTACGCCGGTTCCGACATGGACCGTAGTAGCGGTAGCGGTTACTCCGACAGCAACATGAACCGGGGTGACGATATGGATTCCAACGTGAATCGGGCTGGCTATTCAACCGGTTCGTCATCGTCCAGCGGTAACTACAGTGATACCGATGAGAACGACATGAATCGTAACCGCGACCGGACCTCCGGCAGCAATTACGGCAACAGCAACGACCCGACGCTGGGTGGCATGACTGGCGTGTAAGCCGGCGCGAACTCCAATACCATAAAAAAAGGCACTTCCACTGCGGAGGTGCCTTCCTTTTTTTAGGAGTTACTACGGCCGGTCCAGCGTTCCTGATCGTCGTTGGTGGCCGGCGGCCTTTCGCCAAAGTTGTTACCCGATGGCGCCGACTCGCCAATGTCGTTGCTGTCGGGTAGGGTCTGGGTGCCGTCGTTGTTACCCAGGCTGGTACCGGTGCCAGGTGCCTCTTCGGCGGAGGAGGTATCGGGTTGATACCCATCATCGTCGACCAGACGCGACAGGTCCTCTTTTTCTTCTTTGGTGAGTTTCCGGCCTTCACCCGCCAGTACCGTCGGGTATTGCCTGTACTGGCGGGGATTGGTTAACCGGCCTGTTGTTTCCTGATGAAGCGTTTCCATATCGGGGTATTTAAAAAAGAAGGCATCTCACAGTGAGATGCCTTCTTTATAACCAAACCTATTTATAAAGCGATATAAAATCTATTGATTGGCCACCTAGCCGCAGAATGCCTCCCACAGGCGCTGGTACAGTAGCCGGGCGTACCGCCGGATACCCATGCCGGAGGTTTTAATGGCAAAGGGAACAAACTTTCCCCTGGCTTTGGGTAAGGGTTCTATCCGGATGGTTGTGTCGACAACACCCGTACTGGTTAGCCGGAGACCCGCGTCCGGCAGGTCTACCTGCACGTTTTCGGGATGCGACTCCACCGTAAGCTGCTGCACGAACTGCTGCAACTGGTTGGCGTCGAACCAGGTGAGCGGGGGCATCTTCTTCTGATCGGGCTGGTTGTCGCGCGAGCAGAGAAACTGCACCCAAAGCAGGGACTGACCTGCCTGGGGCCGGGTTTGTACCTGCACGTCGAGTAACTCATAAGGGAGCAAGTCTTCTGAAGTAGAAGGAGCTATGTTCATACGTTGACGAAGATTAGAATAGAAAGTACCATTAAAACTCGAAATGGGAACAAGGTGTTTTACACGTAAATCATCTTTCGGGTCATTCCGCCATCAACGATGAAGTTCTGCCCGGTGATAAACGAATTCTCTTCGCTAATCAGGAACAGAATCATCCGGGCAATATCTTCGGACCGGCCAACCCGGCCCGCCGGATGCTGGGCGTGATCCTCGGACCGGAGCTTCTCGGGTTTGGCAGCCGCCGGTTTCTTGATCGCCGATACATCAATCCAGCCGGGACTGATGCAGTTGACCCGAACGTCGGGCCCAAGGCTGACCGCCAGCGAGTGCGTTAGCGCCAGAATTCCTCCCTTCGAGGCTGAGTAGGCAAACGTCTGGGGCTCCGATTGCAGCGCCCGTGTCGAACTGATATTAACGATGCACCCTTTCTGCTCCGCCAGATGCGGTGCCGCGTATTTGGTGCAGAGAAATGTTCCGGTCAGGTTCACCCCCAGCACCCGGTTCCACTCATTGAGCGAGAGCAGGTCGAGTGGTTTGTCGTCCTGAATGCCCGCGTTATTAATCAGCGCATCAATGCGGCCGAAATGATCAACGGTGCGTTCGGTTGCCTTGCGGACCTGCGCTTCTGACGATACGTCGCAGGGTAGCGCCAGTAACTGTTCGGCTGGGGTTTTCAGCGTTTGCTGCAGGTCAGAAAGCGCGTCGGAGTCTGCTTCCCAGACCGCCACCCGGTAGCCGTGCGTCAATAAAAAATAAGTCGTAATGCGGCCGATTCCCTGACCTCCGCCCGTTACGATAACTGTCCTCATGTATGGTTGATGAAAGAAAGGCAATCTACGTTTTCCCGGTAACAGATTCCTGTTTTTTCCAGTTATCCAGCAGAGAATCTATCGAACGGAACCCGCTGCTCAATGCTGCCTATTGCCTACGCGCCCATCTACCGCCACCCCCTGCCCGAACAACACCGTTTCCCGATGGGCAAGTACGAACTGATCTACGAACAATTGCTCTATGAAGGCACCTGCACACCCGATAATTTCTTTGCGCCGGAGCCGGTAGATGACCGCTGGGTGCTGGGTGTCCATTCCCCCGCCTACGTGAACCAGCTAAAATCGCTGAGCCTGCCGGCCGCCATGGTGCGCCGGATCGGCTTTCCGTTATCGGCCGGACTGATTGAGCGGGAGTGGGTGATTACGCAGGGAACCATCGACTGTAGCCTGCTGGCCATGCAGCACGGCATTGCGCTGAACGTGGCCGGGGGTACGCACCACGCGTATCCGGATCGGGGGGAGGGATTCTGCCTGTTGAACGATGTGGGGGTAGCGGCTTATTTTCTGCTGGAAACCGGCAAAGCCCGGAAGGTTATGGTCATTGATCTGGATGTTCACCAGGGCAACGGAACGGCGGTGATGTTTCAGTACGACCGCCGGGTGTTTACCTTCAGTATGCACGGGCGTGACAACTATCCGCTCAAAAAAGAATCTTCGGATCTGGACATTGCCATGCCGACGGGTACGGCCGACGATGTGTACCTGAGTACCCTATACGCCACGCTACCCGGCCTGATCGACCGCGAAAAGCCTGATTTTCTGTTTTATGTGTCCGGGGTAGATATCCTGGAGTCCGACCGGCTGGGCAAGCTGAAGGTGTCAATGGATGGGTGTCGCCGGCGCGATAGGTTCGTCTTTGAGCAGGCCCGGCGCTATGGACTTCCGATTGCCGTCTCCATGGGCGGAGGTTATTCGCCCCGCATCGCCGACATTGTCGACGCGCACTGCAATACGTTTCGCGTCGCAAGTCAGCTTTATTAGTTTCAGGATTCAGCGGGGCCGCCCCGCTGAATCCTGAAAGGAACTTACATCGTTTGCTTCGCCATCTGGTTCACGGTATCCGTAGCGATCCGGGTCAGTTTTTCGTCGGTGCTCTTTTCTTCCTGCAGGGTTTGCTCCAGCAACTGTGCGATGTCCTGCTTACCGGCCAGCTGCGCCAGCGTCCGCACGGTACCGTAGCCGGCAATTTCGTAGTGCTCTACTTTCTGGGCGGCACCGATCAGGGCCGCATCCAGCAGTTTGTCGTCCTCGATATCAGATATCAGGTTTTCGGCTTCTTCCAGCAGCCCCTGCATACCCAGGCAGGTTTCCCCCTCCGGTTCGCAGCCGAGCATCTCGCAGGCCTGCTCCAGCCGGCGGATCTGCTCTTCGGTTTCTTTCAGGTGCGTTTCAAACGCCTGCCGTAACTGGTCATTGCTGACCCGCTGAATCATCATGGGCAGCGCTTCGGTAATCTGGGTTTCGGCCGAGTACAGGTCCTGCAGCTCGTGTTCGAGCAGTTCATTGAAGTTCTTCATAACAAATGAAGTTTGGAATTGACTAAATGTTTGTAGCGTCTTACCAACGTGGTAAGCTCACCGGTTTGAACAGGAAGCATCAGCCGTTGTTTAGAATTTTAATGGCTTTCTGAGGCTGCGGTATGTAACCGCTCAGTATAGGTAGTGTGACAGTTTAAAGGGACAAGTAACTGGTAATCGTTCGTGGCGAAAACGGGTATTTAGGTCATTCGCAAACATTTTCTCCCTGAATTGGTCGTGTATTGTACCTTTGGCCCTGATTAAGCCGAAAGGCAAACCAACCACACTATGCACCTTCCGTTCATCTGCCTGAGTCTCTGGCTAACTATGCCGTTCATAGCCACTGCCCAGCAAAAAGAGACCCGCACCACAAGCCGGACGGTAGTGACTACCACGACTACCCCGGCAGCGTACAAAGACCGTGATGCCATTACCGCCCTGCTGAAACGGCGGATGACCCTGATTCATGAGGGCCAGCTGGATGCATTACCCGAAACCACCACCGCCGATGCTGAAATCCGGATAGGCAGTCAGCCCCGCCAGTCGCTGTTGGCCCTGATCAATACACACCGGGCGCAGGCGGGCCGACTTGTACTGAGCAATCACCAGGTTAAACGGCTTAATCTGGAGAACCGGAATGCCACCGCAACCGAAACGTTCGACTACGTCTATACGCCGGCTGGCCGGGCGCGGGAAACCGGCGCGGGAACCATCAGCAACAGCCTGATTAAGGGCGACGATGGCCGCTGGCGCATCACCCGCTCGCAGGTTACTCATTCCAGAAACTAATAGGCAGGTTGTTAAAGCTTTTGCCGGCTTATCCGCCTTGCGGGAAGGTACCCAATTCACGCACCACACCATGTATAACCTGGGGATTGACATTGGAAATACGTTTACGGATTTTGTCTTACTGGAAACCATCAGTGGTTACCTGGCTTTCGGCAAAACCCTGACCACCCACGACGATCTGACGCAGGGTGTTCTGGTGGGTTTCGACGAATTGCTGGAGCGCAACGAAGTAGAACCGGCGGAAATCCACGCTGTTTATCTGGGCTCTATGCTGGTCGATCAACTGGACATCAGCAAGCTCCGCAACCGGCTGGGGGCGCTGGACTTTCAGGGAAAATTCTGGCTTATGACCGCCGGTGGCTGGCTGGTTTCGCCGGACCAGACCCCGCAGCTGACACCGGCGAGGCTGCGGTCGGGGTCGGCGGGAGGAGCTATGGCCGGCGCGTTTTTTAGTTACATTGGACGTTATGCTACGCTGATTACGATTGATGTAGGGGGCGCCAACGCCGAACTCTCGCTGATTATCCAGCACCAGCCGCAGTATGTGCTGGCCCCTTTACCCGACAGCCAAACCGGAACGTTGCCGGCCCAACCCGTTATTGAGGTAACCGAAGTACCCGTAGGCGGCCGGAGCATAGCCTGGCTGGATGAACAGGGACAACTCCGGTTAGGGCCGGAGATTGTACCACATGAGTTGGGACCGGTCTGTTTCAACCGGGGAGGGACGCAGCCAACCCTGACCGACGCCAGTCTGGTACTGGGCTACCTTGGCGAGAATTTCTTTCTGGGTGGTGTGATCGAAATCAGCCGGGATGCGGCCATTCGGGCCATTGACGAACAGATTGCCCGCCCCCTGGGGCTTAGCGTCGAAGAAGCCGCCATGGCGATTCACGAGCGGGCTAACGACCAGATTGCCGCTGCGGCCCGCAAGTTGCTGGCACACCTGACCCTGGATCGGGGCTCAATCAGTCTGATGGCCATTGGCGGGGGCGGTCCCCTTCACGTGTATGAACTGGCCCGGCTCCTGCAGATGCCTGAGGTGATGGTGCCGGTCGGTGCCGGCGTTACGTCGGCCCTGGGCTGCCTGGTCTCGCCGGTGGCCGCCGAGCGTATCCGGCAGCACTTTAGCCCCCTGGAAACGATCGACTGGGATTTTCTGAACGGAATGCTCGGGCAAATGGCCGAAGACGCCCGGACCGAGTTACGGAATGCCGGTCTGGACCCTGATGAGGCCAGGATTACGCGAGCCGGATTCATGCGGTTACTGGGTATCCACGACGAGGTGTTCATCCCCCTGCCTGATGGGGTGCTCAGCCCTGAATCGCAGCCAGCGATTCGGGAGCTGTTTGTCGAGGCATACCGGCGCCGGGGGCGGTTTGTGGTGGAAGGCCGGACCATTGAAGCGGTTGCCTGGCAGGTGCTGGTCAGTATGCCGGCGCTGAAGTTTGGCCCCCGGCGGGTAGATGCGTTTAACAAGTATTCGATTGGCGGAAAAGACTTCTCGGCGCTGAAAGGGTACCGGCAGGTGTACTATCTGGGAGACCCCGTGCCCTGTTCCTGTCCGGTGTACGACCGCCACCGGATCCGGCCAAATGATACGTTATCCGGCCCCGTCATTATCGAGGAAGATGAAACCACCGTTGTCATCGGGCCTAAAACGTACGTTCGCATGGACACCAACCGAAACCTGTTCATTACGGTCCGGCTATAAGGCAGCAGTGTTTATCCGTATGATAATATTAATAAATTCCCTTTGGCTGATTGGCTCAATTTTCTAATATTGTGCATTAGTAAACCTTCATATTTTACCTATGCTGATTATCAGGCACTTATGTTTTTGAAAAGCAATGTTTTCGTTAGGAAATATTGTTTGACCACAGGCTAAAAAAAGCCGCCCTTTTTTACACACGTATAGTTTTTGGGTAAACCGACACAACGTATAACCAAACAGCGTCCTATTTATGCAGAGATTATCCCTGCTTCGACCCGCCCTCGGCGTATTTTTGATGGGTATGTTATTTTCCTTACCGGCGCTGTCTCAACAGACAGACACCGTCCGTACCAGTGGATTACGGGCAGACACCGCTACACTTGCTCGGGACCGATGTGAGCCCGTCGAGAGAATCTGGCGTCTTGGTAAAGGAACGTACACTGATACCGTCCGTAGGTCTGATTTTAAGGCCCGTAACAGCAACATTGCTGAAATTAATGATTGCGACACGACAATTCAGACATTCGTTCTGATACGCCGGCCATCGCCCTGGCGCATCGGTGGGTTTATCGGCCCGAACGTGGCTTACTGCGGTACGTTTCCCAACACCTTCGGTCCCAATCCCCGCGACAATACCACGTACAACGGTATCGGGTTTAACCTGATGGGTAATGTCGATTATTTTCTGACGCCGTCTACGCGCCGGCTCCGGTTTGCGTTGGGAACCGCCTTTGGCTACCAGAATTACTGGATGCGTCAGGGGTACAAGGACAATTTCCTGGATCGGGGGGTGGCTTTAGGGTATCAGCGAAATCAGATTCAGATCCGCGCCCGTGCCGGTGACGACTTCTACCTGACGATTGGTCCGATGCTGTCCTGGACATTTGCCCGCAGCCGTCGCAATCCAACCTGTACGTCGTTCCTTGAATTAGCGCTTCGCGGAGGTCTGTTCCGCTCAGAATCAGCGCTGATTGCTGCGTATGTGCCGTCAACCGCCAATCCCGGTCAGAATGAGCTGGTGCGCATGGTGACGCCAACCGATCGTATCTGGAAGCTGGGTGGCCTTGGGTCACTGGGCGTATTCTTCCCGCTGCGTAACAACTGGCACCTGGGTGTGCAGGGCAACGTTTTCTACACCAAAGTCGATTATTTCATTGTCGATGGTGTGAGTCCCGTCAGCATACCGGGTGAGCGGAACATCTTGTGGGAGTTCTCCCGCAAGCATGGTGGGTTCAGCGCGGGTTTAGCCGTACGGAAGGGTTTTGTTCAGAAGAAGCTGATCCCGAAAGCTCCGATTGTGTGTCCGACCTGCGATTCCATTCCGGACCTGCGGGTAAGTTTCAACAATATGTCACTGGCGGGTATGACATTGCGTTACGACAGTATACAACGGAACACATTGCCCATTATGAGCTGGCGGAGCACGACGGTCGCCCCCCGCAACGAAACCTTTACGGCTCGTCTGCATTACAAATCAGATTCGCTTGAAGCTTCGCCGGAACGGATCATTGCCGAAGTGGTTAATTCCAGCGATACATCCCTGGTCTTCCCGGCTGCTTACGTTGATACAGCCGGCCGGCCGCTGCGCGGTTTCTACTACATAACCGTTCACAGTCGTCAAGAGGCACAATGCGGATCCTGTGTAAGTGAGGTGGCTACAGCAAGCTGGGCGATTGTGGCTCCTCAGGGCTGCGAGTACCGGCATAACTACGATCAGCTCACCTTCAAGTTCCACCTGACGTACGACGATACCTTCACGGTATTCTGTAACTGTCCGGGTCAGGAGCGTCAGCCAATTGGTACGGTTAAGGGCCGCCGGCGGTTCTACAACTGGAGCAGCCTTGGTCTGGACAGTCTGAGAGGAAGCTCAACTATGAACACCATCACCGTTCAACTGGGTGACACTTTGGATTTTGTAACGAAAGATCCGACCGCCCGCCTGACCGATGCGGCTTACTCAGCCGTGAGAGCAACACGTGATGAACTGGCCAGAAGAATTGAGCAGGCTGCTCAGAACAATCCGGCTCTGCGTGGTAAGCGCCCGAGAGTGGTATTTGACGAAATCCGGGGTAGCTACAGCATAGAGCAGACTAAACCGTGCAACGGTGAGAACACGGTGGCACCTGTTCAGCGGTACAACTACTACTATTTCAACAAGACCAACGATTATACGCTGGATTACCTGGGTACCAATACCCTGACTGTACCGGCTCCGCAGCTGCTGCCGCAGACCCAGTTACAGCGCAGAACTACCCCGGCTCCGCGGAGAACAACAACTCCACGGCGCAGACGGTAGTCCATTATCTGCCCAACAAGAAAAGCCCCGGAATTTCCGGGGCTTTTCTTGTTGGGCAATTCTGAAGCTTTCCTTATTCATTCACCACCGTAAACGAGGCAATACCCTCGTAGGATTTTACCCGTTCTCTGGCGGGGCCTTTCGGTTTGGCAAACACGTAAAGCGTTGATTTACCCGCCGGCATTTTCACCTGCAGCGAATACGAATTACCGCTTTTCCGAACCGTAACGGGCAGGTTATGGGCGGTTGATCCGCCGGGGCGGCTGTAAGAGGCCATAAACTCCACCGGCTGTTCGGCATTGTCCAGCGTCAGCGAAACGGTGCCCGATGCCCGGATCAAACCATTTTTCGGAAAGTCATCGTCGAAGCCCAGCCGGAAATAGGCATCGTAGAGCTTCGGATAGCGGTCAAACTCAGCCTTGGTAACGGGCGCGCCCAGCAACTGCCAGCGCGGCTCGGCGGGGAAGTGAGCGGCCACAAAGCGTTTGGGCTCGGTGAGAAAATAGAAGTCGTTGGGTTTACCATTTTTCATGGTGGTGCTGGCCCAAGCCAGATCCAGCAGGTACCAGTCGCCATCCAGTTTTACGGCGTTCCACTCGTGGTCAATGGGGCCTACCGGGACGCCGGCCTGCTCATCGTTGGAGCGGGCAAAGCCTTTGACGTTGACAACCTCCACGCCGGCTTTGCGGAGGAGTTGTTTGTACAGCAGCGCAAAGCCCGTGCAGACAGTCCGGCGGCTCTGGAGTACGCCTTTAGCGTACAACTCTTCTGAATGGTACCGGCGGCCGGAGTAGGTAGCGTCGTCGTACCGGACATGGCTGAGAACCCAGGCATACACCGAACGGGCCTTGGCCAGGTCACTGCGGGCCGGCGACGTCAGGTACACGCTGAGGGTATTCAGATCCTTCGTAAATTGTTCGGGCGTGTTCCGGGCGTAACTGTCAATCACACTATAATCACTCGCCGGGTCCAGCATCGCCAGGCCGGTACTGGCGGGCATACTCCAGACATCGGCAGGGGGTGGGGTTCCGGAAGGGGGCACAAACGCGGTGCCGCTTATCAATAAAAACAAGGCCAGCAGCGGCCGGATCATGTACTTTCGCATACGCAAATTCAAGCTCACAACCTGATAACATAAATGCGACAAATTTTATTGCTACTCATCTTTACCAATTTTTGGGGTATGATCCATGCACAACCACAGCCTGTTTCCTCCGGCCTGGAGGCTTATTCGTTCCGCCTGAAACCGGGGCAGGACCTGAAGCAGGAACTTGATAATCTGGTGGCTCGTCAGCGTATTGCGGCCGGGGCTATCCTGACCTGCGTCGGCAGCCTCACCGATGTGGTCCTCCGTCTGGCCAATCAGGAAGGGGAAACAACCTATAACGGTCATTTTGAAATTGTCTCGCTGGTGGGTACCCTTTCCACCAACGGCAGCCATATTCACCTTTCCGTATCCGACTCCACCGGCCGTACCGTCGGCGGGCATTTGCTGGAGGGCTGCAAAGTTTACACCACGGCAGAACTGGTCATCGGCGTCTTACCCGATGTGGTTTACAGCCGTGAGCCTGATCCAACCTATGGGTATAAAGAGCTGGTGGTGAAAAAGAAGCAGCGAAAATGAAAAGTTTAAGCCGGATTTTATTATTTTTTCTGATCCTAACAGCCTGGCGCTGCGGAGCCTCCCGTTCCGTGAATCTGCATGAGTTGCCGAATTACCAGACGCAGGCCCCGCAGATTGTTTTTCTGGATCTGAAGGTCAAAAAAGGTGCCGGTGATACAGAAACAGTGACGCTGGATAATGCTATCCTGGGAAAAGGGGAGATCCGGCGGCAACTGACCATGGCAACGTCGGCGGTGCAGATCAGGACGGTGGCGGTGGATAGCGCCGGGCGGACGGTAGAAACCTGGCATGTCGATCATCCGCTGCACCGGGAGGTAGAGGTGGCGTCACCGGGTGGTCAGATGGAGCGCCGGAAACTGGCGGTGGATGAGGGCGTTTTCTCCCTGCGGTTTCAGGCCGATCCTCGCATACAAAAACTGGTGTTCTACCGGGTCGAAGCCGGTAAGAAACCGAAAGTTCTTTATACCCTGCGTCTTAAACCATGAAGAAATATTTACTGCTGATCGGATTGTTTGCCGGACTGGTTCCTTCGCTGCTGGCGCAAAACTATTCATTTCCGGTGGACACTCTGTTAAAAACCGGTCCGCTGAACCGGCGGATCAATGTGGTTCTGCTGCCCGACGGTTATACCGCCGGAGAGTTGACAAAGTTCAGGAAAGATGCTGATGGATTTATTGGGTATCTGCTGGGGAATACGCCGTTTGCCCAATACCGCAATTATTTCAATTTTTTCCTGATACGCGTGCCGTCGGCAGAGAGCGGAGCTACCCACCCCGGAACCGCCAATGATGAAGACCGGACTCAGCCGGTAGAAACAAAAAATACATATTTCGGCACCAGCTTCGATTATGGAGGTATTCACCGGTTACTGGTCATGCGCAACATCCAGAACTTTACCAACGTAATGGCCACCAACTTTCCTGTGTATGACATTTCATTTCTGCTGGTCAACACTACCTACTACGGTGGATCAGGGGGAGTGCCGTCTACGTTCAGCATGCACCCCAGTTCGTCAGAAATCGGGATACACGAGGTTGGTCACACCTTCGGCGGTTTAAGTGATGAGTATTGGGCGGGGCCGCAATATGCCCGTGAGTTGCCCAATATGACCCGCACCAATGATCCCAACAGCATCCGCTGGAAAAACTGGCTCAATTTTCCTCGCATCGGCATATTCGAATATACTAACGGTGGGAATGGCTGGTACAAACCGACGCAGGCATCCTGCAAAATGGAATACCTGGGGCAACATTTTTGCGCTGTTTGCCGCGAAACACTGGTGGACCGGATGCTGTCGCTGGTGAACCCGATTGAGCAGGTACTGCCAGCCGCTAATACAACCATTAAGGTATCAGCGGAGCCGGTTACCTTCCGGGTGAATCTGCTGAAACCGATTCCTAATTCGCTGCAGGTCGATTGGTACCTGGATGATAAGCCCCTGAGTGCCGGAAGCGATTCGGTGCAGGTCGATGCGTCCAAACTGACCGGGACCACCGGCAAGTTAACGGCGGTGGTCTTTGATTCCACCGCCTTCTCACGCAGTGCGTTTCATCGGCAGCAGCATGTGTATTCGACATCGTGGAGTCTGCAGTCCGACGGTACGTCAATCCCGTTCACGATTTCAGCCGACAGAACTGCCCTGTGCCGGGGAGATTCCGTACAACTGCGCGCTACCGGTTGCACCGGCACGGTAACCTGGTCGAGCGGCCGGACCGGTGTATTTACGACCGTACAGCCGGCGTACACAACCAGCTATTCGGCTACCTGTGCTGATAACGGATCGGTTTCCAATGCAATCATCATTACCGTTGAGGTAGCTCCCCTGGCAGCGGCCAGAAACACCGGGCCCTATTACACCGGCCAGACAATTGAACTACAAGGCGGTGGAGGTGATTCTTACCTGTGGCGTGGACCAAACAGTTTTTCGGCAACGGTACAGAATCCGGTTATCCCGAATGCTACCCTGAGCCATGCCGGAACGTACACGGTGACCGTAACCCAGAACGGCTGCCAGGCAATGGCGGTAACTACGGTCGTGGTGAATCCCATTACGGGGCTGGAGCCCGTCCGCTGGCAGGAGAATCAACTCGTTGTATTCCCCAATCCCGGCGATAATCTGTTTACCCTGAAACTGTCGCTGATGCAAGCCGACGACACCCGCATCCAGGTTCTCGATCTGCTTGGACGCAGCTATTGGGAGAAACGCGTGCGGAAACCGGCCGGCGAATCGACCGAGCCCCTGCCACTGGGCAACCTACCCGGTGGGCGGTATTTCGTTCGGGTCGAAACAACCCGTTTTACGCTGGTTTACCCGCTACTGAAGCGTTAATCGGGACGGTATTGTATCCGGACTACGTCAAACGATTCTCCACCAATAACGGGGAGTATGAAGGGAACGGCGTTCATAAAAAATCGCCGGCTGTAGCTACAGCCGGCGATCCGTTAAAATCGAAAAACGGGTAGCTTAGCGCGCCAGACGCAGTACGGTATAACGCTGCTGAAGCAGGAAATAGCCGCCGAACAAAACGGCCGAGTAAAATAAATCGCCCAGCACCGTGTAGCGGAAAAATGGAACAGCCGACAGGTAGCAGGTCATCAGCCCCTGGCTAGTTTGGGGGTAAAACGCACTACCGTACCAGACCCCGAAGTTGGTAATCAGAAAAAACAGCACCGATGATACCAGGGCAGCCGAGCCGATTGTAAGGGCCGTCGGGTTTTTGCGCACCCACAGACCCAGCAGCCAGCTTAGGGCGAAGCTACCGTATACGTAGGGCATGGTGCCGTGGAAGCCGATCAGGGCGTCGCTCAGCAGCATGGCGGCCAGCGGAGCCAGCAGGCCAACGACTCTCCGCTCGAACATGGCCGAGCCAAACAAGGCCAGTGCGGCCACCGGCGTGAAGTTCGGCAGGTGAGGGAGCAGGCGGGTCAGCGCCGTCAGCAGCACAATCGCGGAAAGGGTAATCAGACGAATATGAATCGATTTCATAACAAGTAAGCTGCCGAAGCAAAAATTAGCGGTTGATGTACTGGATCGTATAGGTAGAACCGTTCGTGATTAATTTTGTTACGGAACCGTAATCGAGGTGAATCCGGTACGCGTTCCGCAAAGATAGCTCCAAAAATAAACACAGCAAAGCCCGGATCACACCCCCGTGCGTCACCACGTATACAGGGGCTGTTGAATCCGGCGCGCCGGTAGACAGGGGCAGTATGGTGTCGTGCCAGAATGCCGCCACCCGGTCGAACAATTCCTGAAAGGTTTCGCCATTGGGAACACGCTGGTTGACAAAGTCGGCCATCCAGGGGTCGAGGAATTCCGGCGGTATAGCCGACCACTCCAGCATCTCCCAGTCGCCGAAGTTAAATTCCTTCAGCCGGTTATCGAACTGCACCGTCGGGTGAATCGCTTCGGCCAACTGGCGGCACCGGCTCAGCGGACTGGCGAAAACGGCCGCTGGTTCGCCGGGCAGCAACGCACAGAGTCGTTCGCGTTGTTCGTGGTAGTTGCCGGCCAGTTCCACATCGGCCTGACCGTAGCACACGCGCCGGCCGACGCTTACTTCGGTATGCCGGATCAGATAGATATCCATACGAACGAAACAAAGGAAAGATATAAAACAACCTCCGAAAGCTGTTGAGTGGCCCCTAGGCAATCGCCCGTATAGCCTCCAATCCAGCGCCGGAAGAAGCGGATCAGCCACCAGCGGACCAGCCCCAGCGGCAGCAGAAACAGCAGGTACAGCCAGATACCGGTGTATGACGCCAACGCCAGTAGCGGTAACAGACCGAACAGAGCCGTCAGCAGCAATTGGCCACCGGTAATGCCTTTGGCCACGGGCTTTACTTTGCTGGTGGCGTCTTCGCGGGCGTATGGCAGACCGGCGATGACGGTCACCGCCCACAGCCGGCTCAGGCTGTGAGCTGCCAGTACCTTCAGTACAACCGGCCAGTCGAAGGGTTCGGTGGTGAAGATGGCTTTGAGGGCAAAGAACTTTACGGCCAGCAGCAGGCCCAGGCCTACCATGCCGTAGGTGCCCAGCCGGCTATCTTTCATAATGGTCAGGATCTGGGTTTGGGTCCAGCCCCCGCCGAAACCGTCGCACACATCGGCAAAACCATCTTCATGGAAGGCACCGGTGGTCCAGATCGTGGCCACCATACTGAGCAGTATAGCCAGTTCCGGCGGAAACAGTATCGATCCGACCCAGTAGGTTCCTAGCGCCACGGCACCCACGATCCACCCGATCAGCGGAAAGAAAACCGTTGCCCGGTTCAGCATATCCTCCGAATGGTCGATATTTTTCGGCACCGGAATCCGGGTGTAAAACATGAGGGCTGTATAGAATAGGTTGAGCATATCAATCGCGTTGACTGACGCCGGCCTGATCGAACGATGCCATTTCGCTAAGCATCCGAACGGCGGAACTGACAATAGGGAAAGCCAGCGCGCTACCAGACCCTTCGCCCAGACGCAAACCGAGGTCGAGCAGCGGTTGGGCATTCAGGTAGGTGAGCATATGCCGGTGCCCGGCTTCATCGGACTGGTGGCAGAAGATACAGTAGTCGAGGATCGCCGGCTTCATGGCGTGAGCCACCAGCAGGGCGGCCGTCGTGATGAAGCCATCAATGAGAATGACCATCCCGTTTTCGGCTGCCTGGAGCATACCGCCGGTGAGGGCGGCAATCTCAAATCCACCCATTGCCGACAACAGGTCCAGCGGATCGGTCAGATCCGCATGGCGGGTGGCCACCTCTTGTAACACCGCCAGCTTATGGGCGACGCCCGTCGCATCCAGACCGGCACCCCGGCCAACGCACTGCGCCAGGGGCAGGCCCGTCAGCCGGTGCATCAGCAGGGACGCCGACGACGTGTTGCCGATGCCCATTTCGCCGAAGCCGACCACGTTACAATCCCGGTAGGCAACGCCATTGACCAGCGTCCGGCCGGCATCCAGCGCGGCTTCGCACTCGTCGCGGGTCATGGCGGGTTCGTAGCGCATGTTGCGGGTGCCGGGGCGGATCTTAAATTTGACAAAGGTATCTGTGTTTTCGGCGAAGGTACCGTTGACGCCCACATCACACACCAGCAGTTGCAGGCCGTTTTGTTTACAGAACACGTTGATGGCGGCACCACCGGCAATAAAGTTTTGTACCATCTGGTAGGTAACCTTAGGCGGGTAGGCGCTGACCCCCTCGGCCGCGAGGCCGTGGTCACCGGCGAAAACCAGCATATGCGGGTTGCTGACGGATGGCGTAAGCGTTTGCTGAATTAAGGCAATTTGTAAAGCCAGGTCTTCCAGCCGGCCTAAGGAGCCGGTGGGCTTAGTCTTTTGATCCAATTTGTGCCGGACGGTTGCTTCTAACGAACGATTTACGGGGGGAATGGTCATGAAACAGGTAAAAATGGAGTCACAAAAGTCGGAATAAGTTTTCACATCCCGACACGGAGCCTGTCAGAGTAGATAGTTTCAAACTGCCAGACCGGCATACTGATTGGCGGAGTCGCAGGTGTTGCTATAGCCCGGTATTGCCTACAAAACGAACCTGCCGTCTGCTTTCTTGACTATTTTCCAGGTAGCGTACCTATAGAATGTGGTTATTCCTTTTTGGCTTCTTTAAAGCTGGTTACGTTGACCCGGATTTTTTTGTCCGGCATCTCGGCCAGTTCCATTAGTAGCGTGACCGTTCCCGCTTTACCTTCCGTGGTCAGCGTAGCGTGACGTTTTTCCCTGAAGGTTCATCAAATACGGCTTTGATAACCGTTTTTCCTTCCTGGTAGGCCGTACTCCAATTACAGGTAGTAGACTCAATGGTTCCGACCATTTTACGATCGGCATTCCCCGGCTTGATAATTACCTGTGATTTATTGATTTCAATAGTGCTTTGTTCGTCAACGACCCGCTGAACAACGCCGGCGCCATCCAGATATTCGGTTTTTGAGGAGGTGAGGAGAACATCCTTCTCACATTGCCCAAAGCTGAGAGCAGGACTAAAAACAACCAACAGGGGAAGAATTAAACGTTTCATGGGTGTGTATGTTTAGTAGTACAAACACCTAAATGTAAGTTCCTAAACATTCCTATGCAAAACAAGGTAGCTTGTATACCAATGTTTTTTACAGAAGGTTTTATTCATGGATGAGAGGAATGCAACTTTCTTTAAACATAAAATTCTGACGTATGCTGAAACGAGTCATTCCGTCGAGTGGGGAAATGCTCCCGGTTGTTAGATTGGGTACCTGGCAAACGTTTAATGTGGGGAGCGCTCACCATGGCGAACTGGCCCAGGTCCTGGCTAGTCTCTACCAGGCCGGAGGGCGGCTGATTGATAGTTCGCCCATGTACGGAAAAGCGGAGGAGGTCGTCGGCACGCTGACTGCTCAGTTACGCCGGGAGCCTGACTTTTTTTACGCCACCAAAGTATGGACTACCGGCTTACAGGCCGGCATCACCCAACTCGATGCTTCGTTCCGAAAGATGAAGCGCGACGTGATGGACCTGGTGCAGATTCATAATCTGCTGGACTGGCAAACGCATTTACCGCAGTTGCGGAAAGGGAAGGAGGCCGGAACCATCCGCTACATCGGTCTGACCCACTACCAGGATAGCAGCCACGATGCGTTACTCCGCATCATGGAACGGGAGCCGGTCGATTTTGTGCAGTTCAATTATTCGCTTTTCAACCGCCATGCCGAAGAACGCCTGCTGCCACGGGCTGCCGAACTGGGTGTCGCCACGCTGATCAACCGACCGTTTGGCGAGGGTAGCTTTTTTCGAAAGCTGGCCGGTAAGCCACTCCCGGCTTGGGCTACGGAGCAGGGCATAGCCAGTTGGGCGGAGTTCATCCTGACATACATCATTTCCCACCCGGCGGTAACCTGTGTGATTCCGGCCAATGGTAGTGCGGCTCATGCCGTAGCAAACGCCAAGGCCGGATCGGGCTTTCAGCCCGACGAACCCATCCGCCGGAAGATGGCCGATTTTATCCAAACGCTGTAGGCGGGAGTATATTGATCACTACGATAGGTAAAGACCGCAGCGGAGCCAATTATAAAGAACGGGGCTGCCGAAGATAAACCCGGAGCCGCCGGAGGTAAACCGGCACTTTCGCTGCCATCACTAATAGACTTGTTTTGACCTGTTCAAACACAAAAGCAAAACAAGTTCCATGAAGAAAAAACGTTTCCTCTGCACAGTCCTGTTTGGATTAATGGGTACTACCGCCCCGGCTCAGCCTGTTCAAACGGATTCACTGCATGTAAATTCCCCGTCCTTTTTCCGTCTTTATCCGCTGGAATTGCTGGTCGGTGAACTGCGGGTTGGAACCGAGATCGGCACCGCTCCCAGGCAGTCAGTGGTGATTGATGGTAGTTATTTCTGGAGACAGGCAGTTGAAAATGCTCCCGGTTGGTCCGTAAAAATTGACTACCGAGGCTACAATCGAACGTAAGACAGTAGGACGCGATTCTTTATAGGACCGAATGTGATGGTCAAACGAGCGCAATACACGAGCGGCTATAAAGATTGGGGATACGGGTACACCTATTCGCGAATCCCCATGAAAGATAGGCGAACCATTGTAGCCGTAAATGTGAAAGCTGGATTCGATGTCCGGCTTTCCCGGTCCGGCCGTTCCCGATTCGAAATGTTTACCGGTTTGGGGCTGCGTTACCAATCTGTGGGCATTAACTACAACGTATTCTCAAAAGGAACCTATACCGATAGCCAATTCTCACCCAGTATAGTGGGAGGAGCAGCTTTAAAATTTTGATAGCCTGAGACAAGTAGAGGCTGGATGTTGTGAACCCATGCGCACTATCCCGACCTGTTAACTCTGCATGTACAAGACATCTTTTTATTACCTTTGTTGCATTAAACGCTGCTAATATACCACCCCGCCCGTTCCGACCTTTTCCAACAGGTCTGGATGTCTATTATCCAAAACGTGAGCGGCTGCACTGAATTACCCTACGCAGGTAATCAGTCATAACTCTCTTTAATTTTTTATTCTTATTGCCACAAAAGGGGCCCACCAGTCTGCTTGTTCTGGTCTCTGTTGTGTGCAGTCTCTAAACCGACTGTGGGCGTATAGCCGTTATGGACAGTCAAAAACGTGTTAGCAGCATGATAATCAATACAGATTCAGTAATTGCCATTTTGGGTGGTTCGGGTAAAGCCGGGCGTCCCTTAGTTCAGCGAGCACTAGCAGCGGGTTACCGGGTGCGCCTGCTATTGCGCCATCCGCAGGCGTTCGAGGTAGCGCATGAGCGGCTGGATGTTTTTCAGGGCGATGCCCGCGATCCTGATTCAGTGCGCCGGTTACTTCAGGGAAGTACGGCGTTGATCAGTACACTTGGTCATACCAGGGGGGAGGCTAGCCCCATGATGGCTACTGCCACCAGAAACTATATAGCCGTGATGGAACAGCTTGGCATAAGCCGGTGTGTGGTGGTAACGAGTCTTTTTGAAACGGGTAATGAGCAACTGGATGAAAAGACGCAGCAGGCCGCTGATTACATGCAACAGCATTACCCGTTGTTCATGGACGACCGGCGGCTTGAGTTCAGGTTGCTTTCGGAAAGCAGTCTGGCCTGGACGTATGTCCGGGTGCCGCTCATTGTACAGCAACCGGCAACGGGCGATGTGGTGGTGAACCTGAATCACCTGCCGGAGCAACAGATTACGGCCATTGATCTGGCCCAGTTTCTGATCTGCCAGCTTACCGACCAGCGTTATCTCCGCCACGCTCCGTTTATAGCCAGTAAGCCGGAGTGAACAGGTAATTTCTAATGGAAAGGTGAAAGGCTGGCGCTATGCTGGCCTTTGCCTCTTTGAGGCAATATAGATTCGGTTAGTAGGTAAAACTATCATTTTAACTCAGAAACAGTTTTAGGGTTGAAAAGTAAAAACAGCTAAAGATGGAAGAGAACAACATCTTCAAAAATGTAAAAAGCGACCTGCCTGCCAGTATAGTGGTTTTCTTTGTCGCCGTTCCGTTATGCCTTGGTATTGCGCTTGCCTCCGGCGCACCTTTGTTTGCCGGTATTATTGCGGGTATTGTTGGCGGTATTGTCGTGGGTATAGCCAGTGGTTCACCCCTCGGCGTTAGCGGCCCTGCTGCCGGCCTGGCGGTTATTGTCTTAACGTCCATTGATTCACTGGGATCGTGGCCAACGTTCTTATTAGCTGTTGTTATTGCCGGCGTTTTTCAGCTTCTTATGGGGTTTGCCAGAGCCGGTTTTATTGCCTATTTCTTTCCATCTGCTGTTATCAAGGGCATGCTCACCGGCATCGGTTTGCTGATAATTATCAAGCAGATACCCCATGCCTTAGGCTATGACAAAGACCCGGAAGGCGATTTGGCTTTTGCACCTACCACAGGAGGAGAAAACTCATTTTCGGCCCTAACCAACGCATTTCAGTATGTTACGCCTGGCGCCGTGTTGATTTCGGTGATATCATTAGCGATACTCATTTTATGGGATACGGTGCTTAGCAAGAAGCACAAGATATTTCAACTGATACAAGGGCCTATCGTAGTGGTTATTTTAGGCATTGTGATGAATTACCTGTACCAGTCGGGAGTGCTTAATTTTTCCCTTGAAAAAGACCAACTGGTCCAGCTACCTGTAGCCAGTAATTTAGGCGAGTTTTTCAACCAGTTTACTTTTCCTGATTTTTCGCAGCTGGCAAATCTGGAAATTTACAAGGTGGCAGTTGTCATAGCTATTGTAGCCAGCCTGGAAACCCTGCTTTGCGTAGAGGCAACCGATAAACTCGACCCTTACAAAAGAGTTACGCCCACAAACAGGGAATTGATAGCCCAGGGGCTTGGGAATATGGTTTCTGGTTTGATTGGCGGTTTGCCGGTTACACAGGTGATCGTGCGCAGCTCAGCTAATATCAATTTTGGAGCAAGGACCAAAATGTCAGCCATACTGCACGGCGTATTTCTTCTTATCTCGGCGATAACAATTGCGGGCGTATTGAATATGGTACCCCTGGCCAGTTTAGCGGCTATTTTACTCATGGTAGGCTATAAACTGGCAAAACCCTCCCTCTTCACACAAATGTATAAATTGGGTTGGGAGCAGTTTGTCCCCTTTACGGCTACAGTGATCGGTATATTATTTACAGATTTACTGAGAGGTATCACCATAGGCTTGTTTTTTGGCCTGTTCTATACCCTTAGGCATAGCTATCGCAACTCTCACCATATGAAAGATGTAATAACCATGGAAGGTGGGCGTGAAGTTCATCACCTGGTTTTGGCTGAGGAGGTATCCTTTTTCAATAAAGCCAGTGTTTTTAATATACTAAATACCCTTCCTGAGAATTCTAAAGTGATTATTGATTTTGAAAAGTCAAAGTCGGTTGCCCATGATGTTCTTGAGCTGATAGAGGATTTCAGGGCTAATGCCAAACGGAAGAACATACTGGTTGAAGTAAGAAATTTCAATCAGTCCAACACGCTTCTTCTCCAAAGAAACTAAATGTTGCTGTATATTTATCTATGCGCACCACCTGGACCTTTTACCCACGCGGACAGGAGCCCATTACCCTGACTATCCTCTACATACCGGAACTCGACCAGCATCCGCTGCCGCAGGGTGGCTTCCTACATACCGATACCAATACGGCCTATGTGAACTGGCAAACCTACCGGCTGTTTGATACGCCGGACGTGGAGAGCCGCAGGCAGGCGTTTCAGCGCCTGACCCGGATTGACGACCCGGAGATGAATCTGGAGGCTATTTTGCAAAGGATACACGCCGACTAAACCGCCGGTATAACAGGGCTCCAATCGTTACTTCATTGAACAGATCGGAACAGGTTGATTGCAGGCCGGCAATGGTGGTCTGACTCTGGCAAAGCACAGAGCCCAGGCAAGTGTATAACGTAACCGTTGCGAAATCATGAGCTATATTGTTTTCCACCCGGTATATGGTTTGGTTCTTATACGTGGCTTCATAAACGATAATATTGAAACCGTTGATCCCTGTAGTGTCATCCACTATCATCTTTAACCAGGGAAGTTCTTTTAGCGGCTGAGTAGCGTTGCAGGCCGGTATAAGAATCAACTGGCTGAATGCCTGAAGAGACAGTGCCAGAAAACAGGCAAGTACAAGGGAGAAGCATAAAAGGTGCTTTTTCATAGTACAGCTATTTCTGGAAAGATGATTTTTTAACGGCAACGGTTGGAATCGTTAATCCGGAGTAAACGAGTTCCTCGCCTGGTACTCATCTATCCATAATCTTCGCACAGGTTATCATCTTTACTGACCTGCTCCCAAATACTGGACCAGTCTTAGATTGAGAAACGGACGTTCATTTGTCAATTTTAATCCTTAATAATTTTTTCCTCTGGCGTCAGCCCGCCTAGGGAACTGTGCGGTCGAAAACTATTGTACTCCTGTCGCCAATGCTCAATCTTTTCTTGGGCGTCCTGAAGCGATAAGAACCAATGGGTGTTTAAGCACTCATCTCGAAAACGGCCATTAAAGGATTCAACAAACGGATTATCCGTCGGTTTTCCTGGCCTGGAAAAGTCAAGTATTACTTGGTTATCGTAAGCCCATTTATCTAGTGCCTTCGAAATAAATTCGCTGCCATTGTCTACCTGAATCCGCTTAGGAACAGTCGAATATACCACTTTTAGCCGATCCATTTCTGCTACCACATCTTCCCCTTTCAAGGATTGACCTACGTGAATGGCCAGACAGTGACGGCTATAAATATCCACTACAGTTAAGGCCCGGATTTTCCGCCCATCAAAGAGCTGATCCGCCACAAAATCCATACTCCAGCACTGATGCATACTAGAGAGTTGAGGCCGATCCAGCCGGTGAGCAGCAGCCCGGCTACGTCGAGGCTGCTTACTACGCAAATTCAGCCCTTCTAAACAGTATAATCGATGAACTCGCTTATGGTTGTCCCGCCAGCCTTCGCGCCTTAGTAAGGTGAAGATGCGTCGACAGCCATAGCGTACTCGTGTTTCGGCGATCTCCCGGATACGCTTTCGTAACACTGAATCATCACGAGACCGCGCCTTATAGTGTCTTAGCCCCCTGAAGAGTTGGACAAAATTGTAAAACCAATTAAGTCCCTTTAACTTCAGGAATAATGAGCAAAACCAGACGAACTTTCACCCCCGAGGACCGCTATTCTATAGTTCAGGAGTCCCTGCGCGACGGTCACTCCGAGACTTGCCGCAAGTACAACTTATCGCCTTCCGTTTTGCGAAAATGGCGAAACCGCTATTTGAACAAGGGTAAGGAAGGCTTGCGGGATTCCTATCCCCGAGTCGATCCTCAGCTTCGAGCCTTGGAAGAGGAAAATGAACGTCTAAAACGGATCATCGCCAAACAAGCCCTGGAAATAGAGGTCAAAAGCGAACTGCTAAAAAAAACTCCTATCGGACTCAGGAAAAGCTGATGATGGTGAAACAGTTTGAACTACGGGTGCCTCGGACTCAGCTCTGCCAGTGGCTTGACTTGCCCCGAAGCGTGTCATACTACCAGCCGCGCCCTGGTAAGCCAGGGGCTAAACCTAGCCAAGTGACACTTAAACAGGATGGCACTTGGGTACCTAATGAGCAGGTCGTTACCCGGATTCGGCAATGGCTGGATGAGGAGTTCAATGCCTACGGCTACGAGTATGCTACGCACGAATTGAAGAGTGAGTACATCATTAATAAAAAGAAAGTATACCGCCTTATGAGTGAGGCTAATCTATTGATGGGCAAAGTAATCCGACCAACTGGTAAACGAGAATTTGTCCAATTTCGGCGCATCAAAGCCACCAGGCCGCTGGAATATTTATGTTGGGATATCAAGTACGTCTGGGTGGCTGGCGAACGGCGTAATTACTACTTACTGAGCGTATTAGACGTCTACACCCGTAAAATTCTAGACTGGATTTTTCAGCCTAATATTCGCCAGATGGATTTGATCCATTTACTGCGCCGGGTGAACGGGTCACATGAATTAAAAGGCATCGTCCTACGCAATGATAATGGCAGCCAGTTCATTGCCCATCGGGTCCGCCAGTTTTTGAAAAACTCGGAGGTCAAGCAAGAGTTTACGCATGTGGCAACCCCAGAGGAGAATTCCTACATTGAGGCATTTCACAGCATATTGGAGCAAGTTGTGATGCAACGGCATGAGTTTGACAGCTATTATGAGGCCAAGGAAACGCTGAGACTATTTTTTACCCATTATAATTATGCAAGACGTCACCGGTCCCGAGGTTTCATTACCCCACAGAAGAAGTGGGAACAGGCAATGGTATGCGACTCAACCGCCTTAGAAAATCTGTCCAACTAATCGGGGGCTAAGACAATAGAATAATTACCTTAAGGTCCGTTCGCCAAGTTAACGTTCTTATCTATACAGCACGCTCCACCTGTGGTGGTGTGGCCTTGGACAGTATCCAGCACAACCAAGGTAGCTAAATTGGGGCAGAGTCCCAATAGCAGATCCAGCACACCTATGGCCATGACTTGTCACAACTCATGGCGAGAGCTCGAGTGGATCCATCCTCCAAACACTATGAGAGGTCTCAGAAAGTCAAACAACTTCAGGCTGAAGGCCACGGCATACGGGCCATTGCCCGGCATCTGGGTGTCTCCCGAACCACGGTTAAACGCTATTGGAACCAGACTGAATTTGTCCCACGCTAGGTAGTCAAACGCTCAAACCTGTTTCTCTATGAAGGCTATCTGCGTAAGCGGTGGCTGGAGGGTCAAACTAATGTCAAAGAGCTGCTGGTGGAGATAAAGGACTTTGGCTATAATGGGAGCTATACGATTCTGGCTAACTTTCTGTCAGCCTATCCTCGGTTAGAGGTGGTACCCTCTTTACCACCCGCCCGCAAAACCAACAGCTATAGTAGCCGCCGAATCTGTCGGCTCTTGAATAAGCCGCCCTCTGATTGGTCAGCCGATGAAGAGGCATTTTTGACTCATCTGCTGAGCGAACACGAGTCGATTCGCCAGGCACATGAATTGAGTCAGCAATTTCGGCAATTGATAAAGGAAAAATCAGCAGATGGTCTGGGCAAGTGGTGCGAAGACGCCGAGAACGTGTCTGCCTATATGGGTTTTGTCCGTGGCTTGCGCCAAGACTATGCGGCAGTCGAACAGGCTTTCGTATCGGAATGGAGTAACGGGCAGACCGAGGGCCAGGTGAACCGCTTGAAAATGCTCAAACGTCAGGGGTACGGACGAGCAGGATTTGACCTGTTACGGCGATGGGTATTGTTCCGAAATTGCACTCCTCACCGAGAGTGAATCAGACCTTTACTCCGAAATTCTCACCGGTTGGCGAACCGGTTTATTGGCCACCCTCAGTTGGATGGCTTTGGGACTAGAGTTAATTCTTAATCCGCAGCCGAACAACATACGAGATTTGTACAGGATGCTTCCGTTCACCCTGTCTGCTGTACCTGCACCGCCTGCAACGTTCGTCTGGTTTGTTGACCGAACGAATCGCCTTCCACACGTTGATGTTTAGTATGACCCTGGTGTGGTTCGTGAATGTAGGCCTGCTTATCAACCAGCCGCTCCTGGCTACCTTCAGTTTTCCTGTCGGCCCCATGCTTTGGATAGCCGCATTGATAGCCTATGGTGTAGTAACCCTGAAAGGGCGAGTGCTGCCCAGGTATGTTGGCTGGACATTGATTTTACTGGAACCGGTATCGCTGCTCTGTGGTCTGGCCTTATCCACGGTAGCTCCACTGGCCGACCGGGGCGCTTATAGTGCCGGCGTAGAGAAGGGCCTGGCCTTGCTATTGATAGCCTGGGGGGTACGATCACTCCCCCGACGCATAAACTAGATCTTTTCTGTCCGGTGATGGTCAGCGAGTCGCTGTCATTACTGGGCATCTCAAATACAAAAGACTGGCAACGCCCGGTTTGCCAGATTAAAATATCTGTTCTGGCAATTAAACGGTAGCTTCGTTTTGATCTGACTTTTACAGGTTCAACAAAAATATCTTACCTCACTGTAACATTTTGTGAATAGCAACGACTAATCCGGAAAACCTGGCAAGAGTGACAGACCTGAACACCCAAAAAGAATTTGAACAGCAGATACACCAGTATGGAGCGCTGATCCACAACGTATGCAGGATCTATGCCGCGACTGAAGCTGATCGCCAGGACCTCTACCAGGAGATCGTCATTCAGCTCTGGCACTCATTCGGCAGATTCAAAGGGCAAGCCAAGTTCAGCACCTGGCTCTACCGGGTGGCCATTAACACCGCCATCACTGGTCTGCGCAGGCAAAAAAAAGGATTCATCCGCTCCTATGAACCGGAGGGTCTCCCTACTCAGGTAACTGAGGAGAAAAGCACCGACGAAGAGCAATGGCAACAACTCTATCAAGCCATTAGTCAGCTCAACGAAATTGAAAAAGCCATTGTGATGCTGTACCTGGAAGACCGCAGCTATGAAGAAATGGAAGACATCGTAGGCATTTCACAAGGGAATCTGCGCGTGAAGATGACTCGCATCAAAGACAAATTACGACAGTTGGTAAAACAGACATAACCATGGAGCTGGATGATTTAAAACAAGCGTGGAACCAGGCAAATCAACAACCCCTAAAAACACCCGACATTATGAACCTGATTCACCACAAGAGCAAAGGCCCAATTGCCTCGCTGAAAACCGCGTTCCGTAAACAGATGCTGGCTGTTGGGGCACTGATGGCCGCCGTCATAGCAACGCAAGCCCAAAACGTGAGCAGTGTTTCGTCTCACCTGCTGTTCTGGACTTACATGGGTTTCTGTCTTGGTCTGCTGATTATGCTGTATTTGAACTACAGGCTCACGCACCAGATGGAAAGCATGGATACCAGGGTAAAGGATAACCTGGAGCAACACGTAATCATGCTGGAGCAACGCCTAAAGTGGCAAAACATCGGAGCTAGGCTGGTTATTGTATTTTTTATCCTGCTGTTGGAGGTGATTCCTTACTACCAGTCTATGCGGATGCTGGATACCTGGCATGGCTTATCGCCTGTAGTGAGGTTCTCCTCCTATGCGGCTTACCTGGTGTTTCAATACTTTCTCAGCCGGACAGTAGCCAAGAACAAGTTTGGTAAACACCTTGATCGTTTAAAGCACCTGCTAAACGAATTAAGGTAAACTGAAAAGTTAATGTGTCTTTCCCATAACCAAAGCAGCATGAATTCAGAAACCCAACAAGCGCTTTTTCGAACAATACCCTTTTTCTTGTTGATCATGGGGGTAGCCTTAGGCGTCAGGCTGACTAAATTAAAACCAACTGACCTCTATATCCACCGCCCAACTTCGTTCAAATTACTGCTGGTTTGGTGTTTTGCGTTTCTGGTGTACATCTTCATCACCGAAGTTGTGCTATACAGGCTAGGCTTGTTGGGTAGTAACCCCTGGATGGACTCTTTTTGGCCTTCACTGATCAAACTTGTTGGCATGGTCGTTTTAGCGCCTATCGCAGAAGAACTGTTTTTCCGGGGAGTACTGCTGTCACGACTACGGCATTGGCAGGTAAATAAACACCTGGCTATTCTCATCCAGGCTTCCATTTTTGTGCTGTTTCACTCAGCTGCTTTTTCAATGTCCTGGCAAGCGAGTATAGGGAAAGTGCAAATCTTTACGGATGCCGTACTTTTTGGCTATGCGCTGTACGTCACCCAATCCATTTATACACCCATGGTGATGCATGCCACAGGCAACGCCATAGCAGCTCTTGAACAGTTCATATTGTAGAATGGAATAGCCAATCAACTGGCATATCGACCTAATCCATATAAAAAATAGTTGACTTCCGATAGCGAAAGGTAATCCTGACTTTTAACGCAACCTGAACGTGTTCTCACCAATAGCGCCTGAAGACGATTTGATCTTTTGTCTCAATTAATCGGGACGTTTTCAGTTCCTGAAAAAAGCGTTATTTTTGACCACGTGCCTCCCTACCCTGAAGCCATACCGGTTGATCGGCCAGTCCCCTCCGTGAGCTACAGCAAAGGGCAGTTTGTTATTGTCTTAGCCATACTCGAACCCTTCACCCAACCCTGGGCATGACTCCCGATAACCTGCGCCTGTTGTTCACGGGTTCCGTTTGGGCCTTATTTCTGCTTAATGCCGTGCAATGGGGGCTGTACCGGCAGCGTATCTACGGCCTGTTCACCTTGCACACATTCAGCTGGCTGAGCAACCTCTTCCTGTATGACAGCGTCATAACCTTGCCCGCATCGACGAGTACCTTGCTCATGAATCTGAGTATGGGCTTTTTCAAACTCAATTTCCTCGAATTAGTGCTAGTGTTGTTCACCCAGCCGGGCAGTACCTCCCGGCACTGGACCCGGGTCGCGCAGGCGCTGGTGGCAGCCTACGTGTTCGGGGGATGGATCGTGTGGCAACCCACCGACCCAAACACCGTGTATGAGGTGTTGACGCATCTTTTCCGCATAGTAGCGGTGCTCATCAACCTAGGTGCTATTTGGCTGGCTGCCCATCGCCGAGACCCGGTAGCCCGCCTATTTCTGGTCGGATCTGCCTTCATGACGCTCAGGGGCTTTTTGTCGCTGGCCCTTTTTTCAGGGCCAAAATGGCCCTGGGCCACCCAGGACGTGTACGCGTCGGCGAACCTGGTGATTCAGGGCATGCTGATGGCAGAATTGCTTTGCTTTTCGCTTTGCCTGACCTTCCTACGACGGCTTCAGGAGGTAGCCCAGGCCCGGCAGCAGGCCGTAACGGAGCAGGAACTGGTGGGCGAACGCGAGCAGCGCCGGCGGGAAAGCCTGGAAGCGGAACTGGCGGTACAGCGGCTGGAACAAGAGAAAATGGCCGTGCAACTCCGGGCCCTGCAGGGTCAGGTCAATCCGCACTTTCTGTTCAACTCGCTCAACACCCTGTCTGCCCTGATTGACGAAAGTCCCCGGCAGGCGGGCGAGTTCGTGGATGAACTCAGCAGCGTGTACCGCTATCTGCTGCGGGCCAACGATAACCCCCTGACCACGCTGCGCCATGAACTGGACTTCATTCGCTCCTACTATCACCTGCTACAGACTCGTCATGGCACGGGCATCGACTTGCGCATCGCGGTAGATGACCAGAACCTCGACACGCAATTACCTCCGCTTACCTTGCAGCTGTTAGTCGAGAATGCCGTCAAGCACAACGTGGTGCTGCCTGATCAGCCCCTGGTTATAACGATCACAACGAATCCGAACGGGCAGTTGGTGGTCCAGAATAATCTTCAGCGCAAAGCCTCGCGAGTTCTCAGTAACGGAGTCGGTTTGAGCAACATCCTGACCCAGTACCGAATGCTGGGACAGGGCCTGCCCACAGTACAAGATGGAAGCGGGCAGTTTGTGGTGATCCTGCCGCTGGTCCGTGAACCAGAATCCGCCGGGTAAACGAATTCAATATCGTTACCTATATATATCGAGGCTCACTGCCATGAGCGTAGGGAAAGTCCAGGCAAAGTGATGCGTCGGGTAAATGAGTGGGCGGCTTGCCTGGACATACGTTCCATATTCCTTATCCCGGTAAATACCCGACATGGCTTCCAGCAAATTCCCCGGCCAACTTTGGGCAGACCCTTTATTAGGATTAGGAAACCACTTCCATTCTGAGGGATGCAGGCTATAATAATGTAAATAATCCAACGCTGTTTTTATAGATCGGCCGTCCTGCGAGTAGGTAAAAAGATTTTCTCCTGTCGCATTAAAGATCACCCAGGAAGCGGCCGTTATTGGGGCCAGCGAAAAGTACGTATACCAGATTCCGTTTGCCTTTCGCTTTGTTTCTTCAGGCATGCTGCCATCCGGCGCAATTTTATGGAACAAGTCACTTTTTATCAAACGTGTGTTTTCTGCGATTTCTTGTTCATCATTCAAAAATTGGGCGCACAACGCCGAGCCGAACCGTCCCCAGTCGGCCCAGTTATTGGAACGGTTACGAATTTCGTTGCAGGCTTTGCGGTACACAGTTTCCACCCAGCGATCAAACTGCTTTTTATCGGCTTCTGTCCAGCCCTGGTAACCATACAGCAGCTCTGCGGCCATTAGCATACCAGAACCTGCATACGCCATGACTAGACTACCATCGGCATCCGAATAGAGTGTGTTGGTTGCACCCCAGGCGTTGAGAATTTCCAGCGATTTATCCGCATATTTCAGCTCTCCGCTCAACTGCCAGGCTAATGCGCAGGCATACGCATCAAAAGCGTTCGTATTAAGGCTCTTTGAATTTTTTCGATGCATAACCGCATCGACATAATAACCCGGCACACTGAAATCGGCAAGGGCCTCAATAGGGTGGTACCAGGCCGAGTCGGCATAGACTATTAATTGCCGGTAGGCGTCCCAGTACGGCTGTTTCTTTGCCTTGACCTGCTTTCTTACAAAATCCAGCTGCTGCTGAGGGTGCATACCGCCCGGATGGTCATAGGCGACGCAAGACCCTATTTTGAAAAGAAGTAAGGCTATCAGAACGTATTTTTTAAAAGCCATAGCACCAGGGTTTCGAAGTAAAGACAGAACGGCTAACCTGTACCATTCTTAAATCGTTGAAGAACTGTAAAGTATGCAGTTATAGAAGGGTGGAGAAAAAAAATCTACTTGTGCGGTGCGATTTAATACCTTTACTTATGAACACCAACCAGGGTTGATATGAATGTCAGACCAGTGCTTTACCAAATATGGGTAGTTTTGCAGTTTCGTACGGCGACGGCCGACCGTAAAATCCGTCACTTGAGACCATTTCCCTTGTTTCGTGGCCGAACCAGCGGAAAATTCAGCAACGCTTTCAGGTCAAACTGGACCGGTGGTATCGTTTCGTCCGAAAAGTCATACTCACCAACCAGATTGATGTGATGCCAGGTGTGCGTCGAAGATTTCAGAATCGTCCGCAACAATTCTTCGTGTGTTCCAAAGTCGTTTTACACTGTCGTAGCTTTTCCGACAGATACAGCAGGTTGTAGTAATTAATCACATTCATAATCAATGTCCGACAGCCAGCGGCAATTTGGTGTTCCTGATCGGTGGGCCAGTCAAACGAACTATCATTGCCCATTGTGACGGCACTCCCAAACTTGTTGCCGTGTTCATCCAGAGATGATAATAAAAAACAATCCTATTGTAGATTTTACTGCAAATGTTCTACTTGAAATTAAGAACGATTTTTTCGAGTTATTAATTATTGCTAAATCTCTCGAGAGGTACAATTTCTTACACTTTTTAAATATTGCAATCTTAAATTATAGAAAGTGTACTTTTAATTATTGGCTTTGTTGTGCTAAAGTAGTCTTAATATAAAAGAATTCGAATTTGCTCAAATTTCACACATGAGTATTAAATTATTGAGTATCTATACGGGTTATTGGAACAGCTTTATAACTTCCTTGGTCAAGAAAACTGCTTTAATGAAACTTTACCCAATTTAGGCGTTAGGTAAAGTTTCCATCCTATTTGCAGCCTAACCAGTAAAACAAACAAACCCGCTGAAATTTCAGCGGGTTTGAAACATTCATGCAGAGGGAGAGGGATTCGAACCCCCGGACCTGTTACAGTCAACAGTTTTCAAGACTGCCGCGATCGACCACTCCGCCATCCCTCTATGGTCATTAAATGTGATGCAAAGGTAGTATAGTTTTTGACATTTGTCAACTCACCTCTGCCAACTTTCCGGGCAAAAAACCGTACTTTTGGGGCAGAAACGCCGAAAATCCCTGATTTTCAATAGCGCAGGGGTTTGCCGGATTGCTTTATTTTTTAGCTACAATCCTCTATACATGTCCGTGGAAGTAACCGAACACGCGCCCACTGAGCCGATTCCAACCGTCGAAACCGCCCGCAAGCTTGGCCTGCTACCCGAAGAATACGAGCGCATCTGCGAAATCCTGGGCCGCAAACCCAATTTCACCGAACTGAGCATCTTTGCGGTGATGTGGTCGGAGCACTGCTCCTATAAAAACTCCATTATCTGGCTGAAAACCCTTCCCCGCGACTCCGATCGGATGCTTGCCAAAGCGGGGGAAGAAAACGCCGGTCTGGTCGATATTGGCGATGGTCTGGCGTGCAGCTTTAAAATTGAATCGCATAACCACCCCTCGGCCATTGAACCCTACCAGGGAGCCGCTACGGGGGTAGGCGGTATCAACCGCGATATATTTACGATGGGTGCCCGGCCCATTGCCCAGCTGAACTCGCTCCGCTTCGGCAACCTCGAACTGCCCAAGACGCGTCGCCTGCTGAAAGGCGTTGTCAAAGGCATCGGCGACTACGGCAATGCCTTCGGTATCCCGACTGTCGGCGGAGAGGTGTACTTCGACGACTGCTACAACATCAACCCGCTGGTCAACGCCTTTTCGGCCGGTATCGTCGAGGTGGGTAATGTCGCCAAAGCCATTTCGTACGGGGTGGGCAATCCGGTGTTTATCGTCGGCTCGGCCACGGGTAAAGACGGTATCCACGGCGCTACGTTTGCCTCGGAAGACATCAGCGACAAATCCGCCGAAAAGCTCCCGGCGGTGCAGGTGGGCGACCCCTTCATGGAAAAGCTCCTGCTCGAAGCCACGCTGGAGGTCATTGCCACCGGCTACGTAATCGGTATTCAGGATATGGGCGCGGCTGGTATCATCTGTTCGACCTCCGAGATGAGCGCCAAAGGCGAACACGGCATGGACATCGACCTCGACCGCGTACCCACGCGCCAGCCGAACATGGAGCCGTTTGAGATTCTCTTGTCGGAGTCGCAGGAGCGGATGCTGATCGTGGTCGAGAAAGGCAACGAAGCCGCCGTCAAAGCCATTTTCGATAAATGGGATCTGAACTGCGAGCAGATCGGCACCGTCACGGATACCGGTCGCCTGCATTTCCACCGTTACGGCCAACGGGTCGCCGACGTACCCGCAGATGACCTGGTGCTGGGCGGGGGCGCTCCGCAGTACAAGCGAGAGTACCGCGAACCCGCCTACTATCAGGAGCACCAGAAGTTTCAGGTTTCACAGGTTTCGGACGTTAGTGGGGAGGAGGTCAGCAAGGTAGCGCGTCATCTGCTGACGCACCCGAACATCTGCTCGCGCAAGTGGGTGTATGAGCAGTATGACTCGATGGTCGGTACCGCCAACCGCTCCACCAACGCACCCTCGGATGCCGCCGTGGTGCAGGTAAAGGGTACGGACAAGTCTATTGTAATTACGGTTGACTGCAACAGCCGCTACGTCAACGCCGACCCCGAACAGGGCTGCGCCATTGCCGTGGCCGAAGCCGCCCGCAACATTGTCTGCTCGGGTGGGGAGCCGCTGGCCATTACCAACTGCCTGAACTTTGGTAACCCATATGTGCCGGAAGTCTACTGGCAGTTTGTGGGGGCCATCAAGGGCATGAAGAAATCCTGCGAGAAGTTCAAGACGCCCGTCACCGGCGGTAATGTCAGCTTCTACAACCAGAGCTCCGACGAAGGCCCGGTTTTCCCCACGCCGACCATCGGTATGCTGGGGCTGATGGAATCATCAGACAACCGCATGACGCTGGGCTTCCGGCAGGCGGGTGATGCAATTTACCTGGTGGGCCAGTCGAAAGACGATCTGGCGTCGTCGGAATACCTGTATTCTTACCGCGGCATCAAAGGCTCACCGGCACCGGCGTTCGATCTGGACGAAGAGTACACACTCCAGACAGCGTTGAAGCAACTGATTATTGACAAGCACATAGCCTCAGCCCACGACGTTTCCGATGGTGGTCTGTTTATCGCCCTGGCCGAATCGGCTATGACCGGAAACCTCGGCTTTGACATTACGACTGATGAGGCTCTCCGCACCGATGCCTTCCTGTTTGGCGAGAGCCAGAGCCGGGTAGTGGTCTCGGTATCGGCCGATAAGCAGGCTGGTTTTGAAGCCACCCTGCAGCAGTCGGGTGTCGCCTTCAGCCGCTTAGGTGAGGTAACGGAGCGCGATTTTGTCATCGACGGGCAAACTCTGCTCACCGTCAGCGAAGCGAAGGATTTGTACGATAACGCGCTGGGCAACCTGCTGGAAAAATAACAGCGATTTGGGATTTATGATTTCGGATTGGGGATTTGCTGACGCCGGAGGTAAATCCCCAATCCGAAATCATAAATCCCAAATCATTTACCCCAAGCCGGCACGGGCGTATTTTCGTTGAAGAGTTCATCGAGGTAATACGTCCGGCGGCCTGTGAGGTTGCAGGGTGTATTGCCGATGGGGTAGATGCACGGCGAGTAGACACCTAAATCCTCGCCGTTCATCAGGCTGGCGAAATCGCCATTGGGCAGGAGAGTTTTTTTATGCCCTCGTCCCAGCACGCTATGAGCAAGGTGGTGAAACACCAGACCTTCCTGGGTTTCTTTATAGGCCCTGGTCCAGCAGGGCCACTCCCTGACCAGCGTGATCCGGGGTGTTTTGTTCGATTCTACCTGGGAAACGCCACAAATATCCTGTCCCGAGGTTTCGCCGAACTCCACAATCAGGTCGTCAATCTTGAGCGTCTTGCCCCGCTTAGCGGCTTCGTCCCGGAACGCCTGCACAAACGGTTCAATCTCGGCCGGAACCTCGTATACGGGTGTATGAGGTGGGTCGTCGGGCCGGCAGTCGAGTAGGAGCAGCCCTAACAGACAGAGTGATGTCAGACGCATGGTGTAAGAAGGATTAGGAAACGAAAGCTACAATACGAACGAGATTAATCAAAGGGCTGCGGGTTCACAAGTCAGGTTATGCGCTACTTCATCCAACTATCCTATAAAGGCACGGAATTTAAAGGCTGGCAAAATCAGCCCAACGGCATCAGCATTCAGGAGTCGCTCGAGAAAGCCCTAAGTTCGATTTTACGGAGACCCACTACAATCGTCGGCAGCGGCCGGACCGATTCGGGCGTGCATGCCGAACAGCAGTTTGCCCATTTTGAGGTGGAGGAGCCGCTGACCGTCACCGCCCAGCTCGTGTATGCCCTCAATTGTATCCTGCCCGCCGGCATTGCCGTGCAGGCTATGTTCCCGGTTGAGGCCGATATGCACGCCCGCTATTCGGCCGAGTACCGGTATTACCAGTACCGCATCAGCCGCCACAAAAATCCCTTTTTGCAGAAGCAGATTTACGTATTCCGGCCGGAGCTGGAGGTGTCCCTGATGAACGAAGCCGCGGGGCTGCTGCTGCAATACACCGATTTTCAGAGTTTCAGCAAGGTGCGTACCAGCGTCAACCATTTCCACTGCACCATTACCCGCGCTGAATGGCTCCGGGAAGGCGACCAACTGATATTTCACGTCAAGGCTAACCGGTTTCTGTACGGTATGGTGCGGACGCTGGTCGGAACGTTGCTGGAAGTAGGGCAGGGGCGGATGACAGTTGCCGACTTTGAGCAGATTATTCTGGCCAGAGACCGGACGGTGGCTGGGCGCTCGGTGCCGCCCGATGGGTTATTTCTGGTGGAAGTGGGCTACCCATCCGAAGTCCTGCAGAATCGGTTTATCTTTGATTAAAGCTGGTCCCCTAATCAACTAATTAACCAATGAACCACTCAACCCCACAAATAGGCATCGTCATTTTAGCCGCCGGGGCATCTACCCGCATGGGGTCGCCCAAGCAACTCATCGAGTGGCAGGGGCAGACGCTCGTCCGGCGCATCACCGAAGTTGCCCTGGCGACTGAGTACCGGCCCATTGTGGTCGTGCTAGGTGCCAACAAGACCTCTATCACCGCCGAACTGGAAGGACTGCCGGTTACTCTGATTGAGAACCCTCATTGGGAGCAGGGGTTGTCATCGTCCGTCAAGATGGGGCTGGCCGGCGTGTATATGACTAAAAAAGAGTTTGATGCGGTGCTGTTCCTGCTGGTCGACCAGCCCAAAGTGGATCAGGCGCTGGTGGAGCATATCATTGCCACCTACCAGGAAAACGACAAAGGAATCATCGCTTGCCGATACGGCGGAAAGCCGGGCGTGCCCGCTCTGTTCGACCGCAAGTACGTGGAAGAACTGCTCAGCCTCGACGGCGATAATGGAGCCAAGTGGGTCATGATGCAGCACCGCGACGACTGCCTCGAAATACCCTTTGAAGACGGCGCCATCGACCTCGACACCCGCCAGGATGTCGATAAATTTCTGTCGTAAACGTCCTGTTATTACACCGCCACCGGTGCTTTGATGGCCGGCCAGGGGTTGTAATTTTCCAGCGTGAAGTCTTCGTACACGAAATCAAATACGGATTTTACATCCGGGTTGAGCCGCATAGCCGGCAGGGGGCGGGGCTCGCGGGAAAGCTGTAGTTCGACCTGCTCCAGGTGATTCAGGTACAGGTGCGTATCGCCCCCGGTCCAGATAAATTCGTGGGCTTCATAGCCGCATTCCTGCGCCACCATCATCGTCAGCAAGGCATACGACGCAATATTGAACGGTACCCCCAAGAACACATCGGCGCTCCGCTGGTACAACTGGCACGACAGCTTACCGTCGGCTACGTAGAACTGAAAGAGTGCATGACAGGGGGGGAGCGCCATATTCGGCACATCGGCGGGGTTCCAGGCCGAAACCATCATCCGGCGTGAATCCGGCCGGTTCTTCAATTGATTCAGCACATCCTGCAACTGGTCGATGGTGCGGCCGTCGGGAGCCTGCCAGCTTCGCCACTGTCGGCCGTATACGGGTCCGAGGTCACCGTTGGCGTCGGCCCACTCATCCCAGATACTCACGCCATTGTCCTTCAGGTATTTAATATTGGTATCTCCTTTGATAAACCACAGCAGCTCGTGAATAATCGACTTGGTATGGACCTTTTTGGTGGTTACCAGCGGAAAACCGTCCTGTAGGTTAAAGCGCATCTGGTAGCCGAACACGCTGATGGTGCCGGTGCCGGTGCGGTCGGTTTTGCGGGTGCCGGTATTCAGGATATGGCGGAGCAGGTCGTGGTATTGCTGCATGAATCGAAAGTCAGTAGTCGTTGGTCGATAGGGTGGCCTTCGCAAAAGGCATGGGTAAAAATAAGAAAAGCCCATCTGGCTTTTGCCGATGGGCTGGATAAAATTTCAAGTTGCGTGACTACTCAATTGTAAACGAGTAGTCAATATGCGCGGTGGGGCGAAGCTGGGCGGTGGCGGAGCAGTATTTGTCCATCGACAGGTCGATGGCCCGGCGTACCTTTTCCGGATCGAGGTTGCCCTTCAGAAAATAATGCAGGTGGATCTTACGAAAAGGCGAAGGCGTAGCGTTCTTTTCACGGAGTCCCTCCACCGTAATCCGAAAATCTTCAATGACCTGCCGCTGTTTTTGCAGCACCAGCACCACATCAATGGCGCTGCAGCCGGCCAGGCCCATCAGCAGCATTTCCATGGGACGGGCTCCGGCGTTGTGGCCGCCAATATCGGTAGAGCCGTCAATGTCAAGTTTTACCCCGGCTACTCCGGTGGCTTCAAAGTGGAAGGCATTATCGACGCGAACCAGTTCCACTTTCATGGTGTTCATTAGCGGAGCCGACTCAACTGTTTGGGAATCAAGCATAGTCTGTGTTGTAATTGTAGTTAAATAAAGTTACTTTCACCGTTTCTAACCGGATCTGTATGTCTGAAAAGTTTTCTGACAGCCTGTTCGATATCAAAAATGACCGACGGCTGAGCGTTTATCTGTACCGGACCGGGTTCGGTTTCTGGCTGTTATACATTGTATCCGGTGCCCGGTTTATGCATTCCTTCACGGCCTACCGTACCGATTTTGGTGTCTTCTCCTTTTTCCTGATGGTTATGGGAATGTCGGCATCTATGGTGTACGACTACTATCACCACCCGGCCGAGTTTGAACAGAAAAAGAAGTGGTTAATTGTCAGCTATATGGTGCTGGCCGGGCTGATCTACTTCTTCATCGTCCGTACCCAACCGTTTTCTGTTGAACAACTTTTCGGGGCGAATCCGTTCTGACGAAGCTGGATTTACTTCAGCACCTTTGTAATCTCATTCAGCCGCTCCAGTTTCTCCTGAAAATCGCCTTTGAGCTTGTTGCGGATGGCAGTCAGGTTATCCAGTGTCTCCTGCAGGCTATCGGGCAGAATCTCCTCCAGCACTTCGCGGAAGCGCTTGGCAAAGGTCGGCGACTTACCGTTGGTCGAGATGGCTACTTTCAGGTCGCCTTTCTTAACGACCGAGCTTAAATAGAAGTCGCACAGGTCCGGGGTGTCGGCAACGTTTACCAGTATCCGTCGGGTCTTACAGTCCGCCTGCACCTGCCGGTTCACGGCTTTGTCGTTGGTACCCACAATCACCAGATCTTTTCCGGTCAGGTACTCGGCTTTGTATCGATCCGTAATCAGGGTAACGCCGGGATGTTGTTCCGCCAGTTCGGTTATTTCGATACGAATGTCGGGCGCTACCAGTGTTACGCTGGCCGCTGGTGCATTGCTAAGCAGGGCTGTCAGTTTCTCCAGACCGACGTAGCCGCCACCGACTACGAGCGTTTGGAGGTTCTCTATCTTGACGAAAATCGGAAAAAGTGTATTCATGCCGGGCTAATCTGGATGACAATATTAGGTAAATTGCGAATAAAGACGAAAGGCTGCCCCAGTAGAGGCAGCCTTCGCTGTGTTGATGAAGATTGGTTGTTGTTACGCAGCGCGATTAGAACCGCAGACCTACGTTAAAACCAAACATACGACGCTTGAAGTCGGCACCCCGGTCGAAGATACGAGCCAGACCGTGGTTGTAGAAAGCATCCAGCGTAATGGGACCCAGGTTAACACCAGCACCCAGCAGACCGTTCAGTTGTGTACGGTTTACATCATCAAGTCCCAGATCTACGTTACCTTTGCCACGGCCAATCAGCGCCGACAGCTCGGCACCGGCCTGCAGCCGCAGACCTGCTACACTACCTACCCGAATACCAATCCAGGCCGGAATCGCCAGGAACTGCTGATCCAGATTAGCGCGTACATCACTGGATGAAACCGTACCGGCCCGGAATACCTGAGACGTAGTAGTACGGAATTCAGCACCTAACTGACCAAATACGGTACCACCCGTACGACCGTACACACCAATCTGATAGCCATAGCGGGCTTCGTAAGTCAGGTTGTTGGCCTCACCAATGAAGTTCGAGCGGTTTATACCGGCGTAGATACCAAACCGGCCTGGCTTATCCATAACGCCGTCCTGATAGGTGTCTCGGGTAGCGTACGGATCAGTCGACGACGTCGTTGTTGTAGTCGTCGTGCTGTAGGTACTGTTGTTGGTCGACGGTGTAGTCGAGTTGTTGATCGTGCCAGTACCTGTGGTGTTGTTATACGTACCCGTGTTGGTATTTGTCGGCGTAGTTGAATATGTACCAGTATTAGTATTGGTGTTGGTATTCATATTCGGGTCCGTCGTACCGGTAGTTGTACCCGTGTTGTTATTCATGTTGGTACCAGACTGGTTCGAGTACGTCCCCGTGTTGGCAGGCGTAGTCGGCGAAGTAGAATACGTACCGGTATTGGTGTTTGAATTCGTACCTGTCTGGTTCTGATAGGTACCGGTTGTCGTGTTCGTATTCGTCGTAGTTGTTGAACTGTTTGTTGTCTGCGCATTCGCGAAGCCCGTACCCACCAGGCACAAGGCTAACAATGTACTTTGAACTTTCATTTTCATAACGTTTTGAGTTGGACAATAAATAGTGCGTAATCGAGTTACACTGCAATAACTAGGCTTTTTTTCATTTTGTTTGCGCTTCTTTCATTTGTTTGTAAAAATTGATGAGTCCATTGGTAGAGCTATCGTGACTATTAACTGGCTCACTGGCTTGTAGTTCAGGTAAGATCTGATTGGCTAATTGCTTGCCTAATTCAACGCCCCACTGGTCGAAACTAAATATATTCCAGATGACACCCTGCGTAAAAATCTTGTGTTCGTAGAGGGCGATCAGGCTGCCCAGGGTCCGGGGTGTTACCCGTTTTACCAGGATGGAATTGGTGGGCCGGTTACCCGAAAAAACCTTAAAAGGCGTCAGAAAACGGATTTCTTCGTCGCTTTTACCCACTTTACGCAACTCAGCTTCGGCCTCCCCGTAGGATTTGCCGTTCATGAGCGCTTCGGTTTGGGCAAAAAAGTTCGACATCAGCAACTGGTGGTGATTACCCATGGGGCGCTGGCTGTTGGCGGGGGCAATAAAGTCGCAGGGGATAAGCTTGGTACCCTGGTGAATAAGCTGGTAAAAGGCGTGCTGGCCGTTGGTACCCGGCTCTCCCCAGATGATCGGTCCCGTTTGATAAGTTACCGGTTCGCCGTTACGGTCTACCGACTTGCCGTTGCTTTCCATATCGCCCTGCTGGAAGTAGGCCGCAAACCGGTGTAGGTACTGGTCGTAGGGTAAAATGGCGTGCGATTCGGCCCCGAAGAAGTTGTTGTACCAGATGCCGAGCACGGCCAGAATCACCGGCAGGTTCTGCTCCAGGGGGGTATCCCTGAAATGCTGATCCATGGCGTGACCACCGTCCAGCAGCTCGGTGAAGTTTTCAAATCCAATATAGCAGGCGATCGACAACCCAATGGCCGACCAGAGCGAATAGCGGCCACCCACCCAATCCCAGAAGCCAAACATATTGGCCGGGTCAATACCGAATTTCTCCACCGCCCCCCGGTTTGTCGAGATCGCTACAAAATGCTTCGCTACGGCTGCTTCGTCTCCGGCCTGATCCAGAAACCACTGCCGGGCGGTGTGGGCGTTGGCCATCGTCTCCTGGGTGGTAAAGGTCTTGGAGGCAATCATAAACAGCGTGGTCTCCGGGTTTACCCGCTGCAGTGCTTCGTAGATATGTACCCCGTCGACGTTGGAGACGTAATGGACCCTCAGGTTCGGATTTCCGTAGGGCTTCAGCGCTTCGGTGACCATGACCGGCCCCAGGTCCGACCCGCCGATCCCGATGTTGACCAGATCGGTGATGGGTTTGCCGGTGTAGCCTTGCCAGTCGCCGGAGCCGATGCGGTCGCAGAAGCTCTTCATCTGGTCGAGCACGGCGTTTACCTCCGGCATTACATCTTTACCGTCGACTATCACCGGGGTATTTGACCGGTTGCGGAGGGCTACGTGCAGTACCGCCCGGTCTTCGGTAGCGTTGATACGGCCGCCAGCAAACATGCTGTCGATGGCTTCGCGGAGTTGCGCCTGTTCGGCCAGGCGGCAGAGAAGCGATAGCGTTTCGGCGGTGATGCGGTTCTTGGAGAAGTCGACGAGCAGGTCCTCAAACTGGATGGAGAACCGGTTGAACCGCTCGGAGTCTTCGGTAAAGAGGTCGCGCAGGTGCCGGCCTTTTATGGTTTCGAAATGCTGCCGGAGCTGTTCGTAGGCAGGCAGGTCGGTAAATCGGTGGTTCGGGAACATGATTGGCAGGTGGTTGGTTATAAACAGATTTTCTTCAGTTCGTCGGGATCCGGTACAAACACGTTGAAATCGACAAAGCCCTGGATGCCGTTGACGTAGCCATTTTTGTTATGCTGCCAGAGAACAAGCTTGTCGGTGTCGTAACGCGTCAGTTGGGTGTTGGAGTAATCAGCAATCCAAAGCGGGTAATCGTCGAAATTACCGGCAATATAGCGTTTGTAGAAGTTCGCATTCACGTAAATAATCGGGCGGATATCATAATGGGCTTCTACCTGGGTGAGCCAGATGCGTAGTCCGTCGATGAGTTCTTCGGCGGGAATACCGCGGTCAATTTCAAAATCCAGCACCGGTGCCAGATCGCCCCGCTGGAGTTTTACCTGCCGGATAAAGTTATCGGCCTGCCGTTTGGGGTCGCGACGGGGGTGGTAAAAGTGGTAAGCTCCCCGCAGCAGGCCGGCGGCTTTGGCCTCGCGCCAGTTGCGGGCAAACTGCCGGTCGATGTGGGTAGCGCCTTCCGTAGCCTTGATAAAGGCAAACTGTAGCCGAATGCCCCCCGCCTGCATCTGACTGACCCGTTTCCAGTCGATCCGGCGGTTGTGGTGCGATACATCGATGCCGTGAACATCGTATTTCAGCGGCATCCGGATGCCAAAGGGTTTAATGTGCTGCCATTGCTTATCTGCCCGGCACCCGCGCCAGACCAGACCAACCAGAAGCAGACCGAGCCCCAGCCAGACCCACAGTTTATAACGTATATAGAGCGTGCGAAGTGATACGGATTGACTCATGCAGACAGTCCGGTTGAATTCGGGTGCGGAATTCGGCGTACCGGCGGCTCAAAAATAGTAAAGCAAAAGAAAACCCTCGTTTGGGGCGAGGGTTTTCCGGGTAATTAATACGAAAACGGAATACGGCCTAGTCGCTGCCTTCCAGTTTCACCAGTTTGTTATACAGACCCAGGATCAGCAGGGGAGCGGCCCATTGGCCAACCAGCAGACCCTCGGTGCGCTTGCCCTGGGTAAACAGGGTAGCGGCTGTTGCCAGTGTACCCAGTGCTGACCACAGGAAAATGTCAGACGGAAATTTCGCGGTGATATGCTCAATTGCTTCCGCAACTTTACCCTCGTCATGCGTAGGGTTCATGTTTTTAACTGCCATAACGTCGATGTTTTGGTTTTGCATGACTTAACCAGCAAAGCGTAAAACTTGTTTCAGGTTCCACATTGCAAGTTTCAAGTTCCAGGTTTCACGTTCCATGTTTCAGGTTGTTAACAGATTGGTCAACTGCCTTGAGTTGCTGTTTAAACTTGAAACTTGCAATCTGGAACTTGAAACAAGTAAACCTACTTATTCGGCTGCGGGGTGGTGCGCAGGTACGGTTTGATCACGTTGACACCTTTCGGGAACTTCTGCATGGCGTCTTCGGTGCTCACGGCCGGTACCACAATGCAGTCTTCACCTTCCTGCCAGTCGGCGGGGGTGGCTACCTGGTAGTTGGCAGTTAGTTGCAGTGAGTCGATCACGCGCAGAATCTCGTAGAAATTGCGGCCCGTCGAGGCCGGGTAGGTAAGCGTCAGCTTGATCTTTTTGTCCGGCCCGATGATAAATACTGAGCGAACGGTCGCTTTTTCGCTGGCGTTCGGGTGAATCATATCGTATAACTGCGCTACTTTCCGGTCCTCGTCGGCAATGAGCGGGAAGTTAACCGTCGTTTTCTGCGTCTCGTTAATGTCTTTAATCCACTCGGTATGTGAATCGAGCGGGTCAACACTCACGGCAATGACCTTAACGCCCCGCTTTTCAAATTCATCCTTCAGTTGCGCGGTGCGGCCCAGTTCGGTCGTACAAACCGGAGTGAAATCGGCCGGGTGCGAGAAGATCATTCCCCAGGAGTTGCCCAGCCACTCGTGAAAATTAATGGTGCCCTCAGTGGTTTCGGCCGTAAAATCCGGCGCAATATCGCCTAATCGTAATGACATGGCTTTCTTTGTTTAAATGGTTAAATCAATTTTTCTTCGACGGCCATGCGCACGAGTTCGGCCGCGTTGCGCACCTGAAGCCGGCGCATCATATTGGCCCGGTGGTTATCAACCGTCCGGACGCTGAGTTGCAGACGCTCCGCAATTTCGCGGCTGCTCATGCCATCCACCAGGTATTGCAGAATCTCTTTTTCTTTCTTCGAGAGCTTCGACCGGCGGTTGCGGTCGGTGCGGTCGCCTTTTTTCAACTGCTGCATATAGCCGTTGAGGATGATATTGGCTACCGGTGAACTGAAGTACTTTTCGCCGGAGGCTATAGTCCGGATCGCCTTCACCATCTCATCGCTCGACGAGTCCTTCAGGATATAGCCGAAGGCACCGGCCTCTACCGACCGCAGGATATAGTCCTCGTTGTTGTGCATGGACAGAATCAGTACCCGGCTATTTTTGTGCAGACGGGAGATGACCTGCGTGGTCTGAATGCCCGACATACCGGGCAGCGATATATCCATCAGCACCAGGTCTGGCTTAATGGTTTTAAGCTTTTCGAGGGCTTCTTCGCCGTCGTTGGCTTCGTCGATTATTTCCAGACCTTCTATTTGTCCCAATAACAGGCGGATACCATCCCGGACAATGGAGTGGTCATCCACGAGCATCAATTTGATCGTATTCATGGTGTGCTTGGAGTGATTGATAGGGGAGACTTACCTGAACTCTAGTGCCTTTGCCCGGAACGGATGTGATTTTAAATTTGCCATCCAGCAATTTAACCCGCTCATTCATATTATGAATGCCCTGGCCCATTGGCTGACGGAGCCGCTGGGGTTTAAAGCCTTTCCCGTTGTCGCTGACAACCAGGTGCAGGTAATTGTCTTTTTCAAATAATTCAATGGTAATTCGTTTAGCCTGTGCGTGCCGAACGGCATTACTGATGGCCTCCTGCGTGACGCGGTACAGCATGATTTCCACGCTTTTATCGAGTCGCGTCGTGGGTAAATTGGTACAGAACGCCACTTCAATAGCAGGATTAGTGTCGTTCGTTTCGGCCAGCATTTTAAGGGCGGGTATAATGCCGAAATCACTAAGGACACTGGGCATCAGGTTATTTGAGATGAGCCGGGCTTCCTGGATTGTCTGCGTAATCAGGTTTTTCAGGGTACTGATATTATTAATCTGAACGGCCTGCCCCTGAAGACTGGTTTCAAGGCCTTCTACCTGAAGTTTAATGGCGGTCAGCATTTGCCCGAGGCCATCGTGCAGGTCGCGCGACAATCGTTTCCGCTCTTCTTCCTGGCCGGCAATTAGGTACGAGGTCCGGCTTTTCTGCTCATCAATCTGCTGCTGGTATTGTTGCTTGGTGGCTTCAAACAGCCGCTGGCGTGTGTCTTTGAGGGACTTATTCAGCGTCAGCAGTTTTTTATTGGCCGCTGCCGTGTGTTTCTCTACTTCTATAAGTTGCTGCAGGGTTTGGTACAGCTGATGAACCGCCGGTCGGAAGATAAATACGCCGATACCCGCCAGCACCATCAGCGTAAACATAAAGATGTAGAATTCGAAATGCTGCAGGGTTTCGAGCTTATTTCGAAGCTCCAGCGTGTACTGGCGAACAATAGCGTCCATTTGTTTCAGGAACGGCTTCTCATTGTTCAGCAGGGTTTCTACATATTGCTGGGCTATGGGTGATAACGCCAGGCCGGCATCATTCTGCTTCAGCAGCTCGCGGGTACTGGTCTGGAACGCTTCAAAATTAGGGCGAATCAATTCGTACAGCCGCTGAACGCTGTCGCTGTTGGGTACGTAAATATTGCGGTCCTGAATACGACCTTCCCGGCCTTCCTGGTGAACACGCTCAAATTCAACGAATATGCTGCGTAACTCAGAAAGATTATTTTTGTATTCGTCTTTTTTTGCGGGGTCGGTGAGCTGGAGGGCTTTGTTGACAATTTGTTGACTCTGGTGGCGCTGGAGGGAAGAGTACCGGATAATCCATAACTCATCCTGGGCGGCCGTGATCCGCCATTGCGTCAAAACCTGACCGATCGTCAGCAGAATAGCCAGCATCACCAACGTAGAAATATACAGGCGTTGGAAACGAAATGGAATGTCCTGACTATTTTTTTTGTTGTCGTTTAGGTTGTCTGTCACGATGTTTGGACACAGCTAAGAACGTTACCGTTCAGTAAAATTAACAAATTTTGTAGATTTACGTACTTTTTACCCAAAGCGAACGAAACAACCATGAAGCGCTTACTCATTATAGCCGTTTTGTCAGGATTCATTACAACGGGCTTCCGCCCGGTCACTCCGGCCTCTGTTGTGGCCGCCGACCCGGTAAAGTTATCGTGGGAGATGCTGCGCGACGTTACCTTCAAAAAAAAGTGGTATCCGGAGGAGTCTGTGTATATGCTGTACCCGACGTTTGGTCCGGGTGTGCAGAAACTGAACGGCAAGCCGGTTGAACTGACGGGGTATGTGCTGCCGGTTGATCTGGAGTCTAATCTGTATGTGTTGTCGGCGTTTCCCTACAGCGCCTGTTTCTTCTGCGGAGGGGCTGGTCCCGAATCGGTGGTAGCGCTGAAGTTTAAGAAGAGCGGCCGGAAGTTTAAGACCGACGAGCGGCATACGTTCCGGGGAACCCTGAAATTGAACGCCGATAATATCTACGAACTGAATTATATCCTGGCTGACGCTGAGGTTGTTGAGTAAGGGGACACCTGATATTTAAAAGTTTTTTGGGCCTCAGCTTGTCAGAAATCAACATTTTTACAATCTTTGCACCCGGTTTTGGTTCATTCGTTAAATGGTTAACCGGTTCGCTAATTAACTAGTCAACCAATTAACTGATCAACCAATCAAGGGGGTATAGCTCAGTTGGCTAGAGCGCTACAATGGCATTGTAGAGGCCGTCGGTTCGAATCCGACTATCTCCACTCCGAAATTAAAAGCCGCCACCAGGCGGCTTTTTTTTATGCCTGTTGTCCATATTTTCTACAATATTTCGGCCAATCGGTACTATATTGGTCAACTCTTAGACATTTAGTTAGTACCCCGAATGCATACCGTTTATATCATTTATAGCCCGTCTACCGACCAGTACTATATTGGTCAGGCTCGTGACATGAAAATTGCCATCTGGCAACATAACGCCAAAGCCAATAAAGTAACTGCCGAGGGAAAGCCCTGGGAGGTCCGGTTCACCAAATCCTTTGATACCCGCAACGAAGCACTGAGTCTGGAAATGCGGTTGAAAGCCAAAAAACGGGAGCAACTGGAAGAAATAATCAACGCTGGCTAAGCCAAACGATAGCCGCCTATAGGGCGGCTTTTTTGTTTATACGCTATGATGGAACAACCACTGGAGGTGTTTGATGCCAAGAATCAGCCGCTGGGATATACCAAGCCCAAAGCACAAATCGAGCAGGAGGGCGACTGGCACCGGACGGCCCAGGTTTTTGTATTTAACCAGCGCAACGAGTTACTACTGAGCCTGCGTCACCCGGCCAAGAAGGTGCTGCCCAACTGCTGGGATGTCTGCGTAGGTGGCCACACCGACCCCGGCGAATCCTACGAAGACGCAGCCCTGCGCGAAACAGAAGAGGAACTGGGTATCCGGCCCGGTGCCGGCGAACTCCGTTTTGTAGGACATTTTCGGGTAGAGGTAATTGATGCCCAAATGCCCCTCCGCGACCTCGAACATGCTGCCGTCTATATTTGGAAAACGCATCTGGGCCTGAATGACTTCACCATGCAGGCCGACGAACTGGCCGAACTCCGGTATATGCCGCTGGATACGGTGAAACGGGACCTGTTGCGGGAAGAGCCTACGCTGGCGTATACACCACCCCGGCAAACCTATTACCAGATGCTTTGTGAGGCAGAACTTGTCTTGGCCAGCATCTCTGCTGGTTAAACGCAGGTAAGCTGAGCAAAGCCCGCACCCCTGCTGGCTGGAACATCAGAATGGCCGAACTGCTTTAACGAACCGACCTTTAAAGTAATTGGTAAACAAATTGTCTTCGCGGACACCCCGTGAGGAAGAGGCATGGATAAAGCGGATATCCTGTCTCCCTTTTATCTCTGTAACAATACCCGCATGGGACACATAGCCGGATTTGCTGTGCTCGGGAACAAAGAAGAGCAGATCACCCGGCCGGATCTGATTCACTTCCACCTCATAGCCCACCTCCGACTGTTGCCACGAGATTCGGGGCATTTCCAATCCTATCGAATTAAATACGCTGCAAAGTAAGCCGGAGCAGTCTATTCCGTCTTTGGTATTACCCCCGCTGCGGTAGGGGGTGCCGGTATAGGTACGGGCCAGTCTGATAACCTCACTGGCATACTGCCGCTGGTAGGTTTGGGTGTCTACCGTTTTGTATTTGGAGCGGGCAACGGTGGCCGGCCGCCGGGCGGGTGCAGAGGTAGTTGTAGCGGGGCGGAAGATTTCGCAGGAGGTAAGGGTAAAGCTGAGCAGGATAGCCAGCAGGGTAACCCGTCGATGGCATTTTGCAACAAACGGTACGGTCATACGGTGTTGAGTTTTTGTTACGGTTTGGCAACCTATCAAATTTTCATGGTTAAGGCAATGCGTTTACGCTGCAAATCGACCTCTACCACCTTTACTTTTACTTTCTGGTGTACGCTGACCACCTGACGCGGGTCCGATACATACTGGTGCGACAATTGCGACACATGCACCAGCCCATCCTGTTTCACGCCAATGTCCACAAACGCACCAAAGGCGGTAATATTGGTTACTACGCCCGGCAGCAGCATACCCTCCCGCAGGTCTTCGATGGACCGGACGCGCTCGTCGTACTCGAACACTGATAGCTGCTCACGCGGGTCACGACCCGGTTTTTCCAGTTCGGCCAGGATATCGCGCAGCGTCGGTAACCCTACCGTATCAGAAACGTACGTTTCGGGCTTGATCTGCTTGCGGAGGTCTGGTTTTTTTATCAAATCAACGACGGTACTGCCGGCGTCTTTCGCCATTTTCTCGACAATACCATAGCTTTCGGGATGAACGGCGCTGTTGTCGAGCGGATTTTTGGCTCCGTCGATGCGCAGGAACCCGGCTGATTGTTCAAAGGCTTTCGGGCCCAGCCGAGGCACTTTTTTCAATTGATCCCTCGACGCAAACGCGCCATTGGCCGCCCGGTACTCCACAATATTTTTGGCCAGTTGAGGGCCCAGGCCCGATACATATTGCAGCAGGTGGGCGCTGGCCGTGTTGAGCGATACGCCGACCTGGTTTACGCAGCTTTCCACCACCCCATCCAGGCTATTTTTCAGGGCAGTCTGGTCCACATCATGCTGGTATTGCCCCACCCCAATGGATTTTGGATCAATCTTGACCAGTTCGGCGAGCGGGTCCATCAGCCGGCGACCAATGGAAACGGCACCCCGCACGGTTACGTCATGCTTCGGAAATTCCTGCCGGGCCACTTCGGATGCCGAGTAGACGGAGGCCCCCTGCTCACTGACCATGAATACCGGAATGCTACTGCCCAGATTAAGGCCCTTGATAAAGTCTTCGGTCTCCCGCCCGGCCGTACCGTTGCCAATAGCAATGGCTTCAATCCGGTGCTGCTGGACCAGTTTCTTCACCGTCTCAACCGCCTGCTGTTTCTGGCCTTCGGACATAAAGAGTTGAATGACCGTATCGGTCAACAGATTTCCCTGGGCATCCAGACAAACCACTTTGCAGCCGGTGCGGTAGCCGGGATCGATGGCGAGTACGCGCTTTTGTCCCATGGGGGGCGACAGCAGCAACTGCCGTAGGTTATCGGCAAAAATTCTGATCGCTTCCTGATCCGCTTTCTCCTTCGACAGATTTTCGAACTCCGTCTCAAGAGAAGGTTTCATCAGCCGCTTGTAGCTGTCACGAATCGCCAGCGCCATCTGTTCTTTACTGCCGGGGGCGCCCCGCAGGAATTGCCGTTCCAGTCGCTCAACAGCGGCCTCTTCATCCGGGCTGATGCTGACCGACAGAAAGCCTTCGGCCTCACCGCGCCGGATCGCCAGCAGCCGGTGGGAGGGTACCCGGCGCAGCGGCTCGGCAAAGTCGTAGTAGTCTTTGAATTTGATACCATCGGTTTCCTTACCCTTCTTCACCACCGACCGGATGATGGCCTCCCGCTCGAACAGCAGCCGGATCCGCTGGCGTGCATCGACGTCTTCGTTGATGCGTTCGGCAATGATGTCGCGGGCACCCTGCAGGGCATCGGCTACTGTCGGCACCTGGTCGGTCAGGTAGCGTTTCGCGACTTGTTCGGGATTGGCTTCCCGCTGCATGAAAATGAGATTGGCCAGTGGCTCCAGCCCGCGTTCGATGGCGATGGTCGCGCGGGTTTTGCGTTTGGGTTTATAAGGCAGGTACAGGTCTTCAAGTTCGGTCATTGACCCGGCCGTTTCTACTTTCTGCCGCAGTTCCGGACTCAGTTTGCCCTGCTCGGCGATTGATTTAAGAATAGCCTCCCGACGCTTATCAAGTTCCTGAAGTTTCTGGTAGGTCTCTTTAATGGCGGCAATCTGAACTTCGTCTAATGGGCCGCGGTCCGCCGATGCGGTTGCCTCTTTACGATAGCGGGCGATAAAAGGGACGGTAGCCCCGCCGTCGAGCAGGGTAATGGTGTTGGCGACCTGCCGGCTGTTGAGGCCGAGCGCAGCCGATATGCGTTGGTCAAGCGGTTGAATCATGTACCCGGATTACGAATTGATACCGCAAAAGAACGCAGGTAAGGTGTACGGGGCAAGTTTACCCGAGATTAAGGCGTAAATAATAGAGGCAGATCCGGAGACGCGGGCTACGTTAGGGGGTGATAGTGAGTTCGTCCGGAGCGGTAGGTTGATCGGCTGTTTGGTAAAGAAAATTGATTAAGTCGATAGCGGGTCCGGTCATAATCGTAGTGGCCAGCGCCATAATGACCATCATGGTAAATAAAGCGGGTGAAATGATGCCCAGATCATACCCGATATTGAGAACGACCAGTTCCATCAGTCCACGGGTATTCATGAGTACACCTAACTTGAGTGAATCGGCCCACCCGCTTCCGGTTAAACGGGCTGCTATGGCACAGCCACCTAGTTTGCCGAGTACCGCCAGCAGAATGATCAATCCGGTGTCGAGCCACAAAGCCGGACTGTCGAGCAAACCTATTTTGGTGCGAAGTCCGGTCAGTACAAAGAACAGGGGGAGCAGCAGGAAGAGGCTGACGTCTTCTATTTTATTTTTCAGGATGCGTCGAATGGCCGGGTTGCGGGGCATGGTAACCCCGGTCAGAAAGGCACCAAACAAAGCGTGGACGCCGATGGCTTCGGTGACATAGCACGACAGCAGCAGAATGATAAACGTTGATGCCAGCGTAGGGCGGGTAAAACTGGCTTCGCAGGTATGATTCCTGTAAATCCATCGCAGCAGAGGGCGAGTCAGGTACCGCATGGCAAGCAGGTACCCGGCCAACAGCAGCAGCGAGAAAACAAGGCTGGTAATAGCCGTCGATTTGGCAATGGTCACCACGGCGGCCAGGATACACCAGGCCGTCACATCATCGACGGCCGCGCAGGTGATGGCCATATTGCCCAGCGGGGTAGTGGTGAGATTCCGTTCCTGGAGAATTTTGGCAAGCACCGGAAAAGCCGTTATGCTCATGGCGATGCCCATAAATAAGGCAAAGGACAGGAATGAATGACCGGCAGGTGCGTACGTATTATAAAAATAATAGGCCAGCGCCATGCCCAGCAGGAAGGGAAAGACAATGCTGGTGTGGCTGATCATAACCGCAGAATAGGCTCGCTGCCTAATCTTTTTTACATCCAGGTCCATGCCGACAACAAACATAAACAGGATGAGGCCTATCTGGCTGAGGAACTGGAGCGGGGGAAGCGATGAAGCCGGAAACAGCCATTCTTTGGCTGAAGGCAGCAGATACCCCAAAAGCGACGGTCCCAGAAAGATGCCTGCTAAAACTTCACCGATAACGTACGGTTGGCGGATTTTTCGGAGTACAAAGCCAAATAGCTGCGATAATACGATGATAACGGCTATTTGCAGAAAAAGTCGGGCTATTGGCTGGCTAAGATGAGACAGGAAATCCCGGAGCGCCATCTCAAGATAAACCGGAGCCGTAAATGCGAATACCATTTCAGATGCCTGGCGAATACAAATAGTAGTCGTCAAGTTCGGTCCGTTATCACTAAAGCGCAAATTAAATGTAGTCCGGTGTGTAATCGGCAGCGTGTTTAGCCTACAATTGCGCTAAACACGTTGCCGATGTCGGCCAGGATTGCCTTAGTGCCAGGTTCCAAACTTGCCCATCTGATAATCGCGGTACGCTTCCCGGATTTCGGCTTCGGTATTCATCACAAACGGCCCCTGCGCCACCACCGGTTCGTTGAACGGCCGGGCGTGACCCAGCAGCAACACACTATCAGTTGGCGATTCGATGAACAGCGCTTCGCCGTCGTTGTTAAACTCGACCAGTTGCCGGGCTTTGGCCGACTCGCCATTGACGGTCAGTTCGCCCCGGATGACGTAAAAGAAAACATTATGGTCCTCCGGCGGCTGTACCGTCAGCGTACTTTCCGGGGTGAAGTCGATTGTGCTGAGAAATACCTCCGTTTGGGTGTCAAACGCGCCTTTCCGGCTATTCCACTCGCCGGAGACGAGGTTAATGGTTACCCGGCCTTCATCTTCGGGGATGCTGGGTATCTCTTCCCTCTGTAAACCCAGATAATAGGGATCGGTCATTTTGAGACGGGCGGGCAGGTTCAGCCAAAGCTGAAGGATTTCCAGCGGTCCGCCGTTCTTCTTAAATTTCGAGGAAGATACTTCCGCGTGAATGAGGCCCCGGCCGGCGGTCATATACTGAGCGCCCCCGGCGTTGATCACGCTCTCGTGGCCACCGGAGTCTTTGTGCATGATGTCGCCTTCCAGAATAAAGGTCATCGTCTCCATGCCCCGGTGCGGGTGCGGACCAAACGGCAGACCATTGTTGTTGGGCTTATAGGTTTGTGGTCCGTGGTGGTTCAGAAACAGGAACGGGTCGATCTGGCGCAGTGAACGGGAGGGCAGGGGAGAATAGGTAATCAGGTCGGCAATGGGGGCATATTCCGCATCATGAATGCGTTTGATGGTTCTCATGCGTGTAGTTCTGTTAGGTGTTTCTATCCACCCAACTGAGTACTGCCGTTCATTGTTGCAACTCAACCACAAACCGCCCAAAAATCGTTTTCCCAGACTTCGATTTTGGACTCATCAGGTTCACACAGAGAAATCCCCCAGTTTTTTGAAGAAAGCTTCCGCATAGGTATCACTGATGGGAATACGCTGATCTCCAATCATGATCCTGTTTTTTTCGATGTGATCAATTTTGTCCAAGGCCACCACAAAAGAGCGGTGAACCCGTGAAAACTTTTGCTCGGGAAGTAATTCCGCCAGTTTAGCAAAGCTTAACAAAGTCATAATTTTTTCTTTGGTCGTCTGGATTCGAATGTAATCTTTCATCCCTTCCACAAACAGAATTTCCTGGATCAGAACCTTCTGTATCTTAAAACCCACTTTCACAAAAATATAGTCGGGATCATTTTTCGGCGGAGGTTGCACTTCCTTTTGCTCCGGTTGAGGTTGTGGTTTTGATTCCTGGTATAGCCGCCAAACGGCTTTGTAGAATCGTTCGAACGAGATGGGCTTCAGCAGGTAGTCTCTCACTTCCAGATCGAAGGCTTTCAGTGCATATTTATCATAGGCCGTAGTGAGCACGATCATGGGTTTTGGATTAAGCATGGGGATGAAACTGAGTCCATTGAGGTCTGGCATATTAATGTCAAGAAAGAGCAGATCCGGTTTGTGCGTGTCCATATGGGCAGCGGCTTCCAGGGCGCTGGAGAAACTCCCTCTCAGTTCGAGAAACGAAATTTTTTCTATGTACTTTTCCAGGATTTGCTGAGCCAGGTGCTCATCATCAATGATATAACAGCTGAGCTTTTGAGTCATGCTCTTTTTGTTCAGGATTGATCGTTAATTGTACCTTATAAACAGCATCGGTCAGGCTGATGTCCAGGTGGTGTTTGTCCGGGTAAAGCAACTGTAACCGTTTCTGAACATTAGCCAATCCAATACCGCCGGGTTCTTCCAAACCGGGTTCATCCAAACCGGGTTTGTCTGGTGCATGGTCTTTTTTAAAGGCCACCGGATTCCAGGCACTGAATACCACTTCTTTTTCTCTGACCGCAACCCTGACCTTTATAGTACAGGTTTCCAGTTTTGCCGGACTGTGTTTATACGTATTTTCCAACAGGTGAATAAACAACAAGGGCGCAATCTTGCAGTTTTCAATGTCTCCTTCTACCTGGAAATCCACAACATCCGGCGCTGCATACCTGAGCTGCTGCAGGCCAATAAAGTCCTGAAGGTATTCGATTTCGATGGAGAGGGGTACCGTAGCCGCGTTGGATTCATAGATCATATACCGCATGAGTGACGACAGTCGCATGACGGCATCCGGAGCGGAGGGGGCCTGCGTATAAACCAGGGTATGGATGTTATTGAGGGTGTTGAACAAAAAATGAGGATTGATCTGGGATTTCAGGTAAATGAGCTCAGAACTGATTGCCTGCTTTTTAAACTGCTCCTGCTGTAAGGTATTGATGATGAGATTCTGAGCCATTCTGACCAGAAAGCTGAGTATCAGAAATCCGGCCATGGTCCCAAGCACCATGCTAATCCACTCCCGCTGGTAGAGTGGATCGTCCCTGTCGATGAATAGCAGGAAAGGAATGGGAGCGGTCAACAGGATGGAGATCAGCCTTACAAAGTAGCCCTTATATTTTCTTTTGTTCAGGTAGTTGGTGAGGATAAAAAAGTGGGCATAAAATACGAACAGGCCTGTCAGCAGAACGGCTACGTAGATATTGGGCACAACCGTGTTACCACAATATAAAATATCCCAGAGAATAGCGCCGGCGTAGACTGTCCATGGGAAGACGTGAACAACCGTGAATAGTCTGTTGATTTTTTTCATAAGACGAAGATATGAATTCCTGCATTTGGCATTTCGGCCAATCTACCAGAGACGCCATCCAATCTACCAGTCGACCCATCCAATCTGCCAGAGGCTTGGCGGATTGGAAAGGCAATTTAGTCGATTGGTCTTCCGCGATTGTATATCACTTTTTTCTTTCTAAAAAGCTACCTGTTCCTTTGATTTAACCCAAACAGTTAGGTAGCTCAATTGAAGTTGCCGCACAGAAGGCGGGTAAGTTGATCGAACGTGTGAACTTGACATCCTAACATGCAGCCCTAACCAGTTACAGCCTGTACCATGCAAGACGAAACTATTCTATACATTCAAAATGTCTCAAAATCCTACCCAAACGGAGTAAAGGCACTGCAAAACATTTCCCTGACGATTCCTGCGGGCATGTATGGGCTCCTCGGGCCTAATGGTGCCGGCAAATCCTCTCTGATGCGCACCCTGGCTACCTTGCAGGACCCGGATGAAGGGTCCATATTTTTCGGTAAAATCGATGTCCTGAAAGATAAGGAAGAGGTGCAGAAAACACTTGGCTACCTGCCCCAGGATTTTGGTCTGCATCCGAATGCCCGGGCCGAAGAACTGCTGAATTATTTTGCCGTCATGAAGGGTATTCGGGAAAAACAGGCAAGGCGGGAAGTGGTAGAAGCACTTTTAAAGCAAACCAATTTGTGGGATGTACGCAAACAAAAACTGGGTGGTTTTTCCGGAGGGATGCGGCAACGGTTTGGCGTAGCCATTGCCATGCTGGGAAATCCGAAGCTGATCATTGTGGATGAACCAACTGCGGGCCTCGATCCGGCGGAACGAGTCAGATTTCTGAACCTGCTCAGTGAAATGGGAGAGAACAGCGTGGTCATTCTCTCCACTCACATTGTGGAGGATGTTTCGGAGTTGTGTACCCGGATGGCCGTCATCAACAAAGGGCAGATCCTGATGGAGACGGAGCCGCTGAAAGCCATTAAGAACCTGAAAGGCAGAATATGGCGTAAGGTGGTTGAGAAAAACCAATTACCTCAGTTGGAGCAGGAGCATATCGTTCTTTCCACCAAACTTTTGGGTGGCCGCACGGTGGCACACATATACAGCGAAGGGTTTCCTGGAAATGATTTTGAGGAGGTGGTACCTGACCTGGAAGATGTGTATTTCAACGTGATTGCCCAGCACAGCCGGAACAATGTATCACCATCAATGCAGGAGGTAGCGAAATGAAACTCTGGGAAACTTTCCGGTACGAACTGGCATATCAGTCACGCAATGTATCGACGTGGTTTTATTCTTTACTGCTCATGGTGCTCAGCTACTTCATGGCGGCTGCCATTTTCATCGACGAGCCTTTGGCGGGCGGTTATTTTCTGAATGCCCCCTTTGTTGTAGCTAAGGTATGCCTGATTACCTTCTTTTTCATGGGGCTGCTTGTCCTGGCTCAGTTTGCCGGTAATGCCGCTACCAGAGACTTTGAAACCAGGATGCATCCCTTACTTTATACCACTGCCTTACCCAAATCTGTTTACCTGGGAGGCCGGTTTATGGCAGCCTTCGCGCTCGGTTCGATGGTTATGCTGGCCATTCCGGTCGGCGTGTTTGCGGCTACCCTGTTTCCGCTGGAACATCCGGAACTGGTAGGGCCGCTTCGTGTAGCTGCCTATCTAAGTGCCTATTTTCTGCTGATTTTGCCCAATGTATTTTTTGCGCTCACGTTCATGTTTGCCATGGCGGTTCTGAGCAAAAAAGGAATTCTGACCTATCTCATTGCCATTATTTTTTGGGTGATCGCGATTTCAAGCTGGCAGGTTATTGGCGTTCAGGAGGGCAATTGGACACTGGCCAATCTGACCGATCCAATAGGGATAAGCAAAATAACGGAACTCAAAAAGGTCTGGACCGCCAATGAAAAGAATACGGTATTGCCTGGAACCCAAACCGCTGTATTTGATAACAGGCTCATCTGGTTGGCGCTTTCAATGGGAATCCTGCTGGTCACCTATGTACGCTTTACGACGGGCACAATTTCAGAAAGAAAATCAAAGAAAAAGCATTTATCAATACCTGCTAATCCGATCAGTTTTCAGCTGACAGAAACCGTCCCCATTCCACAAGTACAACAGCGTTTTGATTTTTCCACCCGGCTGTTACAACTACTAACGGTGGGGTGGGAGTCATTCAGAATCATTGCATTGGGCTGGGGATGGATGGCCATGGCCTGCCTGTTTGCTTTTGTTTTATTTACCGGCCCCATGTGGTTTTCCGATTATCATAATATCCCAGAGTTGCCGGTGACAGGAAATCTGCTTGGTACTTTAGAAAACAGTAAGGACCACGGTATATGGTTAGTGATTCCCTTGCTGATCATTTTTTATGCCGGAGAGTTTGTCTGGCGGGACAGAGATTCAAGGCAGCATGAGATAATGGGGGTTGCACCGGTGCCTGTGTGGGTTTCTTTTCTAGGGAAATTCGGAGGAATGGTCCTTGCGTTAGTGATCATGCAATTGCTTCTGATGGTTGCCGGGATGCTGGTTCAGGTCAGCTTAGGATATTATGATTTCCAAATACCTGTCTATCTTAAAGTTCTCCTGGGGATTCGGCTGGCTGATTATGTTTTGTGGGCAGTACTGGCTTTTGCGGTGCATGTGGTACTAAACCAGAAGTACCTGGCTCATCTGGTCGCTGTCATGATCTACCTGTTTGCACTTTTTGGTCCTGAGTTTGGGATTGAAACCAGATTGCTGCTTTATGGATCAGATCCGGGATGGTCCTACTCAGATCTGAGAGGCCTGGATCCTTTTATGGAACCGTGGTTGTATTTTAAATTTTACTGGGGAGCATGGGCCTTATTTCTGGCGATCCTGACGGTGCTGCTATGGCCACGGGGTACAGAATACAGCCTGCAAAATAGATTTCAGCAGGGAATACGGAAAAATGGATACCTGATCAAAGCAATGGCAGGAATTTCCGTGCTGCTCATCGTAATTTCAGGAGGAATTATTTTTTACAACACGCATATCCTCTATCCTAAAACAGGCGTTTTCGAAACCCTGGAATGGAAAGCGGAGTACGAAACGAACTATGGAAAATACCGGGATACCCAGCAACCCTCCGTCCTCAAAACAAAACTCTTGGTTGAGATTTATCCGGATCAAAAAGCCGTGGATTTCGAGGGGACATACACCTTAGTAAACAAAACGGGTTCTAAAATCGACACGATCTTTTTGTCGACTGCCCCGGGTGTTAGCAATCATCTGCTACGTTTCAATAAGCCTGTAAAGGCCCAAATGGTGGACGAAGCCTTAGCGTTTCGGATGTATATTCTGCAAAAGCCTCTTTTCCCTGGCGATTCCCTGAAAATGGAGTTTCGTGTAAGCTATGAGCCGCAAGGCTTCCCCAACAGTGGAATCAATACGTATGTGGTAAAAAATGGCACGTATTTCGGAGATGGCTGGCTCCCAACCATCGGATATAAAAAAGCGAGGGAGATCTATATGCCTCAGGAAAGGAAGGATCTGGGCCTGGAACCGAAACCAATACTGGATCCCGACATGGAAACCTTTGAACAGGAATGGATCCATTTTGAAGCAGTGATGGGCACCGACAAAGGGCAGACTGCGGTGGCTCCGGGCAAACTGATCACCAGCTGGACAGAAAACGGCAGAAACTATTTTCGCTATGCGGCTGAGCAACCGATCAAAAATAAACTGGGTTTCTTTTCATCCAGGTATCAGGTTCACCAGGCACAATGGAAACCTGATTCTGCCCCGGTGGTTGACATCAAAATCCTTCACCATCCAACGCATACGTTGAACAATCAGCGGATGGCGAAAAGTGTACAGGCTTCATTAGCCTTTATGACACAGGCATTTGGAAAATACCCACACCCTGAACTCCGATTGACAGAGGTACCTGGGTATAACAAAGGTTTGTATGCCTATCCGACAACCATCTTTTTCCGGGAAGGATTTGCCCAGTTGAAGCCTGATGAGAATCCCGGAGGTGTAGACATAGTCTTTGCCACTGTTGCCCACGAAGTTTGTCATCAATGGTGGGGGGCTCAGGTCTCTCCCGCCCCTGTCAAGGGGGCTGCCTTGATCACCGAATCGCTGGCCTGGTTTTCAGCTATGGAGATTATTGAAGAAGCCAGAGGCCAAAAAGAATTTTACGGCTTCATTGAAATGGCCCGCGACGATTATTTCAGTCCCCAGGAAAGAGAGGCTGATCCATTGCTGGAAGCCAGTCAGCACAGTATTATCTACCGAAAAGGCCCATTAGCTTTGTATGCCTTGCGGGAATATATCGGAAAAGAACGGTTGAGACTTGGGTTGCAGAATTTTTTCAATAGATACAGCAACGGAACTTCGTTGCCCTTTCCCAAAGATCTTTACAGGGAATTACAAACGGTAACTCCCGACTCTATGCATTATCTGCTGCATGATCTATTAGCGAGCAATACCTTTTGGGAATTGAAAACGGAAAATGCCGTTGCCTCCCAAACTCCATCAGGAAAATGGAAGGTAACGATGGATGTCCATGCCAGAAAATATACGGTTGATAAAACAGGAACGCAAACCGATGTAGCCATGAATGACTGGATCCCGATCGGGGTTTATGGCCTGCCTGGGAAACCGAAAGCGGATGAGCCTCTATACATGCAGCAACACAGAATCCGCTCCGGGGGGCAGCGTATAGAAGTTGAAGTAACCGGTAAACCAGGTTTAGCCGGTATTGATCCTACTCGTTTGCTGATGGATGTAGAACGATACGATAATGTAACAAAGGTGCAGGGGCGGCAGAAAAGATGACCAATATTGCCTTTAAAAATCTAATTCTGAATTGAAAAGTCTGGGAGACCTTTGAAGGTAATTACCCATCTTATTGGCTTTTCATTATATTTTTTCACGTATGAGAGGGTATAAGATTCAGCGGTAAAGGTAATTAAAACGTGAATAGGCGGGCCCAGCGTCAAATTGATGCTGGGCCTACTGATTTTTAGCAATTTCCATCAGGGCCGCAGAAGGCACCGTCAGCAGCAGCATCGGCAGACGCCAGCACCGTTGGCTTCTCCCGCTTCCACTCACTCCAGGATTGTTGTAGCGCCCCCAGGAAGACGTCACTGGGCTGGGCACCCGAAACGGCATAGCGGTCGTTGAAGACAAAGAACGGTACACCCCGGACACCAACCTGCCGGGCCTGGTACTGGTCGTGCTTCACCTCCTCAGCATATGCATCGCTTTGTAGCATCTGGCGCACTTCATCGGCATCGAGTCCAATCTCGGTGCCCAGCTGGGCCAACACCTCGTGATCGTTGATGTCTTTGGCCTCGGTGAAGTAGGCGGTAAACAGGCGCTCCTCGGCTTTATCCTGCAGGCCGTGTTTAGCGGCCAGGTGCGTTAGCCGGTGGGCGTTGAGCGTATTGGCAACCACGGCTTTGTCTAAGTGGTACGTTAAGCCCACTTCGGCAGCCACGGTTGTGACATGATCGCTCATCTGTTTGGCCTGCTGTTGGCTGATACCTTTGGTTTCGGCCAGCATGGCGTACGTATTTTGGCCGGGCTTCGGCTGAATGTCGGGCATCAACTGGAAGCTGCGCCAGACAATGTCGATGTCTTCTTTATCCCCAAACTGCTGCAGGGCCTGCTCAAATTTCCGTTTGCCGATGTAGCAGAACGGACAAACTATATCGGACCAGATTTCTACTTTCATTGTATCTACACGTTTTTTATAATAACCGTATTTTGAGCGAAGGAGTTGCATTTGCGGCAACACCGCCGTTTGGAGACTCTTGCATTTTATGCTAACTTTCTCCCTTCGAGTAGCCGAATTCACAACCTGTCTGATGAGATTACTTCTTTTTTTGCTTGGTCTCTCCTGCGCTCTTACTGCTGCCGCACAACCCTTTCGTGGGGATGAAATAGCCCGCTGGCGGGAGCAGGTAAGCCGCATTACCATTACCCGCGACACCTGGGGAGTGCCGCACATTTACGGTAAAACCGATGCGGACGCCGTTTTCGGGGTGCTTTACACCCAGTGCGAAGATGACTTCGACCGGGTCGAGATGAACTACATCGACGCCATTGGTCGCCTGGCGGAGGTAGAGGGCGAAGCGGCTCTGTACCATGATTTGCGGGCCCGGATGTTTCTCGATAGCGCCCAGGCCGTTGCGCTGTATCAGAAGAGTCCGTCCTGGATGAGGAAACTGCTGGATGCCTTCGCCGACGGTGCCAACTACTACCTGTATACCCATCCGGTTGTAAAACCCAAACTGATCAAACGATTCAAGCCGTGGATGCCGCTGATGTTCAGCGAAGGTAGTATTGGGGGCAACATCAGTTCGGTGTCGGTGGAGCGGATTAAAGCATTTTATACGAATCAGAAATTTACGTCACAGGTCGAAGAACGTAATAAATGGGAGCGGGAGCCGATGGGGTCTAATGGCTTTGCCATCGCGCCGGCCAAAAGTGCAACCAAAAATGCCTTGCTGCTGATCAATCCGCATACGTCGTTCTATTTCCGCTCCGAGGTGCAGATGGTGAGCAAAGCTGGGCTGAATGCCTACGGAGCCGTCACGTGGGGCCAGTTTTTTATCTACCAGGGCTTCAACGAAAACTGCGGCTGGATGCATACCTCCAGTTACGCCGATGTGATGGACGAGTACCTGGAGACCATTGAGAAGAAAGATAACGCCCTCTATTATCAGCACGGCGGTACGCTTCGTCCGGTGCAGGTATCCACTGTCTCACTGCCGTACCGGCAGGGTAATAAAATGCTGCGTAAGAGCTTTACTATTTACAAGACGCATCACGGTCCCATTGTTGGCGAACAGGACGGAAAATGGATTGCGCTCAGCATGATGAATGACCCCATCAACGCCCTGGCGCAGTCGTACCTGCGTACCAAGGCCAAAGGGTATGCCAGCTATAAAAAGGTGATGAAGCTCAACGGAAACGCATCAAACAACACCGTCTTTGCCGACCGGAAAGGAAACATTGCCTACTGGCACGGCAACTTCATGCCCCGGCGGAACACCGCCTTCGACTGGAGTAAGCCCGTGGACGGTAGTAACCCCGAAACCGACTGGAAGGGGCTGCACGGCATCGACGACATTGTGCAGGTGCTGAATCCGGCAACCGGCTGGATTCAGAATTGTAATGCAACGCCCTTTACGGTGGCCGGAAAAAACAGTCCGGCGAAAAGCGCCTATCCCGTCTATATGGCACCCGATGCCGAAAACTACCGGGGCATCAATGCCGTTCGGGTACTGAGCCGGCGGTCTGTCTTTACGCTGGATACCCTGATTGCCGCTGCCTTTGATCCGTACCTGGCGGGTTTTGAAGAACTGATACCGGCATTGCTGAAGGCCTCGGAAACAGCAGTTGACAACCCCGAAGATCAGCCACGCGAGTTGCCGGAAGCCATTGAAACGCTACGGGCCTGGAATAAGGCTTACGGCAGGAATTCAGTGGCCACTACCCTGGCCGTATTATGGGGTGAAAAAATACAACGGCTGGCCCGGACGCGGGTGCCCGCCAATGAACGACCGGACCCATTCCTGGGTTTTACCGCGTTTACCATCAGTAACACCAGTCCGCAGGAAAAGGTAAATGCCCTGGCCGAAGTGCTGGGTGAACTGACCCGTGATTTTGGCACCTGGAAAGTAGCCTGGGGGGAAATGAACCGGTTTCAGCGGCTGACCGGCAGGATTCAGGAGACCTACGACGACAGCAAACCCAGCATCCCGGTTGGATTTACCTCCTCGGCCTGGGGTTCGCTGGCTGCTTTTGGCGCCCGTACCTATCCTGGCACCGTGAAGCGCTACGGAAGTGTGGGCAATAGTTTTGTCGCTGTAGTAGAATTTGGAGACCGGGTGAAAGCCCGTTCTGTGGTCACTGGTGGTTCCAGCAGCAACCCTAAATCTTCGCACTTCAACGACCAGTCGCCTTTATATTGTAACGGGCAGTTTAAAGATGTCTGGTTTTATCCCGAAGACGTCCGGAAGCACGTTGAGCGTACGTACCGGCCAGGACAGAAGTAGTTGATTGGTTCATTGGTTGAGTGGCTAACTGATGAACCGGTTAACCACTCAACTAATGAACTAATTAACAAAACTCAACTCATCTGCACTTGGGCCGTAGCTGCCGGGGATTGGTATATTGAGCAGGCGCAGGTACACGCCGAGCTGGGCCCGGTGGTGAACAATCTGGCTGTAGGTCATGCGCAACATGTCGCCTTTGGTGGTGGTCATGTACACCTCTTCGCCGTTGCGCATGGTCCAGGGCTTTGTTAGTTGCTCATCGACGGCCTGAGTCAGGTGCGCCTTGCCATTATCAAGTGCCCGTTCAAAGTAGTTGAGCAGTTCGGTAGTATTGTTTACTGTCTCCGGTTTGTATTCGTTTTTGGCGAAGTCGAGTTCGTCGGTAGTCAGGGCAATAGTAATCCACTCGGGCAACTCAGCCACGTGGGTGGCGAGCCGTTGCAGCGTCATGCTTTTCTCATGGGGCTGCCAGCTATACTTGTCATCCGGAATGCGGGACAGCATTTTGCGGGTAGTCTGTGCTTCCTGTTCCAGTTCTTTCATTAGCATTTGAATCATTGACATGGCGATGTGTTTTTGGTTGCTCTCACAAAGAAACAAGCCACCTGTGACAACCCTATGTCAGTAAGGTTTGGGAAAAGTGATACCTGATGGCTGGACCCCGGCCATCCGGCAAATCCCGATAGGGATGATTGATGTTGTAGCGGTAACGATGTGCTTCAGCCTCGGAGGAGACTATCAGATGTAGTAATCCTACAAGCCTTTATAAAAAAAAGCCGGTACGCCTTTCACCCCTGGTTTTACTGCAAAAAGTCCCCCGCTGAACGGAAACTCGGCCAGCTGGTCAGCGCTAAGTCCTTCGCGGGCAGTGGTGATGTATAGCGTGTCGAGGGCTGCACCGCCGAATGCACAGGAGGTGGTATTGGGGGCCGGAACATCTATTTTTTGCAGCAGGTTGCCGGTAGCCGGGTCCCAGCGGGTGACGCAGCCGCCACTGTGGAAAGCGATCCAGAGCTTATCGTCAGCATCAATGGTCATGCCGTCGGGGAATCCGTCCACGCCGGATGTGTCAATAGCCGTTCTGCCGTGGCTGATAGCTCCGGTTTGGTTATCGTAATCAAATGCCTGTACGGTTGAGGTAGGGGTATCAATGTAATACATCGTTTTTCGATCCGAGGTCCAGACGATGCCGTTGGAAATGGTAACGCCGGTGAGCATGACCTGGACGCTTTTGTCGGTATCCATCCGGTACAGGGAGGCTGCGCCATCTTTCTGCTCCAGGTGCATAGAGCCGACCCAGAACCGGCCAGCCGGGTCACATTTGCCGTCGTTGAAGCGGATTTCCGAATCGGTCAGGGGCTGGATAATTTGGTTCAGTTCGCCGGTATCGGTGTTCAGGTGGTGAATGCCCGATTGCAGGGCTACCAGGGCTCCGCCGGTCTGTACGGGTACCACCGTACCGATCCGCTCGCCGACCAGAAACGCAATGTCTTTTTCGGTAGCGGGGTCGAAGATGTGCAGTGCCTTGCCTTCGATATCGACCCAATACAGTTTGTGTTCCAGCGGATGCCACAGGCTGCCTTCACCCAGCGTCGCTTTGGCGTCGAGAAGTAATTCCGGTTGTACGGACATGGAGATGTGAATGATGTTGTAGGGTTAACAGATAAGCTGGCGAAAGGTTACGGCACAAAATGAGTCCATTGGTTGTTGTGCTGACATGAACGCAACAGATACCCGTGAAGTGTGGCTGCGCGGACCGTTGCCCGATATGCCGGTCCTGCTACAGCCCGTAGCCCATGCCCTGTTACAGGCCCGCGAAGAGATCAACGCCCTGATGGCCGATTTTCCAGGCGAGTTGTTGTGGGAAAAACCCGCCGGCCTGGCCTCGCCCGGCTTTCACCTGCAACACCTGACCGGCGTCCTCGACCGGCTATTCACCTACGCCCGTGGCGAAATGCTCACCGACGACCAACTAAAGGCCTTGAAAGCCGAAGGACAACCGGCCGAAACCAGCTTGGGCGTTCAGGAACTGGTCGGCCTGTTTAATGAGCAAGTAGATAAAGCACTTACCCAACTGCGAACTACCGACGAGCAGACGCTGACGGAGGTGCGGGGCGTCGGACGCGCCCAAATTCCGTCAACGGTGCTGGGGCTGCTGTTCCATTCAGCCGAGCATACCATGCGGCATTTGGGGCAGTTGCTGGTGACGGTGCGGGTGCTGACGGGGAATATGCAATAGCCCTTTAGTTCAGCCGCTATTGGATGTACTCCCACTCCCATACATCGCCGTCTTCATTGTCCCATACGGTTCCCAGAAAATGAAAACCATTTTTCCGGAGAATTTTAGTGGAGTAGTTCTCTTCCGGTAAGGTTCGGGCGGTAATGCGGATCGATGGGTCTGTTATCAGGGCAAGTTCCACCAGTTGCCGGCAGATTTTTGCGCCCATACCTTGTTGCTGGCTGGCCGGAAAGGTGCCATAGGCAATCTCCACCTGCCCGTCTCTGGGAGCCCCCTTAAACGCGCCTACGCCAACCAGTTGATCCTGCTCACGGGCCACATACCCGATCCAGGGCGGGCTATAGCCTACCTTGTCGAAGAACTCAATGGTCATCGGCAGGCTCTCCTGACAGTCGGGATGGTTAACGAATTCGCTGTTGTCGGCCAGCGTGCGCTGGATGGGGAGCAGTTCCATTGGCGGTGGTTGTGGATTTTTTGTTAATTACCCGTTGTTTCCTGCGCCAGTTGAATATCCCGCACGACCTGTGGCCGCATAAGCTCCCACGAGAAGTGCGTATATTCTTTTCCGTAGTTCTGGGTGGTGACGTGGGGCGTCGGTACATACCGGTCTTTGGTCAGGGCAATAACCTGATCCCAATGCCCTAGCGCTGCCTCCAGTCGCTGAATGGCTTCTGCCTTCAGGGTCGTATTTCCGGTTGTGCGGTATAGCTCCAGTGCCACCCCTGCCCGCAACTTATCGGCTAGGTACAGGCCCAGGTAACTCCAGACGGCGGCATCGTCCAGCTCAGAAACAAAGGCTCCGGAACCGGTGTTCACCCGATGGCGCAAAGAGGCAATCAGCTTCAGCGCCTGCTGACTATCCTTTTCCGACGCATCAGCCAGATCTAACGGTGTTAACCGGCCTGCAGGTGCCGTCTTTTTCTGGTTGACCAGCCCGACATAGGCCGGAATGGAAAGCAGTTGCGGGTCAAGCGTCTCGTGGTGGATAAACTCGTGGATTGACATAAAGGGCGACGACCGGTCGAACACGCCTTTGGCATCTGAGGGCTCGGCTTCAATAAACCCTTCTGAATACAGGGTGTAATCCCAGGTAGAGCGGTGAAAAGAAGCCAGCCGCAGGGGCATGTTACTGGCTAGTTTATATGCCTGAAGTAAAGGAGTCCCGACACCTTTACCATAACGCCGGTCGAAGGCTGCCGCAAAGACCGCATCGGGGGTAGCCGGGTTGTACAGGAGCCGCCCCCATAACGCATAAAACAGCCAGTGCTTCTCAAACGCATACCGCCAGGTTTTTGCGGCCGATGGCTTGTGCGAGTAATCGACCGCCGGAATGTAGCCTTCCGAGCCAATGAAATACCCATTTACGTAGTCCTGTTTGTTGGTGGCGATATGCTGCCGGATAAAGTCGGGCTGGCCCCAGCGCAGGATAAAAAAGTCTTCGTTGCGGATCATCCACTGGATCTGATAATTCGCTGGTTTCGGAGTCCAGAACCGCTCGTCCAGTTTGCCGGAGTGGTAATCATGGGTAATGGCCAGGTTAGGGGTGGAATGGCCATGCGACCAGTTGAACTTGATCTCGACCAACGCTGGTTCTGTCAGGCCGGCGCGGTCAATCACGCCCCGCATCGCCATGGGATCGCCGGCCAGTACCGACCGGTGCAGGAATTTAACCGGACGTTTGGCCGCTTTCATACCAGCTACTACCGTTTTTTCAATCCAGTCTTCCCGCTCCTGGGGCGACATCTTTCCGTCAAAGGTCCCCATCCAGTCGGCGAGGGTAACGCCGATGCCGGTGAGGTCATCGTATTCATCAATGAGTTGCGTCACCGATTCGCGGGTGTAGCGCTTAACCAGGTCGGAGCGGTCGTTGTATTCCTGGGCGTGGTACGCCTTGGCAAATTCCGGCGACACCACGATATTCCAGTTAACGATAAACGTCTGGATACCCCGTTGCTTCGCCATCCGAAACAGAGTTTTCCAGAACTGCTGCCAGTCTTTCATCTCCTGCTCGTTCAGTGGGGTTGCCGCCGGAAAGTTAGTGGCCCGGATCATGTAGGGGAACGGATGGTTATTCCAGAGCGACAGCACGTTTAGGCGGTTCTCCGCCATCATGTCGAGAAAAGCTTCCCAGAAACGAAGATCCCGGCAGGTTTCGGTGTGCAGCGTCGTGGCCGGGCTGTTGCGGTACGGCGACCACGGCAAGTTAAACTTAACGATGCGGTAGATGAGGTGCGGATTCTCTGTTTTGGCTGCGAGCGTCTGGTACGTTCCGGTTCCTTGCAGGTGTTCTGCCAGTTCCAGAATGCCGTATTGGGCTCCTACGGCATCCCCGGCCAGTACCACCAATGTTTTTCGGCCGTTCAGCCAGAGGTAGCCAAAACCTTCTGGCTGTAACGCTTCCAGTTCTTTTTGGGGGAGGTGCGGCCGGAGTGCAACGGGAATCGTCTTATCGGCAACTACCCAGATAGCGGGCAGGGCCGTTGAGGAAGTGGTCGTAACCGGTACGAGTTTTTGCCCTTTTTCGGAGAATACCTGCTGAAGCCTGCCGACGGCATAAGCGACGGGTTCCTGCCCTGCATCGTAGCGGATACTTACCTGAGCGTAAGCAGCGCTGGTGAGCAGGAGCAGGAACCAGAGAGCTTTCATAAAGGAATTACTTATCGTCTTTCAGCGTCGACAGAAAACTGACCACATCCCGGATTTCCCGCTTCGACAGCAGGTACTTCATATCGGGCATACTCGACGGGGCGTTGGTCCGTTTCGCAATCTGGTCTTTTTTGATGGCTGCGTCGGGCTGATCGCCCACTTTCACCAGGACCTCCGTAGCCGTTTCGCCCTGTAAAACGCCACTCACGGTCTTGCCGTTTTTGAGCTGAAGGGTCACCGTTCCGTAGCCGGGGGCCAGGCGGGCGCTGGGGTTAATCAGGGCTTCCAGTAACTGCTCCTGGGTCAGCCGGCTGGCTACGCCATTCAGGCGGGGGCCGGCATTACCGCCGAGGTCGTCGTAGGCGTGGCAGCGGATACACTGTGCCGTCTGGTGGCGGAAGAACGTACGCCGGCCCAGATTCGCATCACCGCCCGATAAGGCCCCTTTGTAAGACGCCAGTACCGCATCCGGCGACAATTTGGATGTGATGGCTTTATGACGGGCCATCAGGGGCGCAGACTTGGTGCTGGTAATCGACTCTTCCAGTTCAAGGCTGATGTCGGCCGGCAGTTTACCAGCCGCCAGTTGCCCGAGCAACTGGTCGTATACCTTCTGCGACTGCTGCACCGGTAGCTTCCCAAGCGTCAGCACGGCAGCCTGTTTCTCCTCGGTGGTGCGGGTGTTGATCACGTCCGACAGCAGGGCCACCATGCGGTCTTTGGCCATGCTGGTCTTGGTCACCAGATCCAGGCCGGCTACCCGCACACTCTTCTCCGGATCGGCCAGCGCCTGCTCAATCGCTTTGCCGACTTCTTTGTCGTTTAGCGCAACCAGCGCCCGCAGGGCGTCAATGCGCACGCCCGCTTCCTTGTCATTCTTCAGGCTGGCAAGCAACTGCGGTGACGCCTGGGTCATGCCCAGCCGGCTGATGCCCTTTACCGCGCCTGACCGCAATGAAAGTTCCGGGCTGTTCAGCATGGCGATGTACGTATCGGCGGCTTTGCTTCTGACAAGCGCCGGGTCGCGGGTGATTTCACCCCGGTAGCGACCATCTACCCGATCCAGCAACGACGGTTTGGCCCAAGTGCTGAGGGCATCCAGCGCTTCGGCACGCATGGCTACCGGAGCGCCTTCTTTGGCGGCATAGGTGATCAGGTTCTGCATGGCTTCCGGCGAACCTACCCGCAGGTTGGCGTTAATAGCGCGACGGATCAGCGGTTCATTGGTGAAGCGGGTGTTGACCAGCAGATTCCCCAGGGCAGGCAGCGCATCCTTAATGGAAAGATCATCGTTGATACCTCGTGCGGCTTCAGTCACTATAAACTCGTCTGTGTCGGCCAGGAAGTTGGCAATGCCCGGATGGCTCATGCGCCGGAGGGCCACCACGGCGGCAATCCGTACGGCCTTTGACGGGTGCTTTGCCAGTGCCACGACCGGCTCCGCTTTGCCGATGCGGGCCAGGGCCAGACTACCAGCATGGCGGATGTACGCATCTTCGTCGTTATTCGCTTCCAGCAGTTGTATAATCGGTTGAACGGCCGGTTCGTACGCAATGCGGCCCAGGGCTTCGGCGGCAAAGAAGCGGGCGCGGGCATTGGCATCTTTTAGCAGCGGCATTAGCGCCTGACCCGCATCTTTGTAGCGCACATCGCCCAGCCATTTAGCGGCCTGAGCCCGGATTTCGGCGTCACTATCCTGGAGCAGCGGCATCAGAAGCTGTCCGTATTTTTTGTCCTGACGGGTCAGTTGGCTGATGCCCCAGATACCGTGTACCCGCGCAAGCTGGTGGTCGGTTTGCCGGATGCTGGCGGTAAATATATCGGCCCCTTTGGTACCCCGCTTTGCCAGCTCCAACTGTGCCTTCTGGCGAACCCGCATATCCGGGTTTTTCAGCAGATCACCCAGATAGGCCTCCGATTGTTTAGTAAAGTCTTCCGCCAGTAGCTTTTTCGTCAGCAGCCGTTCCGCCGAAGCAGCCGCTTTCTGGTCGTCGAGTTTCCAGATGCGGCCGTAATCTTTGGTATCCCAGCCGTTGATCCAGTCAGCGATGTACATGGCTCCGTCCGGGCCGAAGTCAATACCCGTAGCCAGCACATTGCCCAGAATCTTTTTCTGCTCGGCCAGTTCAAACGTAGCGCCTTTGGGCTTCAGCTTGAACGCGTGAACTGCCGAACGGGCGGGGTTACCGACAAATTCGGCCACAAAGAAGGTGTTTTTGTACTGTGGGCTCAGGGCGGTGCCAGGGTTGTAGATCAGGCCGGCCGGGCCGCTGACAAAATTGGTGATGGTCGGCGTAATGTAGGCCGCCTGGCCCTCAAAGCGCGGCTTATACATCTGCTCATCCATCCAGACCTTATACGTATTGTTGAGCGGATCGCGGTACTTGCCGTACTGCCAGTTGCTGCGCCAGCCGGTGTCCGAGCCGTTGACGATATACACCAGCCGTTCTTTTTCGCCGGGATGGTCGCCATCATTATCCTCGCTGATCAGGTTGCCGTATTCATCAAAAGCAAACTCGTGGGTGTTGCGCACGCCATAGGCAAATACTTCAAAGTCGCTGCCGTCGGGATTCGACCGCACCACAACGCCACAATTGGGGTATTCCCATTTCTGGCCATCCTGGCCTTTGCCGTTGAAGCCTATATCGCCAATCTGCCAGTAGATCTTGCCGTCGGGACCCATTTTGACACCGGACATGCCGTGACCGCTAAAGCCGATGTGGATGCCGTACCCGTGCGAAATGGAATTTTTCTGGTCGGGAATGCCATCGCCGTTCGTATCTGTCATGCGCCACAGGTCGGGGCCAACGGCGACGTACAGATCATTACCGTGGGCCAATACCCCACCGGCTACATCGGTTACTTCATCGTTAAAGTCCTCCACAGCCAGAAAGGATTCATCCGCAACGCCGTCGCCGTCGGTATCCCGCAGCCGGAAGACCTGCTCTTTTTCGACCGTCATGTCGCGCCAGTCGTGCGAACCATCGCCGTTCACATCCTTCAGCCACTCGTTCTTCTTGCTGTTGGCCGGCGATAACACGCTCCGCAGAAACGCCCGTTTGTCCTCGATGGTCTGTAGCCGGTTCGACTCAATCTCCCAGTCCTGGTGCCCCCGGATGTCGAATTCCGAGTTTTTCTGCCGGTTGGTCCGGGTATAGAACAGGCGGCCCAGATCATCCATGTTGATGGCGATAGGGTCTGCCACGAGGGAGTCGACGCCCCACAAGCGGAGGCTAAGACCTTCGCCCAGTTCGGGTGTGACCAGGGCCTCTATGTTTTTTGCCAACTGAGCAGCCTCGGCAGGGGCCATGCGTTTGATCCGGTTTTTGATGGGATCATCGGTGAAGGCAAGCAGGAGCGTACCGGCCGTGGCAAACAGGGCCGACGACCAGACTATTTTTTTATAGATGGGTTTGACTGTATGAACAATAGTCATAATAACGGATTATTAGGAGCTTGTTGGTTACTTTGGCTCCGCACAGAAGCCACTCAGCAACCGCAATGCAAGTTACAAAATCAGGTGGATCTGTTCAGGATATTAAAATTCGCCTTCGCTGTTTTCCCGTACCTTCTTCTTGGCCTGACGCAGACGGTAGTTGAACGTCAGGTTGATCTGCCGCAGCCGTCCCTGTGAATTGATTTCGGTGTAGAAGTTAGCGCCTTCGGTAATGGACCGGAACCGGCGCGAGTTAAACACATCGAGTACGTTGAGGGTAATGGTGGCGTTGTTGTTCAGCACATCCTTGCTGAAAGCCAGATCCAGGGTAGCAATAGCTTTGGCAAATCCCTGGGGCATTTGCCGGGGCGCTTCGTAGTTGCCCCGCAACTGGAAATCAGCGTTTTGCCAGAAAGTGAACCGTGAGGTCAGGCGGGTAAACCAGCTGTAGGTGTCACTCTGGAAATTCGCGTCCAGGTTGCCGCCGTTGGTAACCGCCCGGAAGAAGTTGACATTACCATCCAGTTTCCACCATTTGTACGGTGCGAAGGAACCGGTAAATTCAGCGCCGTAGGAATCTTCCGTCGCCAGGTTTTCCGGCCGGGTATTGGCGTTTCCCTGCTCGTCTACGCGACGGATGCGGAGGATTTTGCCAATCGTGTGCCGGTAGTACAGTGAGGAACTGATCGACCCCTTCTCCACGTACTTGATGTGCCCCATCTCGAATGCGTTGGTAAACTCCGGGTTCAGGTCAGGGTTGCCGCTGAAGAAGTTGCGGCTGTCGCTGAACGTCATAAACGGACTCAGGTCGTTGTACTGCGGCCGGCGCACCCGGCGACTGTAGCTGATCTGCAACGCATGTTGCCGGGGCAGGTTGTAGGTCACATGGGCGCTCGGAAACAGGTTAGCGTAGGTACGCGGATTCACCTCGTTGGTCAGGCGCAGGGTGGTAGTTACGCCGGTCCACTCGGCCCGCAGCCCAGCCTGGTAGGAAAGCTTCTTATTCTTGTTGCCAATGATGCCGTACAGGGCGTGGATGTTTTCTTCGTACAGAAAATCGTTGGTCAGGCCGGGCAGTGGTCGCCAGCCGCCTTCCTGCGTCTGCTCCCGAACGGTAAAGTCGTTGGTCATGTCGCGGGAACTACTGCGCAAACCGGCTTCAAACTTGCCGTCTTTGCCGAAGGGCTGCACGTAATCGACCTGAACTAACAGTTGCTTCTCGGTTTCGTCGTTGAGTGACCGCTGTAGGATGGAAGGCAGTTTGGACGGAGTGCCGTCGGGGTTAAAGGTCTTTTGCGTAAAGTACTGGTCAGAGCTTTCCCAATTGTCGAGGTAGCGCACATCGGCGGTGAGTTCGTGGCCTTCGCGGGCAAAGCTCCGTTTGTAGCTGAGGACGTATTCGGAGTTCGGTTCGGTTTCGGTCTCGTCCTGGGTTCGCAGCGTGGTGCTGAGCAGGTTACTGGTTGTAGACAGGTAATCGAGGTACTGCAGATCCATGTACCGTTTGCCCTTGCTGATGCGCCAGGTGTACGAGCCGGTCAGGACGTTTTTGGGATTGAAGTAGTAATCGATACCGGCGCGGGCATTGTTGTTCTGGCCGTTCAGGCGGCTGGTCGAGTTCTGACGGGTAATAAAGGTGGAATCGTTGCGGTAGAGTTCCTGATATTGACTGCTCCGGCCCGGTGTGTTTCGGTACGATGCGGTGTAGTTAACGAAGAAGTTCAGGTTCTTGCGCCGGTAGTTGACGTTGGCAGCCGCCCCAAAGTTGGCTGGAAAGCCGGTGATGATGTCAAAGGAGCCGTTGAATCCCTGTTTCTGGTCTTTTTTAAGGATAATGTTTATGATGCCACCCATTCCTTCGGCTTCGTAGCGGGCCGAGGGGTTCGTGATTATTTCAATGCGCTCGATCATGCTGCCCTGCAACTGTTGCAGGCCGCCACCGCCTTTCAGACTAACGAGGCCGGACGGCCGGCCGTCGATCAGAATACGCACGCTGTTGCTGCCCCGCAGGCTGACGTTCCCTTCCACATCGACGGCTACCGACGGGATGTTGCGCAGAATATCGGTGGCGGTACCGCCCGCATTGGAAAGATCCTTGCCGACGTTGAAGATTCGTTTATCCAGCGCCAGTTCCATGGTACTTTTTTCGGCCTGCACCACCACTTCTTCCAGGGTATTGGTTGTGGCCGCAAGTTTAATGGTTCCCATATCATAGGGAGAGTTACTCCGGGCGAGCGTTACAGTGGCTGTTTTATGGGCTTTGTATCCCATAAAATCCAGTAGCGCGTAGTAGGTACCCGCCGGAGCCTCAACGGCAAATTCACCGGTTTCACTGGTAATGCCCCCGGTAATCAGTTTATTATCATCGATTGTAAAGAGACGGATATTGGCGTAAGCCAGGGGGGCATTGGTCTGGGCGTCCAGGATCTTGCCGGTGAGTTTTACTTTGCCGCCGGTTTGCGCATAGAGGACTGAGACAGAAAACAGTACACTGATCAGGATCAGGCCAAGTCGTGCAGGAAGTCGTGTTAACGTAGTAGTGTCCAATGGGATTATAGGGATAAAGCGTTATTATCTTACACCTGAAAGCAAATTTTACCGTCTGTTTTACTCAATTTTACGGTAAGTATACCAATTAGCAGTAGAACCTGATCTTGAACTATCTTCTATTCAAATACTCCTGACCACCATGATCGTTTTTCGTAGAATCACACGTGCAATAGCTATTTTTCTATTTTTCTCCGCTTCCGCCTACAGCCAGCAAACCACCGGCCCAATTCCCGACTCCATTAAGGTAGTGGCCCCCGGCGCTACGGTGCAGCGGGTGTCCAATCAGTTTTCGTTTACCGAAGGGCCGGCCGTCGATAAGAAGGGTAATATTTACTTCACCGACCAGCCCAACGACAAAATCTGGAAGTACGATACCGACGGCACCTTGTCGCTCTTTATGGACAAGACCGGCCGCTCCAACGGTATGTATTTTGATAAAAAGGGAAATTTGATCTCCTGCGCCGATGAAAAGAATGAACTATGGTCGATCAGTCCGGATAAGGAAGTGACAGTGCTGATGAGTGACTACAAGGGGAAGAAACTCAACGGGCCCAATGACCTTTGGATCGATCCGAAAGGCAATATTTACTTCACCGATCCCTATTACCAGCGGGCCTGGTGGGAGCGTAAAAAACCGGATGTGGAGGGGCAGCATGTCTATTATCTGCCTAAAGGCCAGAAGGAGCCGATACCCGTTTCCACCGATTTTAAGCAGCCCAACGGTATCATCGGTACGCCCGACGGTAAATACCTCTACGTGGCCGACATTGGTGATCGCAAAACCTACAAATTTGACATCAGTAAAGACGGTACGCTGACCAACCGCCAGTTGTTTGCCCCGATGGGCTCCGACGGCATGACGCTCGACAACCAGGGCAATCTGTACATCACCGGTCAGGGCGTTACCATTTTTGACCCAAGCGGGAAAAAGATCGGGAACATACCGGTTCCGTCGCGGTGGACGGCCAATGTGACCTTTGGCGGCAAAGATCGTAAAACATTGTTCATTACTGCCACCGAGTCGGTCTATACGGTGCCGATGCGGGTGAAAGGGATTAAATAGACAATGAAAATCCCGGTGTCGTTATACGATCCGGCACCGGGATTTTATAAAGAGTATTGTTCTTTTCAGGACAGATACTTCCGCAGCATCCAGGCCATGGCTTCGTGGGCTTCCATCAGGCCCGTCAGGAAATCAGCCGTGCCGGCATCGTTCAGCTCTTCGTCGCAGGTTTCCACATCCTGACGCAGTTCCCGAACCACCTGCTCGTGGTCGTTCAACAGGTTTTTGAACATTTCGGCTGTGTCTTTTGGCGTTCCTTCGTCTTCCTTCAGGCTGGTGGCTTTCAGAAACTGGTTCATGGTTGATACCGGTTTACCCCCAAGCTGCCGGATGCGCTCGGCAACCTGATCTATCTCTTCTTCAATCGCGGTATACTGCTTCTCAAAAAATTCGTGGTACTCCATGAAGTTCGGCCCGGCCACGTTCCAGTGGTATTTACGGGTTTTGATGTAGAGTACGTGTAAGTCAGCCAGAAAGGCGTTTAACAATTCATTGTCCTGCTTGAGGACTTTAGCGTCAAGACCAATATTGGGTTGCATACCTCGTTTGTTATGTTGAGTACTGCTGAACCAACCGTTTGTGACCGTCCTTTGTTTAAGCAGCCTCATGGCTTGTCACCGCTAAAATCAGATTCGGTACTTATCGCTATGGCCTCAGATAAATCTGGGAGGATGCTGGTAAAAAACGCCTGATTACCGATAACTTAGCTAAGCCGGTTCAGACGCCGGTAGTTCAGTTGGGTTGCCTCTATACCAGACAATGAAACAGGTAGTTGTGTTTTGGTGGATGCTCAGGATTGTTTTGCCGTGGCTGGCGCTATCGGTAAGCCAGGCGCAACCTACCCATCCCGCTTTTGAACACTACACTACCGATCAGGGCCTGTCGCACGATGAGGTAACCTGCCTACTGAAAGACCGGCAGGGTTTTATGTGGTTCGGTACTGTTAAGGGCCTGAACCGGTTCGATGGTACCCACTTTAAGCAGTATTACGCCGGACCTGGGCAACTGCCGGGAAATCATGTGTATGACATGGCCCCGGATGAGCATGGCCAGCTCTGGATAGCGACCGACCAGGGGCTGACCCGGCTCGACCCCGTTCGAGAAACGTTTACCCCTATCCGGTTACCTAAGCTTACGCTGGCTTCTCCTACGTATGACATCTTCCGGGTTGTGCCTGATGGGCGGGGAAGTGCCTGGTTCGGGTCGATGGAGCGGCTGTTTAAAATCGATATCCGGACCCTCCAGTACAAATCGTATCCGCTGCCGGATGACATCCGGTCGAAGTCGTACATTGTAAAACCCACCATTGATCCGGTTGGGCGGCTGTGGCTGGTGCTGGGTGGGGCCATCTACCGCTTCGATGAAGGTACCGGTCAGTATCACTATTACGCCGGCCGCAACTTTGGCCATCTGGATACAGAGCTGCTGGTCTCCGAATTGCTGGTCGATAGCCGGAAGCAACTGCTGGCGGCTACCTGGGGGAAAGGCCTCTGGCGGTATAATGCCCAGACCGACACGTTTGCCCCGTATAAAGATTTGGGTGGGACGGCCATGCTCGCAATGGCGGAGGATTCGGTGGCCAGCGAGGGGCGGTTACTCTGGATAGGAGGAGGGCTACACGGCGTACAGCAGTATTGGCTCCAGACGGGCCGCTATATAGACATACCGTTCGATCCGCAGGAGCCCTACAGCCATAATGGGGGCACGGTGTCTGCGGTGTTCAAAGACCAGCAGTCGGGTATAGTCTGGTTTGCAACCGATAAAGGCGTCGAAAAAATAGATCCCTGGTCGGTGCGGTTCCAGCGTAAGCGGCTGGGAAGTTTTTTTGAGGATAATCAGTTCAACATCGTCTCGGGAGTAGTCGAAGATAACCATACGCCCGGCCGTTATTGGCTGAGTGTCTGGGTAAACGGCGTGTACCGCTGGGACCAGTCCAGCGACAAACTGGTTCACTACCGGCACGAAAACACGCCCGCGCTAAAGAGTAACGAGCTATTTGATATTGTGCAGGACAAAACCGGCCGGATCTATCTGGGTTCCCGTTTCGGGCTGGTTACGTTCGATCCGGCTAAAAACAAATGGCAATCCTACTTTTCCTTTCTGAAAACCCCGAAGATCAACCACAAGCTGATGAAGCTGCTGCTCACCGACGATGGCCGGCTGTGGATGGGGACCAATTACGAAGGCCTCTGGTACGTAAATACCACCGCTGCCGGCCCTGAGGAGGCCTCATTCAAACAGGTACCGTTACCGGGCGGCTACCCTGAGCAAAGTCAGCAGGTGGTTGACCTGGCCATTGATAACCGGCAGCGGCTCTGGGTGGCCTCTAACCGGGGGCTGCATTGTGTCGACAGGGGGGGACAGGTGGCCCGACAGATTCCGTTGGGGCGGTACAGCCAGTATCAGATGGCGGCCGTGTTGGCCACACGCAACGGTTCGGTCTGGGTAGCTGGTACCGATTTTTTGTTGGAACTACAGCCCAGCGGCCATATCAGGCGGGTGGTTACCCCGGCCAAGGGCCTTCAGGGGCAGGTGCAGAGCCTGCTGGAAGACAGTCAGGGCGCTATCTGGATGGCAACTAATAATTACCTGCACCGGCTCGACCCGGCCACCGGTCTGTTTTCCTACTACAAAAAAGAAGACGGTCTGATCAGCAATTCGCTGAATACCTTGCGGCAGAACCGGAACGGGGATATTTTTATCGGTCATATCAATGGGTTTAATCGATTTGATCCCCTTCAGCTTCGGGTCAATCGCCTGCCGCCACCCATAGCTATCACATCAATTGAGGTCATGAACCAGCCCCGCCGGTGGGCAACGGGGGAGCCGGTTACCCTGCAAGCCGACGAAAATGTGGTAACCATCCGTTTTGCCGCGCTGAATTTCAGCCAGTCCAGCCGCAACCGTTACGCGTACAAGTTAGAAGGCTTTGATCAGGATTGGGTCTATTCCACCGCCGGGCAGGCTACCTACACCAACCTCGACGGCGGTGATTATCAGCTTCGGGTGCGGGCCTGTAACAACGATGGTGTCTGGAATGAAGCCGGACTGACGGTACCCCTGACCGTGAAGGCTCCGGTTTACAAAACGGCCTGGTTCCGCACCGGTCTGATACTGTTGGGCCTGCTGATCGTATTAGGCGTGAGTCGCTACCGGCAGCAGCAACGCCGACGCATTGACCAGATCCGCCGGCGCATTGCCTCCGATCTGCACGACGATATGGGGTCTACGCTGAGCAGCATCCGGATCATCAGCGATGTGCTACAGCAGCAGGCCCAGCAGGCTGTGCCGGTATCGGTGCCAATGCTGGCGCGGATCAGTGAGAGCGCCACAGCCCTGTCAGAATCCATGCACGACATCATATGGGCCATCAAACCGGATGAGGAAACGCTCGAAGACCTGGTTACCCGCATGCGTCATTTTGCCAACACGCTGCTCGACGCCCGCGGCATTGCCTTTGATACCGCCATACCACCGTCTTTTACGAACACCCGGCTCGACCTGGCGCAACGTCGTAATCTGTACCTGATCTTCAAGGAAGCGCTGAACAATGCCGTTAAATACGCCGAGTGCACGCAGGTGAGACTGAGCCTACAGGTGACGGGTTCAACGCTGACGATGAGTCTGGAAGATAACGGCAGAGGGTTTGTGCCTTCGGAAATTCGGGCGGGGAATGGGCTGCTGAATCTGCACCGCCGAGCCGCCGAAATAGGCGGAATCCTGACCGTTTACTCAATAGTGGGGCAGGGAACCCGGGTAGAACTATCCCTTAAAATCACCTGAAAAGGTGATTCACCGTAACCGGCAAAGCGTTTACTTTGGGATATGGAAGCACCAATCAGGCTAGTGTATTTTGAAGACAATAAAGCGTTGCGCGAAGGCATGTCGTTTTTGTTTCAGGCTACACCGGGTTTTGCCTTGCTGGGCGCCTTTGAGAATTGTAAGAATCTGAAGGAAACGATCGCTGCCTGGCAACCGGATGTGGTGCTGATGGATATTGACATGCCCGGCCTGAGTGGTATCCAGGCAGTGCCGATCGTTAAAGCCCTGTCGCCGGCTACGCAGGTCCTGATGCTGACCGTTGTTGACGATGCCGACGCTATCTTTCAGGCCATCCGGAACGGTGCCAGCGGCTATTTACTGAAGAATACCTCACCGGCCGATATCCTTACGGCCATTCGGGACATACACCGGGGTGGCTCTCCCATGACGCCCAGCGTGGCCCGGAAAGTGCTGCTGCATTTTCAGCAGCCCAAGCCCGGCGGGGAAGACTACGGGCTGTCTACCCGGGAAATGGAGATTCTGCGGGGGCTGGTCAAAGGAAACAGCTTTAAAGGCATGGCCGATGAGCTGTCGATCAGCGTTGAAACCGTCCGGACTCACGTGCGACACATCTACGAAAAACTCCAGGTAAACTCCAAAACTGAAGCCGTTCTGAAGGCCTTGCGGGAGGGCCTGACCCGCTAGATCCCCGCTTTCTCTCACCCGTTTGGAGTATTGACTACCGGGCTTGCCCCGGCCCATCTTTGTATGGCAGAAGAACCCAGTGAAGGCTTCTGCCATACAAAATCTTCCATCTCTTAAAACCAAAAAGTACATGACAAATCGTACGCTGGGTACCCTCGGTATGCTGGGTGCCCCTTTTCTGGGAATTGAGTATATCATTCAGGCCAATGCCGGCACGCAGGACATGCGACTGGCGGCTTTATTCGGTATTCCCTATGCGCTGGGCTGGCTTGGCTGTATCTGGGCGTTGTACCGGATGGATGCGGCCGGTTCCAGCCGTATCGGCCGGGGTATTCTGACCGTCATGCTTGTGTTGCTGAGCCTCGCTAACGTCTGGGATTTTTACGCAGCGGTTTATCCCTCGGCCGGCGACCTGTTGTACCGGATTACCGATCTCTCCTGGCCGGCCAGCAACCTGTTTATGCTGGCGGTTGGCGTCGCAGTGATCCGGGCGGGGCGGCTGTCCGGCTGGCGAAAGTATGTGCCGTTTGCCGTAGGCCTGTGGTTGCCTTTATCAGTTCTGTCCGGTGTGCTGCTGGGGCAGGGGGCTATGGCGGCCGTTGTGTTTTCCGCGCTGTATTCTGCCGTGATGTGGACGTTGCTTGGGTATGCCATACGCACCACGGAAGAACCATACTCCCTATCCGTTAATAGCTGATTTTTAGTACATACACCTTTCCACACCATCCTCCATGAAAACGTTCTATCTGCTGCTGCTCAGTGCAGCACTGGGACTGGTTTGCTGCCGTCCAACCAATGATCCAACGCCTGCTGGGTCAACATCCGACAAGTCCGGGTCCGGAACCATAAAGCCGGTAGGAGAGCCGCTGGGCGCTCTTATCAGCAAAAGCATTGGCCCCGAGGGCGGTATCGTTGCTTCGCCGGATGGCAGGGTTTCACTCACAATACCCGCCGGGGCCTTAAAAGCAACAACGACGATCAGCATTCAGCCAATTACCAGTACCGCACCCAGCCGGATCGGCAATGGGTTTCGTTTTAGTCCGCACGGGCAGACGTTTGACAAACCGGTTACCATAACGATGGCTTATGAGCCGGATTCCCTCAGCAGCGGTCAGCCACAGGTGCTGCAAATTGCTTACCAGAACAGTAAGGGTATCTGGGAAACGGTTGATGCGGTGACCGTGAACGAACGGGCGCATACAGTCTCTGTTCTCACGACTCATTTCAGCGATTATAGCATTTTCGAATCGTACACCATGGATGTGGTAAAGCCTATTATTGGCTACGGAGAGGGCACGCTGGTGGGTATTTACAGTACATTTAAGCAAAATAACCTGTCAGTAGATCCCAAAGGTATCCAGTTGTCTGATCCGACCAAGGTTAATGAGCTCAGTAACTGGAGACTGGAAGGGGGAGGTAAACTACTGCCGGAGAATTACTTTGCCACCTATTTTGCACCGGCGGAGGGGCCCATCACGCCGAATCCGGTGGTTATTAGTGTAGAAGTAAGACCACCTACCACCAAAGGTAAACTAATTCTGTTTTCCAGAATTACGGTAATGGGAGATGAACTCGTGTTGTTTTTCAACGGAGCCAAGTACACGATGAGCACCGTGTCAGCTATGAGTTACGGTAAAGGTTACCTGATAGGGGGAGGCTCCATCGAAAAGAATGTATCCATTGAGTTTACAACGCTTGGAAAAGGAGGAGCATTTGGTGATCTGCAAAAATCCGGGCAGGCCGAGATAGGAATTGGTGTTAACAACGTGTCATATGGCTGTGTATATACGGAGTGTAAAAAGACGGCTCCCGGTGAATACCCGGATCCTCCCGTACGGAAATTTACACCCGGAAGTGTTACGTTCACGGTGGAGAGCGGCTATGTAACCGGAACGTTCTCCGGAGAAGTAGTGAATACGAAGCGCACGTATTGTTACGACAAGCCGGAGTTTGCCTCTATCAGCGGCTCTTTCCGCATGAAAGTACTGTGAATTGCCCGGCAGGCAGCTTCTGACTGAATCGATTCAAGCCGGAAAATTGCCAGTTGGAGCTTCGTTTCTGACGACTGGAGCAGGAAGCACATCGATTCTTTTTGCCGACAATGCACCTTTGTATCGTCAGACGGACAAAACCCGCTGACAAAACATCCACACCAAAAAACACTACACAACTATGAACCTGTTTATCAATGCCCGTCGATCTGTCATGCTGGTCCTGCTGGCCGCTGTTTCGTTCACTGCCTGTAAGAAAGAGGTAGAACCCGATCCGGATATGGCCAGCCAGATTGCCGGCTCGTACACCTACACGGAAGCCAAAATTGGTGGCAAAACGTACCCCGCCAGCCAGACCAACATCAAAGGCAGCGTCAAGGTGATCAGGGAAACGGCTAACACGGTTAGCCTGGACCTGAACATCCGGGCAAAATCCGACAACAGCGATTTCCTGGTGGGCTCGGTTGATGGCATCGAACTAACCGATGCTGGCAGTGGCACCATTGGCCTGCGCGTCGAGAGCGACGAGATCGCTCAGGTGAAAGGCGACAAAATCATCATCAAAAGCACCGACGATACCGGCGCTCAGTTCACCATCACCGCCGAGAAAAACTAAGCATCGGCCTAATACGGGCCCACCTTCCTCTGATTTTCTGCCAAAGAGACCGGCTTATGTCGGTCTCTTTTTGTATATGTATGTCTGTGTTTACAAAACCTGAACTATCGCTAACTAATTATTAGCGTGCCGGTTGGCATTATTTAAATATCTTCTTATGTTACAGCCCCAATCTAAACCAAGCTATCTTTTATGGCCAGAAAAATCAACATACGTTTAACCGGAAAAGCAGAATTGTTCGTCAGGCGCATGGAACAGGAAGGCTACGACGAAGCGGGTGTCATTGCCATGGCGCTGGGCATTCTGGAGGAGGTGGTGGAAACGAAGCGCGTAGCCAAAATCGTAAAGGGCACGGAGAAGAGCAAACGCCCGCTGATTGAGTACTTCTATACCCTGAGCGACGAAGAGGAAGTACCCCTGCTCGACGAGGAATACGAAGAAGACGAAGCGCCCGAAAGCGGCCTCTCCCTGGCCAGCTAATACCTGGCTTCGTCCATTACCCGCTCATCTATCAACCATAAACTCCTGTTCACGTATGCGTACCGGAAGAATACCCGTATTGTCGGGTGTCCAGCAGGGTAAGGCCACTACCCTGCGTAAATATGTGGCGCTGCTGGCGCTGATCGCTTATTTTACGCTTTTATCCTTCATCGTTTACATGGCCTACAACAGCGCTAACCGCGAAGAGTTTGACCGGACCATGCAACTCTTTACGACCACCGCCGGTATCCTGGGTGGGGTAGTAGGGGCCATTGTCGGGTTTTATTTTCGCGAAGAAAAGTATTCCTGATCCGTTCGGTTCTTTCTGGGAGTAGGTATGCTTACACTACAAAATACTGAACCTCAAACCGGCGGTACCGGTTTAGCCTCCCAGTTCCGGGCGGGCCGGCTGATGTCGATGGACGCCTACCGGGGCTTTGTTATGTTCCTGATGATGGCGGAAGTACTCGAATTCGGGCGGGTGGCCAAACTGCTTCCCGACAGCTCATTCTGGCGCTTTCTGGCCTACCACCAGGATCATGTCGACTGGTTTGGCTGCTCCCTGCACGACCTGATTCAACCCTCGTTTTCATTTCTGGTGGGGGTAGCCCTGCCGTATTCCATGGCCAGCCGGGCCACGGCCGGCAGCTCATTCGGTTCCCTTTTCGGGCATGCCGTCCGGCGGTCGCTCATCCTGATTCTGCTGGGCATCTTTCTGAGGTCGGTCCACCGGGAGCAGACCCACTTTACCTTTGAAGATACGCTGACCCAGATTGGTCTGGGCTATCCGTTTCTGTTTTTGCTGGGCTACCGGCCCAACCGGCAGGTCTGGCTGGCGCTGGCCGCTGTGCTGGTCGGGTATTGGCTGGCGTTTGTGCTGTACCCGCTGCCTGGCCCCGGCTTCGACTATACCGCGGTGGGCGTGCCGGCCGACTGGCCCCACCACCGGACGGGCATTGCCGCTCATTTCAACAAAAACAGCAACCTGGCCTGGGCGTTTGATACCTGGTTTCTGAACCTGTTTCCGCGTCAGAAACCGTTTTCGTTCAATGGGGGCGGCTACGCCACGCTGAGTTTTATTCCTACGCTGGGTACCATGATCCTGGGTTTACTGGCCGGGCGCTGGCTGCGGTCGGAACTGACTCCCGCCGACTTGCTGAAGCGGTTTCTGATCGCCGGAGTGCTGGGTCTGATGGGTGGCTGGCTGCTGACGGTTACCGGGATTAGTCCGTCCATCAAGCGGATCTGGTCGCCGGGCTGGGTGCTGTTCAGCGGAGGCTGGTGTTTTCTGCTGCTGGCGGCTTTTTACTACATAATTGACGTGCGCAGGCAGCGGGACTGGGCTTTTCCGCTGGTGGTCATCGGCATGAACTCCATTGCCATTTATGTGCTGTCGCACCTCATCGGTGGCTTTATTATTGACACCTTCAAAATCCACCTCGGCCAGGATGTATTCAACCTCTTCGGTGAGCCGTACGAAACCCTGTTGAGCGGAACTGCCGTGCTGCTGGTGTTTTGGCTGATGCTGTACTGGATGTACAAGCGGAAGCTGTTTCTCCGGGTTTGATAGCTTCCGGACGGATCTATTCGCAGACCAAAGCTGGTCAGTGCAACCGATTTTCGAGCAGCCAGAGCCCTTTGTTGGTATTTACCTGATTGGAACGCTTTCTGAGCATAAAGGAGCCCAGGAGCAGATCCATATCACCATCCTGGTCGTAGTCGGTCTTTTCCAGCAGCATCCACTGGCCTGCCCCGTTTTCGGCGAAGGTCTGGGGACTGAAGCGGAGGTTACCGGTATTGGTAAAGTACAAAAACTGTTCGGCCGGCTTAGCTGCCGCGTCCGGGAACATCGAGATTGCCGCTATATCTAAGTCGCCGTCCTTATCGTAATCGTGGGCAAGGGCTTTGGCTGCCCCGTGCATCGGATAGAACCAGGCCTGCCTGAAGTGGTTGCGCCCGTCGTTCAAAAAAATCCGTACGCCATGGTAGGGTTTCAATATCTTTGAATAATCCGCATTGTCGCCGTTGGTGTAGAGGATGTCTGGGTGACCGTCAGCGTTGAAGTCGGCCAGTTCGGCATAACTGGAGCCGTACACCGGTGGAAATCGCAGGACCACCTGTTTCTCAAACCGGCTGTTTCCCCGGTTCCAGTAAATAGCTACTGACTCGTCGCCCTGGGTGAGCAGCGCCATAATGTCGATCCGGCCATCACCGTTGAAATCGTGGAGTTGCATAGTCCGGGTGCCGGGGGCATAGTCCAGAATATGCTCCTTATAGGTAGCGTCTGGTTGCTGTTCGTGTAGGGTCAGCCTGCCCAGGTTGTTGCCGAACTGGGCAACCAGAATATCCTCCCGGCCGTCCTGGTTAAAATCGGCGGTGAGATGCTGAACCGGCCGTTGCAGGTTTTTGAGTAGCGGAGTCACCTGGGTGGTCGGGGTGGTCTGACCGGGCCTGAGCGCAACGAATTCCCCTTTCCGGCTATCATTCGGATCCATTATGCCCATTAACAGCACCTGGGCCTGGCCATTGGGCTGTATCTTGATCGACGAGGGGGTGCTGGGCAGGTAATTGGTATCAAGCGAGCGAAACTGCTGATCCATCTGGTACAACGTTCCGTTTCGCATACCGATCCACCATTGCTTCCGGGTGCTGTCATGGTACACCAGTGTCACCAGCGGGGGAACCGCCAGGGGAGCCGGTCGGGCCTGGAACTGGGGCAGCGTGCCCTGAACCGGCTGTTTGGCAGCCTGAGAAGCGAGGCTGTCGGGGGCAAGCTGCGTATAATAATCAACAATTTTCTGCCAGTCGTCCGGGTGCATCTGGGGAGTACCCGGATAGATACCCGCGTGCAGCAGGGTATCGGCTTCGGCGGCCGTAGAGAGATTGCTGATGACGCTGATCAGGTCATCGCTCATGCCCATACGCAGGGCCATCTGGGGCAATACCCCTTCGCGCCAGACTGGTTTCGTCAAGAGATCAGGCGACGGTGCCATATGGCAACTGCCGCAGTGAAGCCGGGCCAGTTCGGCACCCGATAAGCCGGATGGCTGCTGGGTATCGGATTGAGAGAAAAAGCAACTCTGAAATGATAAGACCAAAAAACTGGCCAGTACTAAAAAACGCATACGGTTTGTTGAGAAGAGCACCGGCTACCGGGAATGTCTCGCTGTTACCAGAGTACCAACGGAAACCGGCCGGCGTTGCCCTTTGGAATCAATAATTTCGACTGCTTTTACCCCATGGTTCAGGGGTAACTCGCGGGCGCATTGGGAAAGAAAGGACTGACCGTAACAAAACTCTGCTTTTTCCCGCCGTCCGTCGCTGTATGTAATAAAGGCTGCTACATCGGTAGGCTTTAACGGTACCACCCGTGCCGAACGCCCGGCGCGGAACACTTTTAACGGTCCCCGATTCTGCGTAGCCACAATGAGCTGATTTCCGGTGGCATCACTCAGCCTGGTCAGCCCTTTGGCATTGCCGGGTACATAAAAGCCACTGGTTGCCGGCGTCAGGGCGGTGAAACTGCCTTTGCCGTCGCCTTTCAGCATCAGACCGTTCAAGGCGTCCAGCCGGCCAACAAAAACTTCGTTACTGTGATCATTTCCCACCAGCAGAACATCCGGATGCCCATCCTGGTCAAAATCATCGGCAAGCATACCGAAAACCGGAGCCAGCTGTGCCTGAACCGGAAGATCCTTCAGCCGGAAAGCACCGTTGCCCAGGTTCTCTATATACGCAGACTTCATGTAGTTGGCCCGCAGCACAATGGCATCTTTCAGTTCCTCTTCTTTCAACAGTTTGTCGACCGACGCGCCCGCAAAATCTTTGTATAACGGGAACCGGGCGCGCATAGAAATCATCTGCCGGATCAGGTCTTCCCGACCGTGAAAGGTGAATTCTTTACGCTGACCGTTTCCGTCGGGGAAGTAGGTCGTCAGGATGGCATCGTAAAAGCCGTTGTTATCAAAATCTTTGGCATACACGGAGATGGGCTCCTTTACACTGGCCTGGCTTAAGGTATTGCTGCCCAGGTTACCGGCGATATAGTCTATGTCCCCGTCGCGATCAAAATCGGCGGCCAGCAGGCTGTTCCACCACCCAACGGCTGCGATTTCGGAGTTGGGCAGGGTAACGGTTTTCCGGTTGGTGAGTTTACCGTTTACATTCTGTAAAAAAGTCAGCGGCATCCATTCCCCCGCCAGCATCAGGTCCATCCAGCCGTCGTTATCAAAGTCGGTCCAAAGCGCATCACAAACGAGACCCAGGTTCAGGAGGTCTTCCGCTACCGAAGCCGTTACGTCCGTAAAGGTAGGCTGGCCGGGCTGCGAGTCGTTTCGCAGAATATAGCTGGATACCGGTTTGGGGTACTGGGCTGGCTCTACGCGGCCACCCACAAACAGATCAAGATCACCATCCCGGTCAAAATCGGCAGCTTTTACGCAGGATTTGCTGATCAGGCTTTTGGGTAGTGCCCGAGGGGCCAATGTGTACTGACCCGTGCCATCATTGATAAATAGCCGGTCCTGGTACGCAGGGCTGTTGGGTTCGGCTTCCATGCCTCCACTGGCAATATACAGGTCCAGATCGCCGTCGCCGTCGGCATCGAACAACAGGGTGCCCATGTCTTCCTCCTGTTTGGGGCTAACCGGCCGGCCGTAGCTGGCCGCACCAATCGGAGCCGGAGGAATATTCTCCGGACCCGGTAACAGATCCCGCTGAACAAACGTGCCCTGAACCGTCTGGAGATAAAACGTCCCTTTTTGTGACCGGGAGCCCCCAATAAATAAATCAGTCAGCCCGTCGCCATTCACATCACCGGTAGACACGGCGGGGGCAAACTGCGACAGCTTATGCGGCAGCAGTTTCTGCACGTTGAAGTCGATGAACTCCGGTTCCTGATGGACAAACGTCAGGTTAAGGGAATCGGTGACCTCGCGGAAGACCGGCCGGGCCGGGCTGGTGGGCGGGTACGTGGCTGGTTCGGTGGCGTTGCGGCTGTCGACGGTCAGCACCTGATTGGCTTTCACCCCACGCAGGGTCTGGGCTTTGGCGGGCGTGGTGCCCTGGGCCGGCCAGATAATTTTTACCTGCTCAACGGTTGAAACGGCTCCTAAGCCAAAGTGGGCCGCCGGCTCTACGGATGAGAGGTAGCCCCGGTAGGGCGAGTGTTCATAGACCTGCTTTTTGCCACCATCGTAGGTGATCTCCACAAACGTGCCGAGGCCCATCCGGTTGGTATCATTCCCTTTAAATTTGATCCGGAGGTAATTAGCTTCTTTGGCCTTTGTCTCCATAAGATTGTTGCGGTAGACAAAAGCAGAGTCGTTGATGTTGTTGATCACAAAATCGAGATCACCGTCATTGTCCAGGTCACCGTAGGCGGCACCGTCGGAAAAAGAAGGCTGTTCCAGCCCCCAGTCTTTGGTCACGTTCGTAAACGTGAGGTCGCCCTGGTTCCGGAACGCATAATTGCTGATTTTAATGACCGGGATCTGCTCCAGCGTAAAGCTTTTGCTGGCGACCGAAGAGCTGTTGGCCCGGAACTGCATAAAATCACGATCGGTAATGTCTTTGGGGAAGCCATTGGTAACAATTAGATCCCGGTAACCATCGTGGTCGAAATCAATAACCAGGGGTGTCCAGCTCCAGTCGGTTTCGGCTATGTTGGACAGCAGGCTTATTTCGCTAAATACCGGCTGGCGGTTCTTCAGTGAATCGGCCGGATTAGCGAGGGCCGGTGCCGGCCGGAAGCCCTGGTTCAACTGGAGGGTATTGCGGGTATATTGATAGTTGAAGCCGTACTCCTCGTTGTTTAAATAGGTCTGGTAGTTGTTTGGGCCCAGAAGGACTTTTTTCCGGAGGTTATCCTGCGGGAGCATATCCACCGCGATGATGTCCATCAGCCCGTCATTATTAATATCGGTTACGTCATTGCCCATAGCCGTATTGCTGGTGTGCTTAAACACCTGGCTGGCCTGGTCGGTAAAGGTGCCGTCGTGGTTGTTAATGTACAGAAGGTCGTCACTCAGGTAATCGTTGGTAACGTAAATGTCCTTCCAGCCATCGCGGTTGATGTCGCAGATGTTCAGGCCGAGACCATAGCCTTCAATCTGAATACCGGCCTGCCTGGACACATTGGTGAACACCGGATGACCAAGCTGTTCGTTCCAGTCATTCCGATACAGCCGGTCGGTAGTAGGAGAGGAGCCATCGACAACTTTTTTGTGATAAGCGTTCGGGTAGTTCTCGATGGTATTCGTCAGAACATAGAGGTCGAGGTCGCCGTCGTTGTCGTAATCAAAGAAAGCCGCATTGGTGGTGTGTCCATCATCGGCAACGCCGTAGGCACTGGCCATTTCCCTGAACACCGGAACATCGCCCGGCTGCTTAACCCCCTGGTTCACGTAGAGCAGGTTTTCCCGCCGGGCCGCTGTTTTGCTGACGGTCGCGCCTACGTACAGATCCAGCCAGCCGTCATTGTTGATATCGACCACGGCAACGCCCGAACACCACTTACCGTTACCACCAACCCCAGCTTTCTCCGTAATATCAGTGAACTTAAAATCTCCTTTGTTGAGGTACAGCTTGTTGGAAACCTGATTTCCCGAAAAAAACACATCCTGCAGGCCATCGTTGTTAAAATCGCCAATGGCAGCTCCACCGCCATTATAGATGTATTCAAAATCAAGGATATTCAGGGTGTCGTTCTCACTAATGCGGTTCGAGAACGTAATGCCCGACTCCTCGGCCGTAACCTGCGTGAAGAGCGGCTTATCGCATGAACTCAGCAGCAGTGCGGCAAGGGCGAGGGCCGTAAAGAGAAAGAATGATCGTTGCACAGATGACACCGGGTTGTGTTTCAAACAGCTAATTTACAAAGGGAACGTGTATAACTCCTATTTATAGTGCCGGCCGGAAAAAAAAGTGGCGAACCAAAACCTGATAAAATCAAATCATTGGCCTCTCTTCTCTCTTTGATTATAAATTTGTTTGGTAGTAACTGTTTTGGTTATTAGGTAGATATCCTTCTTTTTGTTCAAAGAAAAAAAAATCTTTTCTTCACCTTATTCTTAGTCGAATACCGCTTTAAGCTCATAAAATAACAAACTTAAAATCAAATGAGTAGAATTTTGGTTGTCACGATTCATATAAAAAAAATACAATAAATTACTTTGTGTAAAACATACGCTAAGCAAAGACCATTTTGAAATGTGATGTTTCTTCTATAAAATTGAACCGGTTTTAATTTTTTAACATCCCTAACCATATGATGCCAAACTTTTATCAGTCCTTAAAAGCTGGTTTTTTGTGTGCACTCATGCTATTCTTAAGTATGAGTGTTTCCGCCCAGGACCGTCGTGTCACGGGACGAGTGACAAGTACAGACGGGCCAGTGCCTGGCGCGAACGTCGTGATCAAAGGGACCACTACGGGTACCTCTACGGATGCCGATGGTAACTTTTCTCTCACCTTGAGAGGTGCAAATCCGGTTCTGGTCATTTCGGGTATCGGCTACCGGTCCCAGGAAGTGGCGGTCGGAAACCAGTCCAGTCTTACCGTTAACCTGCAGGAAGATGTAACCGCCCTGAACGAGGTTATTGTAACCGGTTATACGACGGACAGCCGCCGTGAAACAACCGGTGCCGTAGCCACTGTAAAGGCGAAAGACCTCACGGTAACCCCAACCGGTAACGTGGAGCAGCAGCTGCAGGGTCGCGTAGCCGGGGTAACGGTGATTACCAACGGCCAGCCGGGTACAACCAGCCAGATCCGCGTGCGGGGTTTCGGTGCCTTCGGTGGTAACGAGCCGCTGTACATTGTTGACGGGGTACCGGTAGGAACAACCGACTTCCTGAACCCGGATGACATCGAGTCGACTACGGTATTGAAAGATGCTGCGTCGGCTTCGATCTACGGTGCGCGGGCTGCCAACGGTGTGATTGTTTACACCACCAAGAAAGGCTCCCGCTCAGCCCGTAAACTGAACATTACCTATGATGGTATGTACGGCGTAACTGACCCCGGCAAAGGCCAGCAAATGCTGAACACGCAGGATTTTGCTACGTGGACCTGGAATGCCGAGAAAAATGCTGCTTTCCAGGAAGGCAGACAACCTATTTTCAGCCATCCGCAGTTTGGTACCGGAGCCACCCCGGTTATTCCTGATTACCTGATCGTACCTGTTGTTGGTTCAACCGGCACCCGGTCATTAAGCTATGGCGTTACCGGTAATGTCGACGTGGAAGCTGCCAGAAAACTGTATAACATTGATCCCAGTGCAGGGTCAATCTACCAGTTGGTAAGAGCAAACAAGGCCGGAACAGACTGGTACGGTGCTATCACCCGCCCGGCTCCGCTGCACCGCCATACGCTGGGTATCTCCGGTGGTTCTGAGACTAGCCGGTACTATATGGGCTTAGGTGTTCAGGATCAGCAGGGTATTCTGCTTTACAACAGCTTTAAGCGGTATTCGTTCCGGGTGAACTCCGAGTTTGATATCCTGAAGAACCTCCGTATCGGGGAGAATATGCAGTTCACCTACCGTTCGGTATTAGGCCAGGGTGGTGGATCTGGTGGTCAGGGTGTGGCCGCGGACGAGAACTCAATCCTGGGTGCTTTCCGGATGCCATCTATCATTCCGGTATACGATGAATTCGGCGGATATGCCGGTACGGCAGCCAGGGGCTTTAATAACCCCCGTAACCCGGTAGCAGAACGGGATGGTATCCGTAACAACCGGGGCTTCAACGGTCAGGGCTTTGGTAACCTGTACCTGGAGTACAATCCGATCGAAAGCCTGACGCTGCGCACCAGCATCGGGGGCCGGTACGATAACTTCTACAACTTTGGTTACGGCCGCTGGCAGTACGAGAACTCAGAAAACAACTCTGCCTTTAGTTATAACGAAGGGGGTGGATACAGCTTATCCTGGGTATTCTCTAACACCGCTAACTTTAAGCAGCGCTTTGGCGTGCATAACCTGGACGTCCTGCTGGGTCAGGAAGCCTTGAATACTGGTTTTGGCCGGAACATGAACGGTAACGGTCTGAACCCATTCTCTCAGGACATCAACTTTGTTACGCTGAACACCGTTTCGCCGAGTGGCCGGGTTATCGGTAGTAACCTGTTTAAAGGTGTTAACTTCTTCTCGCTGTTTGGTCGGGTGAATTACTCATTCAACGATCGGTACATTGTTACCGCGCTGGTTCGTCGCGATGGTTCTTCCCGTTTCGGTGCTAACAACCGGTACGGTGTGTTCCCGGCTTTCTCGGCAGCATGGCGGGTTACGTCTGAGGAGTTCATGCGGAACGTCCCCTGGATTACCGACCTGAAGATTCGCGGTGGTTACGGTTTAATGGGTAACTCCAACAACGTAGACCCGAACAACCAGTACAGTCTCTATGCCAATAACCTGGGTCAGTCGGTATATGACATCAGCGGCAGCAACTCCAGTGTTTCGGAAGGCTACTATCGGACCCGGATCGGTAACCCGAATGCAAAATGGGAAACCAGTATTACCAAGAACATTGGTATCGATGCTACCTTCTTCAACGGCCGACTGGATGTAATCCTGGATCTGTGGCAGAAAGATACCCGCGACCTGTTGTTCCAGGTACCGGTTGCGCAGGTTGTCGGTTATCAGGCTGCGGCCCCTTCGGTTAACGTTGGTAAGATGGAGAACAAGGGTATTGACCTGCAGATCATCAACCGCGGCAAGATTAACACCGACCTGGGTTATGAGGTAAACTTTACCGCTGGTGTTCTGAGCAACAAAATTGTTGAGCTGGCGCCGGGTCTGACGTACCTGACGACGGTTAACCCCGGCTTCCGCGGTATCAACCCGATCCGGAACCAGTTGGGTTATTCGATCTCGTCGTTCTATGGCTATCAGGTGTTGGGCCTGTTCCAGAGCAAAGAAGAAGTAGCCGCTGCTCCTACGCAGGAAGGTGCCGCTCCGGGCCGGTTCCGGTATGCTGATATCGACGGTAACGGTAAAATTGACATCAACGACCGTACGTACCTGGGCAGTCCGGTTCCAAAATTCACTAGTGGTCTGAACCTGCAGCTGAACTTCAAGAACTTTGACCTGGCAACGTATTTCTACGCGTCGGTTGGTAATAAGATCTTCAACGTATCGAAGTGGTTTACCGATTTCTATCCGTCATTTGCCGGTGCTGCGATCAGCGAGCGCGTGAAAGATTCCTGGACGCCTGAGAACCGGGATGCCTCTACGCCGATCTTCGAAAAAGCTTCTAACTTCAGCACCAACACACAGGCGAACTCCTGGTATGTTGAGGATGGCAGCTACCTGCGGATGCAGAACCTGACCCTGGGCTACACCATGCCGGCTAATATCCTGGAGCGGGCCCGTCTGCAGCGTCTGCGGGTATTCGTGTCGACTAACAACCTGTTTACGGTGACTAAATACCAGGGTCTGGATCCGTCGGTAGGTGGTAACGCCGATACTAACTTTGGTATCGATGTAGGAAACTACCCCATTACCAGAAGCTGGACGATAGGTCTTAACCTTGGTTTCTAATTATCTATCGTAACCACCAGACCGGCAGCAGCGATCTAAACCGTTTCTGCCGGTCGATAAAACAAGATTCATAGTTATTTGTATGAAACATATAATCACAAAACGAGTCATAGCGACAACTTTAGGTGTCACACTCATTGGCTTCGCCTGTAAAGACAGTTTTCTGGTGGTACCACCTACCGGTCAGGTAAGTAGTGCCCAGCTAACCTCCAAGAAAGGACTGGATGGCGCGCTGATTTCTGCCTACGCCCAGCTAAATGGCCGGGCCAATCGCATGGCCAGTGCCTCTAACTGGGTATGGGGAAACATCCGGGGGGGCGACTCCAACAAAGGAACGGACCCTGGGGACTTCAGTGATATCAATCCAATTCAGCGGTACGAGTACCTGTCAACACAGGGGGTAATCGCCGATGCCTGGTCTGGTAACTACGAAGGTGTGGCCCGTGCCAACAACGTGTTGCGATTGATCAAGGAAGCCGGAGCCGACGTAACCGAGGACGACAAGAAGCGGATTAGCGGTGAGGCTCGTTTTCTGCGTGCTCACTACTACTTCCAGTTGAAGCGTCTGTTTAACAATACGCCTTATGTCGATGAAACTCTTGACTACGGTACCGGTATTGAGAAAGTAACGAATCAGGCTGATCTGTGGCCGAAGATCGAAGCTGACTTCAAAGCTGCGTACGACAACCTGCCGGAAACGCAGGGTCAGGTAGGCCGGGCCAACAAGTGGGCCGCGGCTTCTTACCTGGCAAAGACGTATATGTACCAGAAGAAATATGCTGAAGCCAAGGCATTGTTCGATCTGATCATTGCCAACGGCCAGACAGCCGGTGGTAAAAAATACGGTCTGGTACCGCAGTATGCCGATGTCTTCAAGGCGTCTAATGATAATAACCTGGAGTCAGTGTTTGCGATTCAGGCAGCGGCAAACACCGGTAGCGTAAACAATGCTAACCCGGAGTTTGACCTGAACTACCCGTATAACACCGGTCCCAACGGACCGGGTAACTGCTGCGGTTTTAACCAGCCGAGTTTTGATCTGGTGAACTCCTTCCGCACAAACGCCAATGGTTTGCCGTTGCTGACCGGTGCCGTTACTGACCAGGGAGGTGGACAGTACAGCACTCCAGCCAATGAGGTAAAAAGCGATATGGGTATTCTGACGAAAGATGCGTTCACGCCAGATGCCGGCCCGGTTGATCCCCGTCTGGACCATGCCGTTGGTCGTCGTGGTATTCCGTACCTCGACTGGCAGGATTTCCCCGGCGCCGACTGGATTCGGAACCAGCCGAATGGTGGTCCGTATGCACCCAAGAAGTTCATTTACTATAAGTCTGACAAGGGCTCCCTGCAGGATAACAGTTCCTGGACACCGGGCTATACCGCACTTAACGTGCCGATCATTCGCTTTGCCGATGTGTTGCTGATGGCAGCAGAAGCTGAAGTGGAAGTGGGTACCCTGGCAAAAGCTATGGAATATACGAACATGGTTCGGAAGCGGGCTGCCAACCCGGCCAGCTTTGTGAAGCGGGCTGATGGAACGAATGCGGCTAATTACGTAATCAGCGAATATCCGGCGGCTAACTTCGCCACCAAAGAAGCTGCGCGTAACACCGTACGTTTCGAGCGTCGTATTGAGCTGTCTGATGAGGGGCATCGCTTCTTTGACCTGGTGCGCTGGGGCATTGTTGAGCCGGTAGTGAACTCCTACCTAGCTTACGAAAGCAAGAAACTGCCGAACGCATTGGGTGGCGCTAAGTTTACGACCAATCAGGATGAGTACCTGCCGATTCCGCAGGCTCAGATCGATATTCAGGGACCGAGCGTCTTGAAGCAGAATCCTGGTTACTAAGAACCGGATTACGCTTAGGTTTGAAAGAGATGGCACCTACGGGTGTCATCTCTTTTTTTGTGCTTCAGAAAAACGGAAATGATTTGCGGTAAATAGTCGTGAGGTTTCTTTCTGTCCAATGCAAGTTGGCCTAGCTTGCTAACTGGGTCTGAGACCAATCACCGCCAGCATCCGGCCGGTTTGCCCTTTCTCGTGTCGGTGAGAGAAGTAATCTTTGTTGTCCAGTACGGTTGAAAAAGTAGAAACGGCGATATGGGCGGCCGGAATACCGAAATCGGTGAGTTGTTTGGTATTGGCTGATTTCAGGTTGATAAAGGCCTTACCGGAAAACGGGTCGATCCGTTTGTGGTTCGGGCCAAATTGTTCCGCCACGTCGGGGCCAACGTCAAAGGAAGTTTCGTCGATGCACGTTCCCACATACGCATAGCAATCGCCGGGGTGGGTGTCAAACTGTTCCTGCATGGCCTTCAGGGTGAGCGATACAATACCGCTTGCCGTTCCCCGCCAGCCGGCGTGTACAGCGGCCACGGCGCGGTGTCGCTGGTCGTAAATCAAGACGGGAACACAGTCGGCCGTGCTGACGGCCAGGTACAAATCCGGCTGATTCGTAATCAGGGCATCATAGCCATCATAGCGACCGGGTTCCGTGGTCAGCAGGACGTCTGCGCCGTGTATCTGATGGGAGGAGGCCACCCGATCCGGCTCAATAGTTAGGGCCTCAAAGAATCGCCGGCGGTTTTCGGCTACGTTGGCCGGATCGTCGGAGGTGTTCATGCCAAGGTTCAGGGATGCATACGGCTGGGGACTGACTCCCCCGTGACGCGTGCTTTCGGCTACTACAAGTCCTTCGAGCGAGGAGAGGAGCGTAGGCTGACGAAACAATTCTTTGGCCTTTTCTGATGGTTGCATAATGTAATTGCAAGATAAGCCTCAAATGCCAAATAATAAATGTATTTTTTATAAGTTGCTGATATACAGGCTTGAATGTCCGGTATCGGACACTGAATTTTGCGTATGAGCGTCCGTTCAATCAATCGTCCCGGCTTTTTACCATTCATATAAAGCAGTTGCCGTTTACGTAGTCTCTGCAGGCTGCTGCCGGTTTACTCCACTATCTTTGAACCATCAAACAGGCGCAGAATACCTGACACGCAAAAAGAAAGTAACAAACACACTGTCCACACAAAAACATGAAAACCTTCGTAAAAACATTCGCCCTGGCTTTATCTCTTAGCGCTTTATCGCTGACATCGTTCGCCACCGGCGGCAAAGATAACACAGCGCCAACGGCCTATAAAGCCGCCGTATTTGCCTCTGCATCGGCCACTACCCTGAACGTAATGATTGAGAAAGAAATGGGTGGCCGCGTAGAGATCCGCCTGAAAGACGCCAGCGGTCGCGTGCTGCATACCAACCATCTGCAAAAGAAAGACGGTAAGTTCTGGAGCAAATTGAACATGAGCAATCTGGCCGACGGTACCTACCGGGTAGAGGTAACCAACGGCGTTGAAACAACCGTAAAAGACATCACGCTGTCGACGCAGTCTCCTGCCACCGTAAGCCGCAATATTGAAATGAACTAACTGAGGGTGGTCAGGTCGGCACCGGTGCTGGAGCCGGCCTGATTAAGTTCTTCCAGTTCACCTTCCTCTTATCTGTCCGTCAGCCGCTATCCCCTCCGATAGCGGCTGACGTTTTTATGCCAGGATGGGATGAAGCTGTACCGGCAGCCTGCTATGTGTAATGCCACTCCTTTTGCCAGCCCACCAAAAACACCAGGCAATCCAAACGAATCAATCGTTAAATTAGTGTGTAACTGATTGATAACCAGATGAAAGTGTCCGGAAACGGACACCGATTACTCCCCGTTTTCGGACCATTTAATCAATCGTCCATCCTTTTTACCATTCATCTTGATAAAACAACCGCTGGAGTAGTATGCAATGCAAGGTAGCGGTTTTCAGGCTACCTTTGATTCATCAATCAGACAACGATTGAACACACCAACAAGAACAGTTTAACAATCTATCCACACACAAGACAATGAAAACGTTAATCACCACAATCGCCCTGGCGCTGACTTTAAGCGCAACATCACTGACCGCTTCGGCTGATAGCCACCGACTGACTGGCCCCAAGGCCCCGACCTCTTACCGGGTGGCGGTGTTTCCGTCATCTTCAGCGGCTAAGCTGAACGTTATCGTCGAAAAAGCGGCCGGCCGTGTTGAAGTTCGCCTGAAAGATGCGAAAGGCCACGTGCTGCATACGAGCTACCTGCAAAAGAAAGATGGTAAGTTCTGGAGCCGGTTCGATATGAGCGAACTTCAAGACGGTACCTACACGGTAGAAATAGACAACGGAGCCGAGACAACTGCAAAAGAAGTAACCTTGTCAACAAAAGCGACCACGTTTAGCCGGGTAGCCATTATTGACTAACGAAATATTCACACCAGTGACGCCCGCCGACGCCCAGCCTTTTGGCTGGGCGTCGGCGTTTTTGGCGTATCAGGACGGCTGGCTGCCAAACCGGAAGCTACCCCAGTGCTGTTTCTCCGCTTCGGACCAGATATCCGGAAAAAAGATCCGGTTTTGCTGAACGGGAGGCAGATATGTCTGCCAGTTGGTACCACCGGTTGCCTTGATGTCTTCCGGCTCCTTGTGCAGGTACTTCACCGCCGAGCGCAGATGCGATAATTTCCACTGAACATTCACCCGCCGGTCGAAGTCGCGGAGTTCGGTAATCAGTTCCTCCGTGGCGGTACCCGTGGCCTGCAGCCGCCGGAAACAGCGCCACAGGTTTCGCTCCTTACACTCAACCGCCATTTTGACCAACTGTGGCCCATAGCGCTTCTCAAACTGCCGGAGGGTAAGGGTTTTCTGGTGGGTAGCCAGCTCGGTGGCACCCTGCTTCCAGTACAGGTATTCATACAGAGCTTCTACGGGGGCATCGCTGGCCATCCCTTCCGGCGCTACCACCAGGTTCCGGAAATCGGTAGACGCTATTTCAATTTGCCGGAATTGTACCGACTGAAAGCCACTCGACGGCAGCAGCGCCATCCGGAATTTCAGGAACTGGTTCCGGTCCAGGCCCTCCACCATAACGTCGAAGGAGTGCTGAAGAATGGCGAAGTAGCGGTTGATGCGCTGCATCCGCTCCGTGAAAAAGGCAGCGGTGAGCGCTTCGTGCCCGGCAATCTGGTAGATCTCGTGAAGTACGAGTTTAAAGTAAAGCTCTACCGTCTGGTGGTAGGTAATAAAGATCAGTTCATCCGGATAGGCCGTTCGCGGATTCTGGAGCGACAGCAGCGTTTCCAGGTGAATATAGTCCCAGTAGGTCAGGTAATCGGCCTGCAGCAGCCCTTCTAGATACGACGCCATATCCTGGCCCATAGCGGCATATTTCTGTTCGAGCTGCCGGAGTTTATCGGCCAGTTCGGACCGGAACGTATCGGAGGTGGTGTCATGAATCATAGCGTCAAGTTATTATTTTTCCGGTAAGCCAGCCCGGTTTTGGCCGGAAATTGAGGCTGCACCGCTTATAACGCAGAAGAGCCGGCTACCAGCCGGCTCTTCTGCCAAGATGTATGAAATTGACTTCCGATTAGACGGTGCGTCTTGATCCCTTAATCAATGCGGCAATACCCAGCACGATACAGGCACCGACGAAAGCAGTCAGGATACGGTCCAGAATACCACCGGCACCGGTGTCAAAGGCATTACCAAAGATCCAGCCACCGATAAAGGCACCAATAATACCCAGGATGATCTCCATGAAAAGAGACAGCGAGAAGCGCTTAAACACAAGGTCGGCCAGCCAACCGGCAATGGCACCTACCAGAATGGTTACTAAGATTTCCATAACGTTTTTCAAAAGTTGAGTAATTGCATACATAACAACCCCTATACGATTTTGTTTGACAGGCGCTGATCGGGAGCACCTGTCCTGCATGGCAAAAAACCGTTCCGACAGAAAACTCAGAAGTTTTACCGTTTACGAACAGCTTGGGCTGGGGCGGTAAAAGATCCGCCATTTTTGGGCAAAAACACACCAAAACACATAAACCTTCTGTTCGTCATGATTAAGTCTATCCTATCTTTCCTGTTGATTGCCACGCTGAGCGTGTCGGCTATGGCGCAGGCGTCATTTGATCTTGAAGAAACAAAGCCGGTGGCACTGAACGGTATCGAATACGGCTTTGCCATCCGGAACGAAAGTAAAAAAGATGTTGGCAGTAAGGGTTCCTTTGGCCGCTTTGAGGTAACCGTATATGCCACCAACAAAAGCGGCTGCACCAAACTGCTGCTGCCCAAACAGACCTTATTTGGGCAGCAGGACCAGGATCTGCTGGCCCAGTTTGATTGCATCAATGCGACCGGTATGCGCCTGACCTCGAAAAGCGGGAATGTTCGTGCCCCGGAATTCTTTGTGCCGTATTCGACGACCACCAAAAATGCCGAGGGGAAAACGGTGACCAATACCATTCAGGTAAAAGCCGGCCATATTCTGCACAATGGGGAAACCGTTTCCAGCAATTTTATTGTCATTGTCCCGGAAAGCGAACTGCCCCGCATGAAAGTCCGGATTCGGGAGTTCCTCGACCAATAGGTACGTTGCATTGAACCAATGCCGGTTTCTTATATGGGCCGGTCCTCCCGAAAGCTATAAAAGCGGCTGTTAGGAGGACTGGCTTTTGTGTTTGTTCCCTGGCCAATAGCGATCTACCCTCGGTTTACCGTTCATCCCTGAATAAAACCGCTAAAGTACTATGCATTGCAAGGTACTATAATCTGATATACCTTTGAATCAACAATCAGGCACAACAACCTGTCCACACCAAAAAAACAGAACCATTAAAATACTATCCACACCATGAAAATTTTCATCGCTTCCGCTCTTTTCGCACTTGTCAGTGTATCATCAACCGTAACGGCCATAGCCGCCGATGACCATTCAAAACCGGCTAAGCCCAAAGCAACGGCGGCTTATCAGTCATCAATGTACGTGGTAGCCAACACCACAAAAATGGCCATAGCCGTTGACAAAGAAGCCGGTGCCGCTATTTACATTAAGATCATGGATGAAAAAGGCAATGTGTTGACTTCGCAGCAACTGGATAAAAAGGATACCAACTTCCGGGGGCGTTTCGACATGAGCGAGTTGAAAGACGGTAAATACCAGGTGGTTATTACCAACGGAACAGATGAGACAAAAAAAGAGATTACCCTGTCGACAAAGCCGGTGTTGGCCCCTGGCCGGGTAGTTGACCTTCAGTAATTCCGCAAATCCACACCAGATTCAACATGACAAGCCGACGGACCCCCGTCGGCTTGTTGTTTTTGTGTCAAAGCAGTCGTAAGACATACCAGAAATGCCGGCCTGCTTCGTTACTATAACAGAATCAAACCCTGTTATGAACGTACTACCGGTTGTTCTCTTTGTTGTGTTGCTGGCCTGGATCGGAGCTGCCTGCACCCGAACGGTTATTGTAGATCGCTATCCACCCCGGTATGATACTGGCCGCCATCCCGGCTGGCATAAAAAGCCCGGCCATCCGCACGCCCGCAGGCATATGCCGCCGGGTCAGGCCAAAAAGCGGGGCTACTATGGCGGACTGCCACCGGGACAAGCTAAAAAGCGGGGTTACTACGGAGGGTTACCACCGGGCCAGGCTAAAAAGCGAGGCTGGTATTAGCAATTTTATACAATTGGTAATTAATCCTGGATCGTGAATGCGGCATCGGAGCGGTGCTGATCGCCCGGTGCATTCGTGCGCACTGCTTTATACGCCTGTTGTTTCGGCGTTTTCCGGTGGAAAACGGTAAACGTCTGGTCAAACAGGAAAAGTCCTTTACCGGGTAGCGATGGCTGCGCCCTGACCTGGTCGGCTACCGAAAAGACCTTATGAATCGCGTAGTCGGAATCGAGCACGGAGCTTTCCTTCTTAATATTACCAATCTCCAGATTGCGCAGCACCAACCAGTCTGGATGAAGCCGGTTAATTATGCGGGCAAGGCTGTTGTGGTGGGGGATGAGGCTTTTCCGGACGTCGATTACCTCCCGGGAAGACAAGCCAGGGTAATCATACATCTTTAAGCCCGAATAAAAGCCGATATAGCCCAGGCACTCCAGAAAAACCGTTTCCTGCAGTTGGGCATTGGCTTTTAGCCACTGGCCAACCTGTTTTCGGTTGGCTTCAATCAACTGCTGCTGAAGCCTGCCATTATAAGCCCCAAACGCGAAAATACTTGCCTGCGTAACCAGGATAACTCCGGCGGCTGCATACCCGACATACTGGAGTACTCTGGACTTACCTAAGCTAATTAGCTGGTCGTAAGCAGCGGCCAGAGAAACAATGCTGAGAAGCGTCACCGGGGGAATATACCAGGGATAAGGAATCTGCACCAGGGTTCCCAGATACGATGCACCCATGAAGGCACCCAGCGACGTTATACGTCCGATGGTTCTGCCGCCCGGCACCAGCCAGTAGAATACACTTATTAAAGAAAGAACCTTGCTGAAGACTATAAAATAAACAGGCCAGCCCCCCCAAAAGGAATACGCCGGCGAAAAGATCAAGCCCAGAAAATTGTATTCAAGCGGATCGGTGAATGCCCGAATTGGAAAGGCAAGAAATCTTTTTAGGAGGTGAAGCGGAGACACACTGGCTCCTAATCCTTTCGCCAGAATGGTGTTGGGAATGAAACTCCCATAATAAACAGAGGCAAACACCAGCCAGGGCAGGTAAAGCAGACCACCCGCTACCACGGTCATTACCGCTTTCCGGATTCGGTTTAAATAGGTTTGCGGAGCGGTTTTGTTGCCGAAAAGCACGTACCCTGCCAGGATACCACCGGCAATAATAAAGGCGTCCGGGCGGGTCCACATCAACCCTGCCAGGGCTAAGGCGCTAAGCTTCCATTTAACGTGTTCTTCTGACCAGACCGCATACACAAACAGGACCGTGAAGAAGAGCATGAACGCCGTCTCCATCCCGTTTATGGCATTATCAATACTTTTGATGTCGAGAAAAAACAGGCCTACCACCAGCAGCACGCTGCTCCATGAACGGAAAGAGGCTTTGGCTATCCGGTACAACAGGATACCGGCACCGCCCATAAAGAAGGCACCTATGATTCGGAAAGACCAGATAACGGCTTCATCAGAATGGCTGCCCCATAACCAGCTGAGCAGTGCCGGAATCAGCACGCCCAGCGGTGAGGTGAAGGTGTGCAGGCGCTCACCAGGCTGATAGACCAGGCCGTTGCCCATTGCCAGGTTTTTGCTGGAGCGAAAAGTGATGAACCAATCTTCCCAGATGCGTTGGGTGTATAGGGCGTAAAGCAGACAAACAGCCAGACCTAAACCAAAAATAATCAGTTGGTTAGTGGTCAGGCGTGATAAAGGTGTATTGCGAAGAGGTAACTTCGGTTGAACCATGTCTGTGTTTGCCAATGTTAAAATATTTTGTTGGATTCAGTGTATAATCCGAAAGTTAGTAATTCGCGCCAATTACCTAAGCAGTCGCTTAATAAAACTATCGAATAGCAGTAGTATAGGCCTTATTCCCAGTCCGAAAAAAGCATTGGCTGCCCCTGGTCCCAATTTATCCCGTACCCGTCCGGTTGGAAACGCGGACAAAGGGCGGGGGTATTTATTTCCTATAAGAATTTTAAGAAAATATTTCAAAAAAGAAGGGTAGATTATGATTGCTAAATGAATCATGTAGGAAAGTTATATACCCACCCCTATGAACAGACGGCTTGATTCGGACGAAGCACAGCAACTCTGGCACGAATACCGGGCGGGGGATATGTATGCCCTGGCCAATATCATCCAACGCGCTTACCCGGATCTCTTTCATTGGGGCATGCGTTTGCACGCCGACCGCGAGTTTGTCAAAGACTGCATTCAGGAGATGTTTGTCAGCCTTTGGAAGATCCACGATACCATCGGTTCCGTCGAGAATGTACGTTCCTACCTGCTCGTGGTGCTTAAAACGCGGATTCTACGGGAATTGTCAAAGAAGTACAACACCCATCAGTCCAGCCTGTCCGACGAATATTCGTTTTCCGTGGAGTTTGCAGCTGACCTGCGCCTGATTGAGGAGGAACATGAAATCTATCAGGTTCGCAAGATGGAGCAGGTAATCAGGCATCTGCCCGACCGGCAGAAAGAACTGATCTACCTTCGGTTTTATCAGGACCTCAGCTACGAGCAGATCGCCGAGGTGATGCAACTGGAGCGCCAGTCAGTTTACAACCTGCTCAATAAATCACTGAACAGCCTCCGGAAAAACTGGGCCGTCGCCTTCGTGGGGTTCCTGCTCCAGTGGTCGATTTGGGTCTGATAAGGACCTCAGCAGTATCGTTTTATCAACAGAAGGCAGCAATGACATGAAGAATTACCAGCAGTATACGGTCGAGGACTTTATCCGGGACGAGGACTTTCAGCAGTGGGTGCAGGGACGCAGCACTCAGGAGTCGTTCTGGCTGGCCTTTGTGCAGAACCATCCGGAGAAGCGGGCGATGATCCGGCAGGCCGAGCAGTTTATCCGGGCGGTATCGGTCGCACCCGAGCGGATCAGCGAAGCCGAAATCCGGCGGGAGGTCGAGCAGTTTATTGAAACGGCCAGCGGCCTCACTACCCGTCGGCCACCCGCGCCGGAAAAGCCTTCCGAGGAAGCGAACATACCCTTATTTCGCCTGGGCCTGCGGTGGGGGATGGCGGCTGCGGCCTGTCTGTTGGCGGTACTGGCAGTGGGCGGGTATTTCTACACCGCAACGCCAGCTCAGCCAAAAGCCTCGTTACCCGTTGCCGCAGCCAGCCAGCTGGTAGAAACAATCAACGACACCCGGGATCCCCTGCGTATAGTACTTACCGACAGCTCCGAAGTGCTGCTGAGCCCCAGGAGCCGCATCCGGTACCCATCGGTGTTTTCGGAGCAGTCGCGGGTGGTGTACCTGACCGGTGAAGGCGTGTTTTCGGTGAAGCGCCAGAACCGGCCCTTTATGGTCTACACCGGCGAGATGGTGACCAGGGTATTGGGTACCCGTTTTGTGGTGCGGGCGTTCGACCTTGATAAAAAAATATCGGTCCAGGTCTTATCCGGTAAAGTATCCGTCTATAAACATAAACCCCAGCAAACCCCCGCCAACAAAGAAGTCAATGGATTGATTCTGACCGCCAACCAGGCCGCCATCTTCGAGAAGAACGTCGGCCACCTGACCAAGACGCTGGTAGCCAACCCGTCGCTGGTCGAGACAAGCAGCCGGGAGAGCGACTTTGTGTACGATGAGGTCTCCCTGCCGGCCATTTTACGGGAACTGGAAACCAGTTACCGGATTCCGATTCAGTTCGATGAGCAGAGTTTTGCGGCCTGCAAAGTCACGGCCGCACTGACGAGTGAGTCCCTGTACGAGAAGCTGGACCTGCTGTGCAAGTCCGTATCCGCCAGTTACGAAATCACCGATGGCCAGATTATCATCAGTGGCCGGGGGTGTAAGTAAACCCTGAACCTTTAACCTTATCATATCTTATGGAAAATCACCTTTACAGGCAACTGTGGCTGACCCTTATGAAGTTTTCGCTAACCCAAGGATTGGTTATGCTGCTGCTGGTGGGGGTATCGTATGCCCATACCACCAACGCGCAGGAATACCTGAACAAACGCCTGACGTTACACGCCGACAACCTGGAGATCAAAAAGGTACTGGCGGAGATCGAGAAAGCGACCGAGGTGCAGTTTGTGTACAGCTCGCAGGTCATCGAGTCGCGGCAGAAGATCAGCATCCACCTCAACAACTCGACGCTGAAAGAGGTCCTGACCAAACTCTTCAAACCCATGAACGTCAGCTATGAGCTGGTAGGCAAGAAAGTCGTTTTGTCGCCCGGTGCGTCGGCTTCGGTCGAGACCGGGCTTCGGGAGCTTATGGAGAAGGTGGGTGAGTCCGCCCCCAAACGGATTGTGTCGGGTAAAGTAAGCGACGAAAAAGGGGCCGGCCTGCCGGGCGTTTCCGTCTTGATTAAAGGAACGCAGCGCGGGACCAGCACCAACGCCCAGGGTACGTTTCAACTGGAGGTGCCGGATGACAACGCCGGGTCGACCGTGCTGGTATTCAGTTTTGTGGGCTTTGCGAGCAAAGAGGTAACCGTGGGCAATCAATCCGTCTTCAATATCTCATTGGCCCCCGAAAACAAAGCGCTGGAAGAGGTAGTGGTAACCGCCCTGGGTATCAAAAAACAATCGAAAAGCCTGGGCTATGCTACCGCTACGGTGCCGGCCGAGGAGATGACGGTGAACCGTACCGCCAATTTTATGAACGCCCTCCAGGGCAAAATGGCCGGGGTAAACATTACCTCCCTTGGCTCGGGTCCGGCCGGTACCAGTAAGATCCGGATTCGCGGGCAGTCGTCGTTCGGCGGCAACAACTCTCCGCTGATTGTGGTCAACGGCGTGCCGATTGATAACACGACTTACGGAGCCAGAGGGGATGTGTCGGAGCGGGGCAGCAACCGGACATCGGATGGGGGCGATGGCCTGAGCAGCATCAACCCGGACAACATTGAAACCATGACCGTGCTGAAAGGGGCGGCCGCTTCGGCGCTGTACGGCTCACGTGCCAAAGACGGCGTGATTATGATCACCACCAAAACCAGAGGTTCGGGTAACGGCATTGGTCTGGAATTTAATTCCAACTTTACCACCGATACGCCCCTGGATTATACCGATTACCAGTACGAATACGGTCAGGGCGAAAACGGGCAGCGGCCAACGGCCCCCAACCCTACCTCCGGTCAGTGGAGTTTTGGCGAGAAATTCAAGCCGGGCATGACCCACATCCTGTTCGATGGGGTAGAAGTACCCTATGTGCCACAGCGGAATCAGATTACGCAGTACTACCGGACGGGGCAGACCTTTACCAACACGCTGACCTTATCATCCGGGGGGGAGTTTGGCGGTTTCAGTCTGTCGGTGTCCAACCTGGGTAACAAAACCATTCTGCCCGGTTCCGGCTACGACCGGCAAACCATTAACCTGGGCTTTACCCAGACGCTGGCTAAGAAGCTGACCGTATCGGGAAACGTGAACTACTCCAAAGAATTCCGGAAGAACCCACCCAATATTGCCGAGCAGGATTACAGCCCCGTGGTGCTGTTCAACATGGCCAACTCCATGCCGCTCGACCTGCTGGAGAAATACGCTACCGACGCCAACGGCAACGAGTATGTATGGTCGCGGTTTACCAACCGGACCAACCCCTATTTTGCCCTGAAGCGGTTTGATAATATCAATACCGACCGGGTTTTTGGCAACATTACCGCCCGCTACAACTTCACTGACTGGCTGTTTCTGCAAGGCCGGATCGGGCAGGACTACTACTCCCGCGAGCAGGACTATAACCTGCCCACGGGTAGCCAGCGCCAGCCTGCTGCTCCGGCTGGTTTCGTGAACGGACAGTATGTGCAGGATGCCCGCAACGTGCGGGAACTTAACACAGACTTTCTCTTAGGTGCCAATAAGACCTTTGGCGCGATTGGACTAAACGTGAACCTGGGTGGCAACCAGATGTACAGGAAGATCAGCCGGCACAACGTATTTGTGCAGGATTTTTACACCCGGGGCCTCTACACCATCAGCAACAGCCGCCAGCGTGACCCAATCTACGAAATCTCCGAGCGGCAGGTAAACTCCCTGTACGGATCGGCGGAAGTTTCCTATAAAGACTTTGTGTTCGTCAACGGAACCGTTCGCAACGACTGGTTCTCGACCCTCTCACCGGCCAACCGTAGCATCCTGTATCCGTCTGTTACCGCCAGTTTCGTGTTTTCGCAGGCCTTTGCCGGCTCGTTGCCAAACTGGCTGACCTTCGGTAAAATCCGGGCGGCCTATGCGGAAGTAGGTAGCGATACCGATGTGTCGCCCTACGCTAACAACCTCTTCTACAGCATCAATCCGCAGCAGTTTCCGTCGCCGAGCGGAGCCGCCCAGCCTCTGGCCAGCATCAGCGGAACCACCGTACCGAACGCCGACCTGCGGCCTATGCGCGTGTCCGAAAAAGAGGTGGGTCTGGAACTGCGGCTGTTCAACAACCTGCTGGGCCTGGATTTGACGTACTACGACAAGCTGTCGTCTGACCAGATCCTGCGGGCACAGATCTCCAACGGGGGCGGCTACCAGACGCAGCTGATCAACGTGGGTGAAAGCCAGAACCGGGGTCTGGAGATGCTGGTGACGTTTTCGCCCATCAAAACGTCTGCGCTTACCTGGAACACCATCTTTAATGCAGCGTATAACAGAACGAAGGTCCTGAACCTGGGTAGCTCCGTCAGCGACAACATGATTACCGTCGGCACCGGCGACTTCACCGGCGAACTCCGCCAGGTAGTAGGGATGCCAATGGGGCAGTTGTTTGGCTTTGGCTACCTGCGCGACGCCCAGGGGCGGCAGGTATTCGATGCAGGTAACGGACGGCCGCTACGGACCCCGACCCAGATCAATTTTGGCAGCGCCTTACCGATATGGGTAGGAGGGATCACCAACAGCTTCACTTATAAGGGAGTGAACCTGTCGTTCCTGATCGACTTTAAGCTGGGCCATAAGATGATTTCCGGTACCAACCACAATGCCTGGCGGCATGGCTTGCATAAGGCGACACTGGTGGGCCGGGAAGAAGGTTTTGTGATTGGCAACGGGGTGAATCCGAACGGGGAGACTAACCAGACCAAGTCGGGCGTACAGGCGTACTACGAAACGGTACGGTCGCAGAACATTGCCGAGGAGTTTGTGTACAACGCGGGTCTCTGGCAATTACGGCAGATTACGCTCGGTTACGACTTCACCAAATTGCTGCCGGCTTCGTCCCGCTTCATCAAGGGCGTGCGGCTCAACGCCGTGGCCAACAACGTGGCGGTCCTGAAAAAATGGGTACCCAACATTCATCCGGAGCAGTTCGGCTTTCCGTCCGACAACCTGATGGGTCTGGAAGCAACCGGTCTGCCCGTCACCCGCAGCATGGGTTTTAACCTTAATCTTAAGTTTTAACGAACATGAAAAAGCCTCACCTATATCTGTCTGCCTGCCTCTTTGCTGTCTTCGGTCTGGCTTCCTGCGACCGCGGCTTCGACGAAATGAACATCAATCCGGTGGCGCTGACCTCAGTCGACCCGGCATTCCAGTTAAACACCGCTATTGTGAACAGTGCCCCTGGCTACGGTAATCTAAGCTACGAGACAACCATCGTCAAGCAGATGATTACCCCCTTCAGCGGACAGGGGTCGGCGGCTAATTTCAACCAGGACAACCGGGGTGTTACGGCCGGTAACTGGAACACGTTCTACGGCAACATCATCCGGGAGTTAACGGATGTTATTGCGAAGACAAAAGACAACGCACCGCGCTCTAACCTGTATAATATGGCCCGGATCTGGCGGGCGTATGCCTTCATGCTGATGACGGATACCTACGGCGATGTGCCATACACGCAGGCCGGAAAAAGCTATCTGGAAGGTATCGTGACGCCGGTTTACGATTCGCAGGAGGCCATCTATACCGATATTCTGAAGGAACTGGAGGCCGCTTCGGCAGCTTTGGATGCCTCCAAAGCCAGAATAACCAGTGATGTGCTATACGATGGCGATGTAGCCAAATGGAAGCGGCTGGGCAATTCGCTGCTGCTGCGGGCGGGTATGCGGCTCGCCAAAGTGAACCCCACGCTGGCGCAGGCAACGGTCCAGAAAGCAGTAGCGGGTGGCCTGATGCAGTCGAACGACGACAACGCCATCATCCGCCACAACGCCAGCTTCACCAACCCGGTCGGCTCGCAGTTGAACGGTGGACAATCCGCGTTCTTTTATCTCGACGAAGAGTTTGTTGATTTTCTGCAGAAAAATAATGACCCCCGGCTGGCGTCTATTGCCGTGCGCTATGTGGGTGCGGCCAGCGGGGCACAGCAGGTTGAGTCGCGGGCCAACCGCAAACCGGAGGTGCAGATCGGGGCTCCGCAGGGGTACGACAACACCACCATCAGTAAAGCAGTGGCGGAGAAGAAACTGGCCAGCCTTTGGGATTACAGCCAGCTCGACCGCACCCGGATGGGCAACCTGACGGCTCCGAGTTTCCTGGTGACCTACGCCCAGACGCAACTGCTGCTCGCCGAAGCGGTAGTCCGTAAATGGGCAACGGGCGATGCCGCTGCGCTGTACGCAAACGGTATCCGGTCGCACATGCGGCAGTTTGCGCTTTACGGCACCAGCACCGCCATTGCCGATGCCGCCATTACGGCGTATGTGCAGGCGAATCCGCTGGAAACCGGCAAAGAACTGGAGCAGATCAACACACAGTACTGGGTAGCTTCGTTCCTGATTGGTCCGGAGGCTTGGGCTAACTTCCGGCGCAGTGGGTATCCGGTACTGACCGCTAATCCCTATCCGGGTAAAGATCTTAAGACCGAGCCTTTTATACGCAGACTTACCTATACCGATGCTGAACTGAACGTGAATAAGAGCAATGTGCAGCAGGCAATCACCCGGCAGGGCCCCGATTTGCTGGATACGCGGGTGTGGTGGGATAAGAAATAGTTGAATGGTTGAATGGGTGAGTGATTGAATAGAAGAATCGGGTTTATAAAGATCAAACGGAGATGAAAAGGGTTCTGGGTGATGCCGGTGATGAAACAGAAAATCTGCCGACCCGGCGCGACGTGCTGGTTACGTTAACGGGTGTCGGGTTGGCAGGATTGGGTTTTAACCTGGCGAAGGCAGAAGGGCCGTCTGGTACCGGCTTTGCCCATAAACCGGCTGAACCCGTTATTGAATGGAACGCCCATATCTTCAGCCCTGATCTGCAGCGCTTTCCGTTTCATCCGCAGGCGGTATACAAACCGGACGTATCCAAACAGCCCGCCGATCCGCTGGCTGCCTACCTGAAACACCTGGATGAGGAGAAGATCGACCGGGCGGTGATTGTGCATCCGGAACCGTACGGCGACGATCACGCGCTGATCCTCGACTGCCTGAAGCGGGAGCCGAACCGCCTGAGAGGTACAACGCTGTACTACCCGAACGACCCCAACGCTCCGAAAAAGCTGGCGGCCCTTGTCCGGCAGGAGCCGCGTATCGTCGCCACCCGGTTTCACGCCCATCGGGGGAAGGAATCGTATCTGAATACGTTTGCCGATCCCGGAGTTCGCGCATTGTGGAAGCAGGCCGTTGATAACGACCTCATTATTGAACTGCACATCGGGCCGAATTACGCCCGGCAGGCTGGTGACGCCATTGCGGCTTTTCCCGGCTGCAAAGTACTCATCGATCACCTGGCCGAGCCGAATATGGGTACCGGCGTGGAGTTTGCCGATGTGCTTGACCTGGCCCGCTTTCCGAACGTGTATATGAAGCTTTCCGGCTTAGAGTATTTTGCCACCGATAAACCCTATTTTGAAAGTGCGCTGCCGTTTACGCGCCGGGTCATTCAGGCGTTTGGCGTGGATCGGATGGTGTGGGGCAGTGGTTCCCCTATTATCGTCGACAAACACATGCCGGGTTACACCGAAGCGGACCGGGCGAAAGTCAAAGGCGGAAACCTCCGCAAGTTGTTGAACTGGAACACATGAAAAATCTGAAGAAGCGCCTGCAGCAGGGCGAGACATTGCATGGATGCTGGCTGAACCTGGGCAGTTCGCTCACGGCCGAGATTGTTGGGCTGGCCGGTTTCGACTGGGTACTTATCGACCTGGAACACGGAGCCGGCTCGGAACGGGATGTGCTGTATCAGTTACAGGCTCTCGAACATACATCTACGGCGGCCATTGTTCGGGTCGAGAGTTCTGAAAGCCAGCGTATTCACCGGGTGCTTGATATGGGCGCAGAAGGCATTATGTGTCCCAAAGTGACCAATCCGGCCGGAGCCCACAAGGTCGTCAGCGGCCTGCACTATCCCCCGCATGGAAACCGGGGCGTCGCCAAGATGGTGCGCGCTACGGGCTTTGGACAACATTTTGCCCAGTACTACCAGGAGGCACGGGACAACATCCTGGGTGTGGTGCAGATCGAAACCGTGGAGGTCTTGAACCACCTCGACGAAGTAGCCGCGCTGGATGGGGTAGATGTACTGTTCATCGGTCCGGCCGACCTGTCGATGGAACTGGGGATTTTCGGGCAGTTCGATCACCCCCGCTTTAAAGAAGCGCTGCGGGAAACGGTGAATGCAGCCCAAAAGGCGGGCAAAGCCACCGGCATTCTCTTCTTTAACCCGGACGACTACCAAACGTACCACGACCTGGGCATCCGCCTGATTGCATGCGGAGCCGATGCCACCTTCGTCGCCGACGGTGCCCGTACGCTGGCGAAGCGGCTGGATTCGCTGCGCGCTGTGCCGGCTTCGGTAAACAATGGACAATGAGTGCCTTGTTACCCCAGCCCTAAAGGGGGCCTGCTGGCGCACCAGTGGGCTGACGCCATCGTTAACCCTGAATGGGCGAAGCTGTCTATGCGCCAGCAGGCTCCCTTTAGGGTTGGGGTAACCTAACTTCAAACCTTAAACTGTAAACCTAAAAAATGACAGACCCCCTAATTATCCTGCTTGTCGGCGTACTCATCGTGATGGGTGGGATCATCGGGTTAAAGCTCCATCCGTTTCTGGCCCTGCTGTTCGGGGCCTTTGTGGTGGCCATGATGACGCCCGCAGCGGCCATCGAACAATATGCCTTGTCGAAAGGAACAGCGCCGGCTGCGGCCCTGCAACTGGCGAACAAAAGCGTTGGCGAACGCATTGCCACCGAGTTCGGCAACACCTGCGGCCGGGTCGGTATTCTGATTGCCATGGCCGCTATCATTGGTAAATGCATGCTGGAGAGCGGGGCCGCCGAACGGACCGTGCGCTCCATGCTGCGGTTCACGGGTATCGAACGGGCACCCATCGCGTTTCTGGTGAGCAGCTTCTTCATCGGCGTTCCGGTATTCTTCGACACCGTTATCCTGCTGATGATCCCCATCGCCAAGGTGATGACCATGCGCATCGGCAAGAATTACCTGTTGCTGGTGCTCTGCATCCTGGCCGGGGCCGCCATGGCCAACTCACTCGTGCCACCCGCGCCCGGACCGCTGTTCCTGATCGGCGAAATGAAAATACCCATTGGGCTGATGATGATTACCGGCACCATTGTGGGCCTGATTACCATCTTCTTCGGGTACCTGTTTGCCGTCTGGGCGAACCAGAAATGGCCGATTGCGCTACGCGATTCGCTGGATGCGCGGCTGGAGGACATCAAACTGGTGGCCGCCAAAGATGATGCGCACCTGCCGTCGCTGGGCGTGTCGCTGCTGCCGGTGCTGATCCCGCTCATCTTTATCTGCGCCGATACCTACGCCGATGCCATGCCGGCTGACCAGACCACAAGCGTGAAACAGGCGGTCGTTCTGAGTCAGATCTTTGGGGTAGTCCAGTTCTTCGGCGACAAGACCATTGCGCTGATTTCCGGGGGCGTGGTAGCGCTGCTGGTACTGGCGACCCATAAGAAAGATAGTAAGGAAGGCATGGGATCATTTCTACAGGCGGCTCTGATGAGCGGGGGGAGTATCATCCTGATTATCGGAGCCGGTGGCGCGTTTGGAGGAATGCTCCAGCAAACGGGTATCAGTTCGCGCATTGCCGGCATGACCAGTGGCTACCAGATGGCCCTGATTCCGCTGGCTTTCCTGATCTCGGCCGTGGTGCGCACCGCCCAGGGCTCTGCTACGGTGGCCCTGATTACGGCATCGGGTATTCTGTCGGGGTTGGCGATCAACGGAAACCTGGATTTCCATCCGGTATACCTGGGACTGGCCATCGGCTGTGGCTCCAAACTCATTCCGTGGATGAACGACTCCGGTTTCTGGATCGTGTGCAAAATGAGCAATCTGACGGAGAAAGAGGCTCTGAAGACGTTTTCTCCCATGCTCTGCATTATGGGGATTGTCGGCCTGATCGTCATCATGATAGGCTCTCAGCTTTTTCCGCTGATCTGATAAACGTTGTAACCCGTTTTACATGGAAAAAATAGGATTTATTGGTTTGGGCATCATGGGTAAACCCATGGCACTGAATCTACGCAGAGCCGGCTTTCCCGTAGCTGTACTGAGCCAGAGCAAAGCGGCCGGTGCACTGGCCGAAGCTGGTGCCGAGGTATTGGCTTCGGTAAAGGAACTGGCGCAGCAATGTGACATCATCATCACCATGCTGCCGGATTCGCCCGATGTGGAGCAGGTCGTGTCTGGTCCGGATGGCGTGCTGGATGGTATTCGGTCTGGTTCATTGTTTATCGATATGTCGACCATTGCGCCCTCTACCGCCCGCAGCATATACAAGCAGATGCAGGAGAAAGGCGTTGAAGCACTGGATGCGCCCGTGTCCGGGGGGCAGGTAGGAGCAGAAGCCGCGTCGCTGTCCATCATGGTCGGTGGGCGTGACGCTGCGTTTCAGCGGGCGCTGCCGGTGTTTCAGGTCATGGGTAAAAATATTGTTCTCATCGGTGAGCCGGGTGCGGGACAGACAACCAAAGCCGCCAACCAGATGATTGTGGGCATGACCATTCAGGCCGTGGCTGAGGCCTTTGCCATGGCCCGCAAAGCCGGTGTTGATCTGGAGAAAATGCGGGAGGTATTGCTGGGTGGGTTTGCTCAGAGCCGTATCCTGGACCTGCACGGCAAGCGGATGATCGAGCGAAATTTTACGCCCGGTTTTAAGATCAAGCTCCACAAAAAAGATATGGGCATTGCCCTGCAGGCGGGCGAAGAGTTTTCGGTGCCGTTGCGGGGCACGGCTCAGGTGGCTGCGCAGATGGAAGCCGCGTTGGCGCAGGGCAACGGCGAGTTAGACCACAGTGCTCTTTTGCTGGTGCTGGAACAATGAAAACAAATAGTTAACCCTTAACTCTTTAGACCATGAAGCGTAAAAATTTTATCCGGGTCATTGCCGCTGGTTCAATGGGGGCGGCAGCCTTTACTCCTGAATCAGCGTCGGCAAGTGCTGAAAACACGGCAAAGCCGATCAAAAAAGTGCTGATGAAAGTGGGCTGCCAGTCGGGCGGGACCAGCAAGGAAAACCTTGAGTTCAAAGCTCGTCACGGCGTGTATAACCTGGATGGGGGGTCCCCAAAAACCATACCGGGCAAAGGGTGGGACCTGGAGGACTCGCTGGCGAAGAAAGAAGCCTGCGAAAAGTACGGTATCAGCCTGGATGCCTACCACTTTCCGCTGACCTCCGCCGGCATTGATAAGGTGGAGTACCCGAACATCATGCTGGGCAAAAGTCCGGAGCGGGACCGCGAAATTGAGATCCTACAGCAGATGATTCAGGTGGCCGGCAAAACGGGCATCAAGGTACTGAACTACAACACCACCATTCTGCCGGTATTGCGCACGGGCCGTACCGTCGACCCCAAGCGCGGGAACGCCGATTACAGCACCTGGAACTATGCCGAAGCCATCAAGCGCAACGATCCCAAGACGATTGCGGGCGACGTATCCATCGAGCAGATGTTTGAGCGCATTACCTATATGCTCGACCGGCTGCTGCCGGTGGCTAAGGAGTACAAGGTGAAAATGGCCAACCACATTGCCGACCCACCGACGCCGGTTGGCTACCGGGGTATTACCCGCTGGAACAGCCCGGATGTGTTTGCCGGCATTCAGCGGTTCGCCAAACTGTACGACAGCCCCTACCACGGCTTCAATTTCTGCATCGGCTCCATTGCCGAAGGGCTTAAAGATCCGAAAACCGAGATCTTCCCCATCATTAAATGGGTCGGCGAGCGGAACCAGATCTTCAACGTACACCTGCGGAACATCAAGGGCGGCTGGAACAACTTCCAGGAAGTATACCCCGACAACGGCGATATGAACTTCCTGCACGTAGTTCGTGCCCTGCGGGATGTGGGCTTCGACGGTATGGTGATGCCCGACCACGTACCGCACCATGCCGAACCTGGTAGTGGATTACAGGCATTCTCTTTCAGCTACGGCTACATCAAAGGCTTAATTCAGGCTGTATCTGATGAAGTTGAGCTGGCTTCCGCCAGAAATTAATTTTCAGGGGCGCTCCCGGTATGTTCAGGCCGGGAGCGCCTTTTTTAGGCTGACAACCGCAACTGTGTGGTTCTGCTAATTCCTATAGTCCTATGCCATCACCTTCCCTTTCTGCCTACAAAGCTGGTCCGAGAATCAAAGAAATTCACATTACCCCCATTGCCATTGTTGACCCTCCGCTGCTGAATGCCGCCGGCCTGCACGCGCCGTATGCACTGCGTACCGTGGTGGAACTGGTGACAGAAGACAATATTTCCGGTATCAGCGAGATACCCGGCAACCGAAGCATTGACGAAGCCCTGGAAGCTTCGCGGGCGCTCCTGATCGGCAGGGATGTATTCCAGCTCAACGACATCCGGCAGGTGCTGGAAAGCAACTTCGGTAAAGAAACCGCAGCCGAACGGGGACTGACGCCCTGGGATCAACGGAAACTGGTACACATCTTCAGCGCCATTGAGGTCGCCTGTCTGGACATTATTGGCAAAGTCATCGGCCGGCCGGTGGTCGATCTGCTAGGCGGCAGGATGCGCGATCGCGTTCCCTTCTCTGCCTACCTCTTTTACAAATACGAAGGGGCCGGCGGTGAATTGGGCTTCGGCACCGATCCAAAGGCCACTGATTGGGCCGCTGGTCGCCAGGCCGCAGCGCTTGATCCAGCCGGCATTGTCGCGCAGGCCAAAGCCATGTGTCAGGAGTTCGGCTTCCAGTCTATCAAGCTGAAAGGGGGCGTATTTGAGCCGCAGCAGGAAGTGGACGCCATGTTTGCCCTGTACGATGCCTTTGGCCCCGACGTTCCCCTGCGCATCGACCCGAATGCCTTATGGGAGGTGGAAACCGCCATCCGCTACGGCCGGATGATGGAGCCGATTCTGGAATACCTGGAAGACCCCGTCCGGGGACAGGCCAATATGGCGGAGGTTCGCAGGGCCGTCAAAACACCATTGGCCACCAACATGTGTACCACCTCGTTCGACGATATTCCCAACAGCATTGTGCTCGGTTCGGAGGATATCATCCTCAGCGACCACCATTTCTGGGGCGGTTTACGGGCCTCCATGACGCTGGCTGGTATCTGCGAAACCTTCGGGCGCGGCCTGTCCATGCACTCCAACAGCCACCTGGGCATATCGCTGGCTGCCATGGTCCATCTGGGGGCTGCTTTACCACAATTGCCCTATGCGCTGGACACCCATTATCCCTGGCAGTCGGATGAGATCATCACTGCGGGCCGCTTTACCTTTGAAGACGGGGCCGTTGCCGTGCCGCAGGAGCCCGGCCTGGGCGTCGAACTAGACCGGCAGGCCCTGGCCAATCTGCACCAGTGCTACCTGTCGTGCGGCCTGACCAAGCGCGACGACGAAATTGAAATGCAGAAAGTCCAGCCGGGCTGGACATTTCAGTCCGTCCGCTGGTAACAAACCTCAGGCTGAGCGCTACACATTACCCATGAAAATAGGCTCTTTCTTTGTTTATTTTAAATTTATCTGGGTAAAATAACATTTGACGGTAATGGCTGTTTAGTAGGATATTCATTCTTCCTTATCCACAGCAAACAGCCATTCTATGAGAAGAATCTACTTCGTGTTTTTGCTGCTATTTCTGGCTTGTTGCGGGTTTGCGCAGGCTCAGCAGCGTGTGTCCGGACGCGTGGTTTCCCAGAGTGATAAGCAGGGACTACCCGGGGTGAACGTCGTTGTGAAAGGTACCCAGACCGGTACATCGACGGACGCAAACGGACAGTTCTCCCTTACAGTCAACGAAGGCGCAGTGCTCCAGTTCAGCATGATCGGCATGCAGACGCAGGAGGTGCCTGTCGGTACCCAGACCACGATTAACGTTGAATTAGCCGATGATGCGCAGGCGCTTGAAGAAGTGGTGGTGGTGGGCTACGGCACCCAGCGCCGGCGCGACCTGACGGGGGCCATCGCCCAGCTTAAAGGGGAAGAGATTCAGCGCTATCCGGTACAAACGCCTACCCAGGCACTGCAAAGCAAACTGTCCGGGGTGCAGGTGATCGCGTCCGGTCGCCCCAACGAGCAGCCCCAGATCCGGGTACGGGGGGTAGGTTCCGCCCTGGCGGGGGTAAGCCCACTATACGTGGTGGACGGTGTGCTGACCGACGACATCCGCAACATCAGCAACAACGACATCCTCAGCATTGAGGTACTCAAAGATGCCTCGGCCGCTATCTACGGCGTGCGGGCGGCCAATGGGGTGGTTATTGTCACAACCAAACGCGGCAAGTCGGGCACGACGCAGGTGCAGTACGATGCCAACTTCGGCCTGCGGCAGCCGGCCAATCTGGTCCGGATGGCCAACCGGGATCAATACATCAGCTACCTTACCGATGCCGCTCCGAACCAGAACGTTAATAATCCGCCCCTGACCTACGAGGGTACCACCGACTGGTACGGCGAGGCTTTGCGCAATGGATTCCAGTCGAACAACAATGTGTCGGTCTCTGGCGGTGGGGAGCGGAATACCTTTTTCTTCAGCGCGGGGTACTTTACCGATCAGGGCGTGGTGAAAACCAATGATTTTCAGCGGCTGACCATCCGGGCGAATAACGAGATCCAGATTGGTCCCAAAGTCACCTTCAGCAACCAGCTTTCCTTTTCGCGGGGTAACGAACGGGGTGTCGACCTGGGTATCTACCAGAACCTCTACCGGGCCGCGCCCATTGTGCAGGCCAGGGTAGGTGATCGCTTCGGGAATACCTCCGCTTTTGGTAATGTGGGCAATGCGCTGCTCAGTCTCGATGCCCGCAACCAGCGGATCATCAACGACCGGGTGCAGGGGAATCTGGCCCTGGAATACCGGCCGGCTGAGTGGTTGACCTTGCGGTCGGCGTTCAACACCGATCTGATTTTCAACCGGGATCGCACCTATAACCGGGCCTTTCGGAACGATGCCGTTACGTTTATTTCGGCCGGGGGTAACCAGCAGCAGATCAACAGTTCGCTGGCGCTGAACGAAGGCCGCTCGCTACGCTACATCATCGACAATACCGCAACGGTTAACCGGACGTTCGGCCGCAGCAATTTTACCTTTCTGCTGGGTTCGGTCACGGAACGCTTCAACTCCAGTTTTATCAGCGGCTCCCGCATCAACATCCCCAACGATCCGAACCAGTGGTACCTGGGACTGGGTGATCCGAACCTGCAATTGTCCAACAATGCCGGGGGTGATCTGCAGACGCGGCAGTCGTTCGTGACGCGGGCCACGTTCAGCCTCGCCGATAAGTACCTGTTCAACGCGTCGCTGCGGGCCGACGGTAGTTCCAAGTTCAGCGAGCGATGGGGTTACTTTCCCACCATTGGGGCCGGCTGGGTCATTTCGGAGGAAGCGTTTATGCAGGATCAGTCCCTGCTGGACTTTCTGAAGTTCCGGGCGAGCTGGGGTATTCTGGGGAACGACGTCATTGCCAGCAACGCCTATCTGCTGACGGCCGCCGTCAATATTCCGTACTTCTTCAACAATACCCTATCGCTGGGGTCGGCCATTCAGGATATCAAGGATCAGCAGTTGAAGTGGGAGCGGACCGAGCAGTTTGATGTCGGCCTCGAGTTCACCCTGCTGAACAACCGGCTGTCCGGCGAGCTCGATTATTACAACAAAACAACCCGCAATGCGCTGGCTTTCCAGATCATTCCGGCCATTTTCGGTGACCCCGACAACCAGTACCTGACCAACATTGCCTCCTTCCGCAACCGGGGTTTGGAACTGGTGCTGAACTGGCGGGAAACCATGACTAACGGCTTTGGCTACAGCCTTGGCGGGAACATGACCATCAACCGGAACCAACTGGTGGGCCTGAACGGCGGCCAGGCCCTGCTGGCGGGTGGGGTCGGGCAGCAGGGGTTTGTGACCCGCACCGACAACGGCCAGCCGGTTGGCAGCTTCTACGTGCTCAATGCCATCGGTGTATTTCAGTCGCAATCCGAGATTGATGGCGCACCGGTATTCGGCAACCGCGCATCGGTGCGACCCGGCGATCTCCGCTACGAGGACGTAAACGGTGATGGGACAATTACGGCCGACGACCGGATCTATACCGGATCGTACCAGCCCAAGCTGTATTACGGCATCAATCTGGGCCTGAACTACCTGGGCTTTGACCTGACGGCCGACGTGTACGGTAACGCAGGTAATAAGGTGTACAACGGCAAACGGGCGTTTCGCTTCGAAAATACCGACAATATCGAAGCCGCCTATGCCGATGCCCGCTGGACGGCCACCCGGCCTTCTACGACCGACCCACGGGTAATTACCTCGGCAACGCCGGCGTCGACCTATTTTGTGGAGTCAGGTTCGTTTGTGCGGCTCAACAACCTCACGCTGGGTTATACCTTACCGGCCACGCTGATGCAGAAAGCCCGGTTCCGCACGGCGCGGATCTACCTCACGGCACAGAATCTGTTCACCATCCAGCAGTTCAGCGGCTTCAGTCCAGAACTACCCGGTGGTCCGCTCGATGCCGGTATTGAACTCAATAGCTACCCAACTGTCCGCACGTTTGCCGTTGGCCTGAACGTGGGCTTCTAACCTAAAGACGCTACGATCATGAAAACGAACCGACAATTGATACGCCGTATACTGGGGGTGTTTGCCCTGAGCGCAGCCCTGACGGCTTGTGACGATTTTCTGAACGCTCCCCCGCAGGGGCAGATTGGCGTGGCGGCCGTGAGCAATGACCCGGCCGCAGCGCAGAACCTGGTTACCGGGGTGTACAACATCATGTGGGAAGGCGGTATGCACGGTTTCGATTACGTGGGTATGACCAATATCGCGTCTGACGATGCCGACAAAGGCAGTACGGCTGCCGACGGGGCTAATACATACGGAACGTTTGATAACCTGACGATGTCGCCTGGCGTGGGCAATATCAATAACGTGTGGTCGACCTACTTCCGGGCCATTGCCCGCGCCAATCAGGCCCTGGCCCTGATCCCGTCGAGTCCCGCCGAGCAGACGGTACGTAACCAACTGGAGGGCGAGGTGCGGTTTTTACGGGCTTATTTCTATTTTAACCTGGTCCGCTTTTTCGGCGGGGTGCCGCTCCTGGTGGGGGTGCCGCCGGTAGAGGAGATCAACAACCCGGCGTTACAGGCAAGGGCCAGCCGGGAACAGGTATATACGCAGATTATCAGTGATCTGCGGTTTGCCGTAACCAACCTGCCTATCAAAGGACAGACGGCCACGGGCCGGGCCACCAAAGCTGCCGCTATGGCCATGCTGGCTAAGGTGCACCTGTACCAAAAGAACTGGCAGCAGGTGTATAACCTGACCGATTCCATTATTAAAAATCAGGCAGGCGCCTACAGTTTGCTGCCCAACTACGCCAACATCTGGCGCGAAGTGGGCGCCAACAGTACCGAGTCGATTTTTGAGGTGCAGACCGGTACCAACCTGGCCTGTAATGCCGCTATTCCCATCTATGTGGTCAGTCAGGGACCCCGCGCCGGGGGCAAACGGGGCTGGGCCGACCTGGGTTTTGGCTTCGGTACACCGTCGGAAAGCCTGCTGAACGCCTACGAACCGAACGACCAGCGCCGGGCCGCGAGTATCATTTTCATCAATCCGCCCCCCATGGGTACTACATTATGGGATGGGTACCGCATTCCGAGCCGCGATTCCGTCGAAAACGATCGCTATAACTACAAAGCCTATCATAGCCGTATTGCCGAGCGCAACTGCGGGGTGAACGACCGGCTGCCCAAAAACCTGCGTATCATGCGGCTGGGCGAAGTGCTGCTCATGCATGCCGAAGCGGCCGTGGCGCTGGGCCGGAACGCCGAAGCGCTGGCGGACATTAACGCGCTGCGCAGCCGGGCCGGTCTGACCGCCCTGTCCGCTATTGACCGGGAGCGGGTCTGGCGCGAGCGACGCATCGAACTGGCGCTGGAGCACGACCGATTCTTCGACCTGATCCGGCAGGAAGATGTGCAGCCGGGCCGGGCGGTGCAGGCCTTTGCCGAACATGGCAAAACGTTTGTCAAGGGAAAACACGAGGTATTCCCGATCCCGCAGAATCAGATCCAACTGAGCGGGGGCGCGCTGACGCAGAATCCAGGATACTAGACGATAGGCCTGATGAAACAATTGATTGCTTTTGCCGTATTACTCATCTGCCTCACCGGTTGCCAGCCGCAGCCGAAAGGGCAGGTGAGCAACACGGCCGGTTATCGCCTGACCCCGGCCGACAATGCGTTTCTGGACAGTCTGCAACGCGATACCTTCCGCTTTTTCTGGGAAACAACCAATCCTGCCAACGGTTTGGTGCCCGACCGGTTCCCAAGGCCTTCGTTTGCCAGTATTGCCGCCGTGGGTTTCGGGCTGACGGCCTACCTGGTTGGGGTAGAACGAGGATATGTGACGCGGGCAGCAGCCGCTGAACGCACGCTGCAAACCCTCCGTTTTTTTGCCAATGCCCCCCAGTCGGAGCAGGCGACGGGTATCGCGGGCCATAAGGGCTTTTTCTACCATTTTCTGGACATGAAGACCGGCGAGCGGTTCAGACAGGTCGAACTGTCGACGATTGACACCGCCCTGCTGTTGGGCGGGGTGCTGAGCGCCCAGACCTATTTCGACCAGAACAACCCCGCCGAAACCGAAATTCGACAACTCGCCGAGCAGATATACCGCCGGGCCGACTGGACCTGGTTTCAGACCCGGTCGCCGTATGTGTCCATGGGCTGGCATCCTGAGCGTGGCTTTATCAAAGCCGACTGGAAAGGCTATAACGAAGCCATGCTGCTGTACGTGCTGGCCCTGGCCTCGCCCACGCATCCGGTAGGGCCGGAGGTGTGGTCTGCCTGGACGCAGAGCTATCCCTGGGCTACCTTTTACGGGCAGGCCCACGTCAATTTCGACCCCTTGTTCGGGCACCAGTATTCGCACATCTGGATTGATTTCCGGGGCATCCGTGACCGCTACATGACCGAAAAGGGCATTGACTATGCCGAAAATTCCCGGCGGGCTACCTACGCCAATCGCGCTTACTGCGTAGAGAACCCGGCTAAGTGGCAGGACTACGGACCTGCCATTTGGGGGCTTACCGCCTGCGATGGTCCAAAAGATACCACGGTAAACAGCCGCAAGTTTTTCTCCTATCGGGCGAGGGGAGCCGCGTCCACCGGCATTGTAGATGACGGTACCCTTGCGCCCACGGCGGCCGGCGGATCATTGCCGTTTGCTCCGGAGATCTGCCTGCCTGCGTTGCGGGCGATGAAGGCCCGGTATGGGTCAAAACTCTACGGCGAATACGGCTTTCGCGATGCCTTTAACCCGACTTACCGTTATCCTTCCCGGTTTGCCAACGGATCGACCGAAACGGGTTGGTTCGATATTGATTACCTCGGTATTGACCAGGGGCCGATTCTGCTCATGGCCGAAAACCTGCGCACAGAGTTTGTCTGGAACCTCATGAAACGTAACCCTCACATCCGGCGCGGCCTGGAGCGGGCCGGTTTTACCGGTGGCTGGCTGGCCGGGAAGCAATAAGGTACGCTCTCACGCTCGTCCGCGATTGTATCGCGAGACGGGCGAGGTTCGCGTTTGTAACGCGATCTAAAGCAAGGCAAACACTTTAACTCGTGTTACAAACGCGAACCTCGGGCATCCGCGTTGCAAACCGCTACGGCGGGCCGGCGGACGAGCAATGCAAACACTCAACTTCCCAATTTCCGCAATGCCAGCAAACACAGCGCTACCGAGCCCGAGACGTTGATCCGGCCGGACAGCACCATCCCTTCTACTTCCTCCAACGGTACTGTTACTATCTCTATCGCTTCGCTTTCGTCCAGATCCTGCTCCGATACTTTACGGACGTTGCGGGCCAGAAAGAAGTAGATCCGGTTGGTATCTTTAGTGGGGTTATCAATGACCTCCAGCAAGGGTTCCAGCGTGTCGGTGGTGTAGCCGGTCTCTTCCAGCAGTTCGCGTTTCGCAGCTTCGGTGGGGTTTGTCTCCCCTTCGTCGATGACACCGCCGGGTAATTCTATGAAAATGTCTCCGGCAGCATGTTTATATTGGCGCACGAAAATGACTTGATTGTCTTCTGTGATCGGAAACGTCAGCACGACGTCCGGGCGCACGCTGACGAAATAGTCGTCCAGCACCCGACCGTTGGGTAATTCGACATGGTCCCGGCGGAGTTTGTACCATTGGTGGTCAAATACCAGCTCAGAAGACAAGGTTTTCCAGCGCTCAATTTGGTTACTCATTTTCGGACAGAATAATAATGCATGGCAATTAAAGCCAACTGCCGATTGCTGACAAACCTAACCAATGGGTTAACTAATACCAAACTCAACGTATCTTTACCCGGATACGTTGAGCATCTTTCTTCTTATGCCTACCCTGAACCCTACCTCGACAACTTTCTCGGCGGAACAACTCCGTCAGTTTACTACCCGGGTGTTCACCCACTTTAACGTCCCTGACGAGGATGCCGCCCTGGCGGCCGATGTGCTTGCCTACAGCGACGAACACGGCATCGATTCGCATGGCATCGCCCGGTTGAAAACCTACGTAGACCTGCTCCATGCCGGACGCATCAACCCGCGCCCGGCGATCAAAATCATCCGGGGTAAAGGCAGCGTGGCTACTGTCGACGGTGACAACGGCCTGGGGCTGGTGGTCGGTCCAAAGTGCATGGAGCTGGCTATGCAGAAAGCCCAGGAGCACGGTTCCGGCTGGATCAGCGTTTCCAACACCAATCATTACGGTGCGGCCGGTTATTACCCGGTGATGGCCCTGAAAGAAGACCTGATCGGCATGTCGATGACCAACACCACCAAAGGCGTAGCGCCCTTCAACGGTGCCGAAAAGATGCTGGGGACCAATCCCGTGGCTATTGCCTTTCCTGGCCTGAACGAGCCGCCGGTGCTTATCGACTTTGCCTCCAGCGCCGTCGCTTACGGCAAAGTGGAGATCGCCAGTCGGAAAGGGCAGACTATGCCGGTCGGGTGGTGCATCGACAAGGATGGCCATGACACCCAGATACCGGCAGAGATGATGCAGGGTGGAGCGCTGTTGCCGCTGGGCAGCACCACCGAAGGCAGTGGGCATAAAGGCTACTGCCTGGCGGCTATGGTCGATATTCTGTCGGCGGTGCTAAGCGGAGCCAATTGGGGCCCCTATGCAACACCGTTTGCCATTACCGTGGCGGCTATGGACCGGCAGGTGGGCAAAGGTATAGGCCACTTTTTCGGGGCGCTGGACATTGAGGGCTTCCGGGATAAAACCGAGTTCAAGCGGGATATCGACGACTGGATACAGACCATGCGCAATACCAAACCTTTGCCGGGTACCGAAGGCGTACGGATTCCCGGCGATCCGGAGCGGGAGGCCTACGCCATTCGCCTGAAAGACGGCATTCCCGTCAACCACGAAGTCGTCGCTTCGCTGGAAGCCGTTGCCGGGTTGACCGGCATTGCCTTATATTAGCCGCTGATTCATGCCTAACCCTACCCTGACAATGAAAGCAAAAGCGGCCGTCGCCGACGGGAACGGTACCTTTGTTATTGGTTTTGTGGATGTGGCTGAGCCGCAGGCCGACGAGATCATCGTGGAAATGAAAGCCGCCGGCATCTGCCATACCGATTATGATTCGCTGTCGTGGGGCAAACCGATCATTATGGGCCACGAAGGGGCAGGTATTGTCCGCAGCGTGGGCCCGGCCGTTACGAAGGTGCAGCCGGGCAATGCGGTGATTCTCAACTGGGCCATTCCCTGCGGTCAGTGTTTCCAGTGCCTCGAAGGCAATCAGCATATCTGCGAAGTGAACTCACCCGTAACGGCCGGCAACCGCGCCAGCGGAGGCCACGCCCGGCTGGAGTCTACCACCTATAACGGACAGCCCATCGAGCGGGCGTTTAGCCTCGGTACGCTGTCGCAACTGGCGGTAGTCCGGCAGGCGGCAGCCGTGAAGATCGGCGTGGCTATTCCGTTTCCGTCGGCGGCCATTGTTGGCTGTGGGGTTATGACGGGAGTGGGTTCAGTAATCAACGCGGCAAAGGTAAAGCCAGGCCGGAGCGTGGTGGTGCTGGGTACCGGGGGCGTGGGACTGAACGTCATTCAGGGGGCGCGGCTGGCCGGAGCGGGCATGATTATCGGCGTCGATGTAAACCCGAACCGGCTGGAGATGGCGAAACAGTACGGTGCGACGCACACCATTCAGGCTGACCGGGCGGATACCGGTCTATTGCAGGCGGCTGCGCAGGTGAAGCAGATGACCGGTGGTCGCGGTGCCGATTACGCTTTTGAGTGCACATCGATTCCTGAACTGGGAGCCGCTCCGCTGGCGATGATCCGGAATGCCGGCCTGGCCTGTCAGGTGAGCGGTATTGAGCAGGAGATTGCTATCGACATGAACCTGTTCGAGTGGGACAAAGTCTACATCAACCCGTTGTACGGTCAGTGCCGCCCCGAAATTGACTTTCCGCTGCTGCTGAACCTCTATGCCAAAGGCGATTTGCTGCTGGACGAACTGATTACCCGAACCTATTCGCTGAACAACCTCCAGCAGGCCCTTGACGATATGCTGGCCGGCCGCAACGCCAAAGGCGTTATTGTGTTTGACTAAACCCTAACCTGGCTATTGGATGAACCCACCCTTCCGTACCATCAGAGTCTCCGACCCACGCTTCAATAGCGAGGGACTTCGTTACGTAACTGTTAAATCCACCAACCTCGCCGGGCGCGGTGATATTACCTTCTGGTGCCCCGATCTCCCGGACAATAACCAGGAGCCCTTACCGCTGGTCATTCTGCTGCATGGCGTGTACGGCAGTCACTGGGCCTGGACCCACAACGCGGGTGTACACCGGACGGCCGCCCGGCTGATCCGGGGAGGTCAGATGCCGCCAATGGTCCTGGCGATGCCCTCCGATGGCTTATGGGGCGACGGCAGCGGTTACCTGCCACATCCGCAACAGAACTTCGAACGGTGGATCATAGATGACGTGCCCCTGGCAGCCGCGACAGTATTCCCGGAATTGTTCCCCAACGGAGCCGTGAGCACTCTGTTCCTGACCGGACTATCCATGGGTGGCTTTGGTGCCCTGCGGCTGACGGCCAAATACCCGGAGCGGGTGAGGGGCGTATATGGGCTGTCGTCAATCACCCATGCCGACCAGATGAGTCTGTTTGTCGAGGAGCCGCTCAGCGCCTACCGGCAACCCGATCCGGTGAATGAATCGGTGCTGGCTCTGATGCTGCAAAACCGGGAGCGTCTGCCGCCCATCGGCTTCGACTGCGGCACCGAAGATTTGCTGCTGGAACACAACCGTGCCCTGCACCGCGCCCTGACCAGCCACGGCATACCTCATACCTACCTTGAGTGGCCCGGCGGCCACGAATGGCCGTACTGGGAGCGGCATATCGAAGATGCGCTGTTGTTCTTCAGTAAAATTTCTTAACATTTGCTTAACATTGACGTAACATTCCCGTAATATTATGGTAACAAAGGGTCTATCCCGGGTTGTATCGCTTAGCGATCTCATAACGACCAGCTACCATGAGAAAGACGGCACTTTTAATTATAGGAATAAGCCTTTGGGGTAGCCTGCAGGGACTGCTGGCCGATCCGGCTAAAGAAACAAAGCGGGCGCAAAGCTGTGAGGAGCAACTGGCTGCCTACCTCACCTGTCCCGACGTATTGAAAGAAAAAAAATTGAGTGGCATCGTGGTAATCCAGTTCCAGGTAAATGCCGACAGCCGCCTGGCTCAACTGGAAGTATTTAGCGCCGACGAACGGCTCAACGCCAGTCTGATTCGCCAGTTGACGGGGAAAAAGGTGAACCTGACCGACAACGAATATAAAAAGACCTATACGGTACGGTTGCATTTCCGGCCAACTCAGTCATAACTAAGCATTGTTGCTATAAAAAAGCCCTTGACCGGTGTCGGTCAAGGGCTTTTCGTTGTTTTGCCGTTACCTTTACCAGTGCATTTGCGATACGCTATGAAGTACCACCTGTGTGCCTGGTTGATCCTGCTTGGACTGGGCTGCCGCTCCCGACAACCAACTGAACAGCCGGCAAGCGCTGACTCATCGGCAACGTACCGTATGCCGTACCGGCTTACGGAGCCGGACCAGCGCTATAAGTTGCCCTCGTCATTGAAGGAGATCTCCGGACTGGCCTATTATAAGGATGATCAGTTGTTGTGTGTCCAGGATGAAAAAGCCGTGGTATATGTATACGACACCCGCCGGCAACGGGTAAATGATGAATTTAATTTTGGAGGATACGGCGATTTTGAAGGAGTCGAGTGGGTTGGCGGAGAGGTCTATGTGCTGGAAAGCGATGGTACTTTGTTTCGTTTTAAGCCCGGATCGAAAAAGATTGGCCGGACCGGAACCGACCTGCCGGCCAAAACCGAAGTGGAAGGGCTGGGTTATGATTCCAGGGCCAACCGGCTGCTGCTGGCGGTGAAAGAAGGTGTACCGCCCGCCGAAAAGCGTATCTACTCGTTCGACCTGCGAACCAAAACGGTGTATAAAGTATGGGTTGTGGCCGGAAGCCGTCTGGACGAGGTCGGTATCGACGGCAGGAAGTTTAAACCGTCGGGGCTGGCGGTTCATCCCATCAGTGGAGACTGGTACCTGCTGTCGTCGACTGGCAGGCAGTTGCTGGTTACCAACGCGAAGGGCGAACTCCTGTCGTCGGCACCGCTTGATCCAGAGCAGCTCCGGCAACCGGAGGGCATCTGTTTTGCGCCCAATGGTGATCTGTTTATTGCCAGTGAGGGAGACGGTAAGGCCGGTTATATTCTGCAGTTCGGTTATCAGCCGTAGCGGGTTGAAAAGGCAAATGGGCGGCTGTCGGGCAGCCGCCCCTGCACTGCATCATTTTCCATGTAAGGGCATGAGAACCCTTAAATGGTCCCTAACCTATCTTTAATAGCTGGTGACCTGCCGGGCTGTGGCTCCGGTCGGACTGTAATTTCAGAAACCGGGTGATAAACAGACGGTCGTATGTATAGTAAAGTTGCACCGGGTTAAATTTACCCTATTTATATTTTTTTTCGGCTTCCAATTCAATTTCCACCAGAAACTCGGGCTGGTCCAGTTGCTTTACTTCCAGCCAGGAACCGGTTGGATACCGGCGCTTGTAGTAGGAGGCCCGCAGGTCGGCATGCTCTTTGAACAGATCCATATTGGTGGTATACACCGTTTCTACCACCACATCGTCGAACGTACAGTCAAAGTGTCGGAGCGTCTTCTCCAGATCGCTGTACACGTTCTTCAACTGGCTTTTCATATCTCCCACCGAAGTGGGGTTACCCTGATCATCTATGCTTACCGCCCCGGACACCCGAATGGTATTGCCGATGCGTACTGCCTGTGTGAGGCCAGCGGGCTCCTCCAGGTCTGGCCGCAGGGTAAAGTATTCCGCTTCCCCCAGCGTGGGATCTTGGTAGTTGGTGCCGGCTTCGCCAGGCTGGCAGTTCGATAAGGTCAGTCCGGCAAAGGCTATACTGACCAGTTTAAGTAGCGAGTTCATCTTGAGGCAGGTTCTATTTCGGGAATAACGGTTCGGTCAGGAACACCGTCAAACCTACTGAAAATTACGCCGGCCCACCTATCAGTTTTGGGACAAAAACTATCAAATTCAGGCCAAAAGCTGTATTTATGCTTAAGTTCCTGCCCGTTGCCGGTCTTCTTCCGATGCGGCAGCACGCTTTCGGGTGCCAGGCAGCCATCTAAGGCCAGATTACCGGACAAAGGTGTACGTGTATTTGACCACAATCGTCCGGTCGTTGATGAAGGGGATAACCGGTTCCGCTCTGAGACGGTTGGTATTGTTGCCCTGGTTGAAGACAATGAACAGGTCATTGCCTTCACGGGGGTTGTATCGAAACCGGATATTGGACGACAGCACATTGGCAGCACTGTTGTATTGAATAAAGGCATCGAGCATCAGTTTAATGTTCAACGCCAGGCGGGTTTTCAGCCGGACCAGGGCTATATCCGAGGGTTGCCGCAGGGTAGGGAGCGTGACCCGGTTCCACTGCACAAAACCACCTAACTCGACAAATCGGGAGATGGCCCAGGTAGGGGTGACGCTTACCGACCAGCGCTGTCCGTCATAAAACTGACCGCCGTCGAGCAAGATTACGGCGTTGAATTGATTCGCTCCGGGTGTTTCAACCGACGCCAGAAGGCCATTAAACCGGTAGTGTCCGGCGGGTACGTACACATCTCCAAACAACTGGAGCGAATCACGGATACTTTCTACTGAGTGCCGGAGACGGGCCTGTAGCACATACCCGGATTTCAACTCGGCATTCCAGGTGGGAGCCAATTCGACCGACTCGGTCGTGCCGTCGGTATTGCGGATAAAGGCGTAGCCGTTTACCCCTAGTTGGTGGTTAATGATTCTGGAATCTTTGCCCGGCAGCCAGCCCCAGAATATGCGGTCACCAAAGCGGGTGTAGTTCTTGCGGAATTCAAATCCCAAAGTCGGATTATAATCGATCCCGGCCCGCGAATAGCTCAGGTCATAGCCGAAGCCTTTTCGGTTTCGATTTTCCCACTGCACCCGAATGCGGGCCGGGTCAAGGCTGGCAGGCGAACGGGTATAATTCGGCTGTGTAGGACCCCAATCGAACGTTTGGGCCCAGTTGATGGCCAGAAAGTCCTGCGCGAACAACCGGAAGATGCCATCAAGTCCATACGCCAGGTTACTTCTACCATCGGCTCCGATGCGTGAGGTGGTCATCAGGCCCACGTACGAATTTGGGTTGAATACCTGCCGCCGAAACCGTAATACACCCATATTTTCGGAGGGAAGGTTAAATTTGGCACCCGTTTGCATATCCATCAGGCCCACGTCCCAGCGGCCTACCCGCCCCACCACGCGTACTCCGGCCAGGATTGGAACCGCCTGCCCATTGTTCAGGCCGATTTGCCGGCTGTAGAAAAGCTGATTCGGCGCACCGAACCCAAAGTTGAAAATACTGGAGCGCTCCTGAAAAAAAAGTCGTTTCTCCGGGAAAAACAGCGAAAAGCGGGTCAGGTTAACCTGCTGGTCGTCGGCCTCTACCTGTGCGAAGTCTGTATTGATGGTGAGGTCGGCGGTGAGATTACTGGTCAAGCCTACTTTCATATCCAGTCCGGCATTAAACGTCGGTTTATTTACGGCCTGGTAGGACGATTGATTTTCGTTTAGTTGGTGGGACAGACTGTGGCCACCCAACACATACGGCGTAATATAAACCGGTTTGCGGGGGTGCAGGCTTTCAAACACGATGGGTTGCATTTGTGACGATTTCCAGATGCTGGGGCCACCCCACTGCGTTGAGATGAGCGGGTACGAATCCAGCTCGTTTTTACGGGCTATCCGTCTATTAAACGACATACCCATGACCACGCGCCCATTTTGATCCTGATACCGTAACGAAGAGAGCGGAATCTGAAATTCGGTGTACCAGCCTTCGCGGTTCCGGCTGGTGGCACAGTACCAAAAGGTGTTCCAACTAAAGTTGACCCAGTCGTTGTTAGGAACCTGGGCGTCGTTGCGCACGGTAAAGTCGATCCGGTTACCGGTGGGGGTGGTGGCGAAGTTGAGGGAGTTTTCTTTATCTGCGAAGGTATCCAGGTTAAACGAAAACCAGTCTCCACCATTACCCGGGGTGTCACGCTGAAAGGTAGTTCCCCGTACGCCATTGGGGTCGCTGTCGTACAGCCAGGCGGCTACGTACAGGAAGTTATCGTCGTAGGCAAGTTTCGCTTCAGTGCGCTCCGAGGGTTGTGCCCCCAGCGTTGGAATATGCATTAACGCCCCCAGCGGAGCAATCGTCTGCCAGCCCGGCTCGTCGGGAATGCCATCCAGTGTAAAGCTCCCGACATAGCGTGGAACAACGTACGGCGTTTTGTCCTGCGCTATGCCAGGAGCGATCGGCAGTAGAATGCTTAAAAGAAGAAGCGTTGTCTTCATGCAGAATGGTCGCAACCAATTTGACCTGTCGGACAGGTAAGACAGGTATCCCGACTTTTAATCTGTCACCTTTACTTCTTCATGGCCATCATGTGCGGTTCTGCACTGACAAAAAGCTCCCGCCAGCGCGACTGCTCCTGCGTGAAGGCGTTATCATGCAGCGTAATAGTATAGTTGAGTATTTGCCCAACCTCATAAAAGTCTCCGTTGGCAAAGTCGATCGTTTGCTTCAGCCGCTGCCCGTCGAATTCGTACGTTCCACCGAAATACTCCAGCACCTCATTCTCCTTCGATCCGTAGGTGACCGAGACAAAATGGGGGTACATCATATACTGGAGCGTAATGGTGCCCGGTTGGTCACGCATATGCATCGAATGATCCGAATATTCGGAGTAGAGGTGGAGCCAGACGCCCTCCAGGTTCGTAGCGGTCAGCGGCTTTTCGGCTTTTATCCGCTCGGCGTACTCTTCCGACAGGTAGTCGTGGTGCTTTTCGGTTCCTCTCACCATACCTCTCTGGTAGTACACCCCGTTTTTTAGCGAGTAGTCATATTTGATGGTCTGCCCGACGACTGTAGGGTTCCAGCTATAGAAACCGGTGGTCTCCAGGTATTTGCCATTTTTCAGGTGATAGGTACCTCCGCCAACGCTCCCGGTCTTGGCGGGGTCCTTGTGGTTATAAAGAACACTAACCCAATGGCCATTGACAAAGAGTTTCAGGGCCGTCATGTCGTCGCGGACTTTCAGGCCCGTCATGGTGCCGTGGCGGTATTTGGTCTGTCGATAGACTCCGTTCAGAACATTGGCCGGGTCGTCAGTATAGAAGCCCAGGGCTGGAATGACCAGCAGGAGAAATAATGCTTTTTTCATGATTAAAGAGGAAGAAGTGTTATTTAATGCTCAGTTCGGACCCAGCCACGACAACCTGCCGGCTGTATCTGTATGGATATCGTCGATAGGGAGAGTTGACTATCAGGGTATACTCACCGTGTATCAGGCCCCCTATGTCAATTTTACGGGCGTACTTTTCAGCGGTAATCGATTCAGTGAAAAAGCTCTGACCATTTTTGTCCTGCAGCGAAACTTTTAAACGCCTTTTGGTTGGGTTATTCAGGTGGACGAGTAACCGGGTTGGATTTTTTACCGCATGAGCTTCTACCCGAACAAGCGCATATTCGTTGTTAACCTCAACGGGACTGATTGCCGGTTCTGTTGGGGGCTCTGGCATCACGGGTTCCGGTGCCTGGGAGTTAGCTGTCAGATCATAAGCTTTTACCTTGGATAGGATCAGTTTGTTGGACGCCACCAGTTCCAGTGTTTCGCTGATGCGGCTTACGGTCCGGTCTGTGAGCTTAATGTACTGTCCCGGCATAATTTCTTCGTACACCAGTTTATGGCCGCTGTTGTACAGCCGCACTATCGTATTGCGGGTGGCGTGGTCGGTGTGTAGTTTCCAGTACCCCCGGTCGGGGTCACTAGGGTCGAGGTAGTTTACAGGGCTTTGCGACCGGGCCTGGGCGGTCGTAAGTAAAAAGATAATAAGGACGGCTAGAAATCTGAATGTTGGTTGAGAGAGGAAGGCAGAGCGCATAGCTGTACTAGTTAAGGTGATCGGTTATGTGTCATTTTTCATGATTGGTTAGGGGCACCGGCAGGCATTGTACTGCCGGTATGGTGCTTGTTAGTCGCGGTTAGTACCAATCCGGGAAACCGGTAGTGTAAGCTTTATTTGCGTTCTGACAGAACGTTGGGACTATATTCAAGTTTGGCGTGCTGGGCCGAGGTCCATTTCCACTGGCTGCCGTCGTACAGGTAGGTGTAGGTGAAGCGGTCTTTGTACGTATTGGCTGATTTGCCAGGGGTTTGGTATGAACTGGTGTTAATGCCCGTCACAATGGCTGTTTTACCGTAGTTACGGATTTTTAGATCCGTCAACTGCATTGAAACCTTTTCGCTGCCTACTTTTTTCAGCAGGTCAAGTGTCTGGTCGAGCGTATAGGGGTCGCCTTCGCTGCCGACAAATACATAATCCGGCGTGCAGTATTTTTTGAAATAGGCAGACGGCCCCTGCTCATATTCCCGCGTCATCGACTTCACCAGGGCTTCGGTCATCGGTGGTACTTCATCGTCGGCCAGTACGGCCACCAGTTTCCACTGCCCATCGAGTTTTTCGAGGTAACGGGCCTGTCTGGCGCGGGCTTTCCCGGCGCTGGTCTGCCGCTCCTGTATAAACGTCACCCAGGCGGAGGTTCCGTTCACCCGGATGGCGTAGTCGGAGTTAGCCGCACTCTGGTACTCCGCAATGGAGGGGTTACCGGCCGCTACTTTGAGCATAGCATCGCTGAGCGATTCGTAGCCCATAACCTCCATGCTGTGGGAAATGTAGGGGGTATGCGCCCAGTACGACATCACCTTATCCGCCATGCGGTTGCCGAAGGCTTTGGTTTCGCCTTCAATAACCTCTTTGATCGAGGTTTCATCGCCGGAGTCGGGGTAATTGAGTTCCTCCACCATAAAAGTTACGTTGACGATCTTCCAGTCGTTTCCGACTTTTTCCAGGTACCGGCTTTCACGGTTGGTATGCCCCTGGCCGTTTGGGAAGGTCACTTTCTGGCGATACGTAGCCCATGCCGACGAACCGCTTACTCGTACCTGATAGTCTGAGTACAAAAGCTGTGGTTTCCCCATGGTACTCGCTATGGGCATTTTGCCCCATTCTTCGAGCTGACGTTTGACGTTTTCATAACCCTGAACAAACAGAGGCTTATTAGAACCACCGGTTCCTGAAAGGCTGATATACGGTGCATTACGCCAGTAACTTAGTTCTTTCGCTACATCACCGGCCATCGAGGCCATCGTTTCGCCTTCGGTTACTTTCCGAATGGCGGCTTCATCGGAATTCTGGGCCTGGGTCCATGCCGTGACCAGGAACAGGGAGAAAAGGAGGAAAGAAGTTTTCATGCTGCAGGAGTAATAAGGAGGATAATCGAATTTCGTGATTGTGAAACCTTGTACCTGCACGGGTACCACCGTTACTCAGCCAGCGTTTGGCAAACCGGCTTTGGTTTTGAAGCCGCCGACTGTGGCTTCACGGCAACTCGCTTAAAACAAACGTAAGAAGACTCAGAAAAAAGTGATAGTAAATTTGGGACATTTACTATCACTTTTGAGACAAGCCCTCAAATGACCCGAAAACGAGCCATCGTTTGAGCGAACGGTAAGGGACTGGTAAAGAGACCCGGTCTAATCGAAAATAAACTAGCTGTTTTTCAATTAGTTGGGTGGTTCGCAGGCATCAGGGGAGAAATGTTGTTGTTCAACCGGAAAAAATTGTCCGGATCGTATTTGGCCTTCAACTCAGTCAACCGATCATAGTTCGGGCCATAAGCCGCCCGGATGCGGCTGGTGCCGTCCTCAGCATCAAGATGATTTACGTATACCCCCTGGGTGAACGGTTCTATCTCATTCCAGAAATTGCGAACCCAGGCGATCTGCTCTGGCGCTTCGTCAGGGTTGGTCCATTGCGAAATAATATCAAAATCCCACTGATCGTTCCGCAGGCCGTAAGCGGTCTCTCCGGCCTCGATCCGGGTAGCGGCCCCTTTCATGTGCAGAAACAGAACGACGGCCAGGGGGGATGTCCGTTTGGCTACGTTTGTCAGGATGGTATTGATGAATGCATCGTCAATTTGACGGATGTAGCCGGACTTCCAATACCGGTGTATGCCATGGGCCATGCCGGCGTCGAACATACCCTGGAGTTGGCTGTACGGCATTGCCTGCACCAGATCGGCCAGGGGATTACCGAAGGCGCGTACTTCCCGGAGCCGGTCTTCTGCCTCCCCGGTCGGGCCAAACCATCCGACCAGCAGGGCTATAACGGGTAACCCGTCCGGCGTGGTCAGCAAACCCGCGAAAAGCATCAGGGCATCCGGTTGTCTTCGGGCAACGTCCCGGTAAAACTGGAGAACTTCTTTTGCCTGTTCCATCGGGTAGAGAATCATTCCGCCCACCACCTCAGGCCCTACCGGGTGAAGCTGAAACATGAAGGAGGTGACAATTCCAAAATTCCCGCCACCGCCCCGAATTGCCCAGAAGAGATCTTTATTTTCAGTTTTGCTGGCGGTGAGTACCCGCGCATCGGCCGTAACCAACTGTACGGACAGGAGATTGTCGCAGGTAAGACCATGCTTACCCATCAACCAGCCCAGGCCACCGCCCAGCGTTAGCCCGGCAATACCGGTGTGCGATACCGTTCCGCCCGTAGTAGCCAGACCATAGCGTTGGGTTTCCTGGTCCAGGTCGCTCCATAACGCTCCGGCACCCGCTACCGCAATCTGCTTGTCCGGATCTACGGTTACGTTGTTCATAAGCGATAAATCGATCATGAGTCCGTCTTCACAAACTGCATTGCCGGCTACATTGTGTCCTCCGCCTTTTACCGATACCAGAAGGCCGTACCGGCGGGCAAACGCTACCGCATTCAGGACATCGTCGGTTTGTAAGCACCGGGCGATCATGGCCGGACGACGATCAATCATCCCGTTCCAAACAATCCTTGCCTTATCATACCCTTCGTCACCAGGGCGGAGAAGCCGGCCCTGTAAACTGGCCTTAAACAATTGAATCGCTCCTTCGTCGAGAAGGGCGCTTACATCGGAAGCGGTTTTAAGATCCATAGTTTGACCTGAGTTAAAAAGCCTGAAAATGAATGCTTTATTAAACTTACCGATTTAGCAGGATATAATTTCAGGAATTCCGGGTCATGGCACTCCACAGCCCGGAAACAGGCAAAGGTTTGATTGAACGGCAACTAGCCGAAAAAAAACAACTCAGGAGGGGGGGCAGGAATGGTTAAACAGAGGAGGGGCCTGGCCGCTGCCGGCAAGCCCCTCCAGAACAACGATTTATCGGATCAGCTTAGCGCTGCGTTGTCAGCTGTGATGCTTTTGGGTAGTTCGGGTGCGCTTTGACCCGGAGTATCTGGCGCATGTGCCGGTCGCAGTGCCCCCACATAACGATATACATCTGGTGTACGCTGCGTCTCCGGTCCGGGGCGGTCGTCTGAAAGTAGGCCCGCAGATCGGCGTCTGTTTTCTCCAGGAAGCCGATGTGTTCGTTGCGGAGCTTCAGGAAGAACCGCAGGTTATCTTTACCCCGCATAAAGCCCAGTGGGCGTGAGAAGTCGGGCGAAATATGTTTAGCTTCCTCCATGATAAATGCGAAGTGAACGCTGTCGGGCGCGCAGGTCTGGTTCAGTTCCGGTGCGGCTTTCGGCCGCATGGCCATCGATACGTCACGGGCGAACAGCATCTCCCAGTAGCCGAGATGCTCCACAATTTCGCCAATGCTCCAGCGGTCGGGCGACTCACGGAAGTGCCACTGCTCGTCTGTTAAGTGTTCGGTTTCTTTAATGAGTTCGGCGCGGGTACGCCGGAGGTTGTCCAGTTGGTATTGCTGATCGGCTTTGGTCCAGAGCCGCTGGGGCAAAGCCGTATGACCCGCCAGGCAGGCGAACAGAAAAATGACTATAAATTTCATGGTTAAAATGGAATGGATAGAACGATGTTTTGTACCTGACGGCTGGTTTACAACGCACCCAACTGCTGCTGAAAACGCTGATGGTCCCAGTCAATAGTGATGCTGATGACCTTGTCGGCTTCGTTGAACCGAAAGATGAAAATGTGGTCGCTGTTGAAGCGCAGCCCCTTGCTGGGAATACCGGCGAAGTCTTTGGCCTGGGTACCGAAGATCACCACTTTGCACACGACGCTGTCGTCCTCGGTCTCCATGGTGTCAATGGTATTGTCAATGTCGGGGAAGCAGTCCATCAGCAGGCTCCAGAGATTGCGACCCAGACCCCCAATGGTGCCCCGGCCATCTTCGCCGAGCGGTTTAAACCAGACTTCGCCGTTGGGGTCACAGAGACCGATCATGCGGTCGGTTTCCAGATCCTGATACGCCGAAAAAAATTCAATACAGGTTCCTTTGCGGGTGAGCTCGGTTACCGATTCTACGTTGTTTTTGGTTTCCATAAAAGAAGATGTTTACTGGTGTTTTGTCGGATTGACAAAGCAAAACTACAAGGGTGGCCCCGGTTGCCATTGTAAAAAACGGACGTTTTTACAATCGGGGGTTCTCACTCATCCCGGAGATAGTTGGCCAGTTCGATATTACTTTTAACGTAGAGCGACGGGCTTTTGCCGGTGAAACCGGTAAAGTCTTTGATGAAGTGCGACTGATCGTAATAACCGGCCTTATAGATAATCTCGTGCCAGTCGCTGACATTCCAGCGGTTGGAGGCCAGTTCGGCGCAGAGGTAACTAATCCGGCGAATGCGGGCGTAGTATTTGGCGCTGACGCCTATTTTGTGCAGGAACTGCCGCTCAAACTGTCGCCGGCAGATGTAAAGATCACCGATCAGTTCGTTGATGTTGATCACACCCCGCTTCTCAACAATCAGGTTGGCGGCATAATCGGTGCGGTTCAGCGGATTTTTCAGCAGCGACAGCCGGTACAGCAGAAACTGCTCCAGCAGAGTAACACGGGTAGCCATGTCCGGCGCTTCGCCAATACGGTCGTACAGGCCCTGCACCTTTTCGCCGAGCACGGCCAGGAGGTCGAAGCGCTCGTCGGAGAATTCGTACATAGGTAGTCCAAACAGGTTGCTCAGTCCCGTCGGTTTAAACACAATACCGACCATATGGATACTGTCATGGAGGGTAAGCTGATAACTATGCGTGGCCTGACCGGTAATAAACGCGGCCGGAACCTCCAGCACCGAATGTTTTGGGTTCTGGATGGCATACGTTCCGCCGTAATTGAGAACAATGGAGCCAAAACCATTGGGTGGTGACTCTACCCGAAACGCTTCGGGTAAATTTTGCTCGCTGTCCCAGACGAAATAGCATTCGACGAATGGTTGCAGGGGCGGGGCCGGTTGATATTTTCGGTACAGCATAGGGGCACTATGTAGGCATACAACCAGGAAGGGCACTTGCAATAGGCGTATACCCTGCCATAACTTCTCAGTAAGTTAGGAGAAATTTTTAAAGAAATGGTCAGGCGACTTAGTCAACGGTAAGCCGGCTACTTGATCTCCCGATTAATATAAACAGGCTGTGGGCGGAGGAAGTGAACATCGAGCATGGCGCGGGGCCGGGCCAGGTATTCACGAATGAGCGTCCGGAAGGAGTACCCGTCGGGCACATCCTGGGCGGCAAAGGCTACGGCGTTGATGCCTTCGTGCTCGCAGATATACAGCGCACGGGCGTTGTGGAAGTTCTGGGAGATAATGGTGATGTTCTCCTGGTTGAATACCTCCTTGCAGCGGACTACCGAGTCGAAGGTGCGGTAGCCGGCGTAGTCGAGCGTCAGCACCGATTCGGGTACGCCAAGCTTAATGAGCGCCTTCTTCATGTCCGAAGGCTCATTGTAGTACTCCGAATCGTTGTTGCCGCTCAGGATAATGTATTTTATTTTGCCTTCCTTGAACAGCCGAGCGGTGGCCTCCATCCGGTAGCGGAAGAAAAGATTCTCCTTCCCCCCCTTGACGTGCTTGCTGGTACCCAGTACCAGGGCTACGTCGTTGGAGGGAAGCTGATTGATATGGAAGAAAATCTGACCCTTTGTGCTGTACACCACCCACCAGTTACACAGCAGAATAACGATCATGGTCAGGAATGCCAGCAGGATTCCTCCCTTGATAATTCGCTTTACCTGCCGCATCGATACGCGGGATGGCGTCTCCTGATCGGTGTAGTCAGTGGTGTACAACGTTGGGTTCATCAATTAAGAAAACAAACCTAATTGTACCGGCTCACTCGCTGCCGCAACATCGGTTGCCGCAACATCGATTGCCGATACTTCTTCGGCGGGGTCAGCCAGGACCGGTATGGCGGGAGCTTTCCCCTTGGTACCGGACTGGCCTTCCAAAGCCGGTTTTCCTTCTATAACGCGCGGAGCCAGCAATTTGACATCCTTTATTTTGGCGTACGGTAATTTAGTCCCCAGGGCTTTCCAGCCGCGTACATCAATAAAGCCTTCCGGCTCCAGCACCATCTTCTCCACCGGGCCGCGGTCTTTAAGCTGGTACGTCAACTCAATTCGTGGGTGCCGTTCGCTGGTGACCGCCCCTAGTCGGGAGCCTTTGACGTCGCCGATGTAGCTGAACTTCTTATCGATTGTCGTCGTCTCTACCTTAAAACGCTTCACATACCAGGCTTTCTGGTTCGCTTCGTAATAGACCGCCGACAGCACCCGCTCCGGATCGAATTTTTCCAGCACAGCAATGTCGTGCGGCTCATAACGGTTAGTCAGGTCGAAGCTGGTCAGCTCATAGGTGCCGTCTTTGTAGGCCACCAGAATGCTGTCTTTGGCTTCAAAGTTGCCCAGCAGGCGGCCCCGCTCGTCGCGGTTCAGGCGACCCAGGTGATCGTCGTACCAGATATCTACCCCGCCGAGGGTGGATACCCCACCACTTTTCTGCACGATCTTCCGAATTGGGTACCGGGTCAGGATGTTCCCCTGCGCCGACCGGTTCTTGACGCCCAGCGTGGCAAAGTCAAAGTCGAACTGCTTGACCTTGGCCGAACTCTGCGCCGTCAGGTTAACTGTGATCACCTCCGCTTCACCGTTGTCGTTGGCCGTAAAGTACAGTGCCTTCGACTTCGGGTTGCCCATCGTCAGGTCATACTCGCGGTCGCGGGTTACGGCCGTAATCGGGAAACGTTTGGCCATCGATATACCCGACTTACCGTCGAGGTAGATCAGGTTGTAAATCTTCCGCTCGTCATTCTTTTTAAAGACAGAGACGTAGATAATATCCTTACCGACGAAGACTTTATCCGCAATTTTTGTGACGAGGCACTTGCCGTCGCGCCGGAACACGATGATATCATCAATGTCGGAGCAGTCCATCACGTACTCGTCTTTCTTCAGGCCGGAGCCGATGAAGCCGCCTTCGCGGTCGACGTACAGCTTCTGGTTGGCGGCTGCCACCACATTGGCGGCTATGGTGTTGAACGCCCGGATCTCGGTTTTGCGGTCGCGGCCTTTGCCGTATTTCTTGTGGAGGTCTTTATAATACTGAATGGAGTACCGGATGATGTTGGCCAGGTTATCCTCGGTTTCGGTGAGTTCCTGCTCCAGCCTCCGCATCAGTTCGTCGGCCTTGAAGGCGTCGTACTTCGAAATCCGCTTGATCTTGATCTCGGTCAGCCGGATGATATCGTCTTCCGTAATCTCGCGGTAAAACTCTTTTTTGTACGGTTTGAGCGCCTTGTCGATGGTTTCGATCACCGCTTCGAACGTTTCGCACTCCTCAATTTTGCGGTAAATGCGCTTTTCAATGAAGATCTTCTCCAGCGAACTGTACAGCAGTTTCTCCATCAGCTCGTGCTTCCGGATCTCCAGTTCGCGCTGCAACAGGTGAACCGTCTGGTGCGTATTGAGCTTCAGGATATCCAGGACCGTGACAAAGTGCGGCTTGTCGGCGATAATCACGCAGGCATTCGGCGAAATGGATACCTCGCACTCGGTAAAGGCGTACAGCGCGTCGATAGTAATATCGGGCGACACACCGGGAGCGAGGTGAACGTGGATCTCCACGTCTTTTGACGTCAGGTCCTCCACCTTTTTGATTTTGATCTTCCCGTCGTCGTTGGCCTTGATGATCGAATCCTTCACCGACGTGGTCGTGGTGCCGAACGGAATTTCGCGGATGATGAGGGTCTTCTTATCCAGCTCCTCGATCCTGGCGCGAACCCGTACTTTGCCACCCCGCAGCCCATCGTTGTAATTGCTGACGTCGATCTGACCACCGGTCGGGAAGTCGGGATAGAGCACCACCGGCTTATCCTTGAGAATCTGGATGGAAGCCTCGATGAGTTCGTTGAAGTTATGCGGCAGAATTTTGGTCGACAGGCCAACCGCGATACCTTCAACGCCCAGCGCCAGCAGCAAGGGGAATTTAACGGGTAAAGCCACGGGTTCTCTCTTGCGGCCGTCGTAGGAAAGCTGCCACTCGGTCGTGTCGTTGTTGTAAACGACTTCGTTGGCAAACTTCGAGAGCCGTACCTCAATGTACCGGGGAGCGGCCGCACCGTCGCCGGTGCGAATATCACCCCAGTTGCCCTGGGTATCGAAGAGAATGTTTTTCTGACCGATGGTGACCAGGGCTTCGTTGATCGATGCATCGCCATGCGGGTGGTACTGCATGGTCTGACCGATCACGTTGGCCACCTTGTTAAAACGCCCGTCGTCCATCTCCTTCAGGGCGTGCAGAATCCGGCGTTGCACCGGCTTTAGCCCGTCCTCAACGGCCGGTACGGCGCGTTCCAGGATTACGTACGAGGCATAGTCCAAAAACCAGTTTTCGTAAAGGCCCGACACGACAGTTTGGACGTGTAGGGTTTCTTCTTTCTTCGTATTTGTTGTTTTGGATTCGGTAGGTTCCTGATGTTCCTGTTCGTTCATCATGAAGCGTTACGATTGAAAAATGTGGGACAGGTGGGGTCTTACAGAGCATGTCTGATGCGAGAGCCAGACCTGTCTATGACTCCTTAAATATACAAAAAAATCCGATAAAAACCGCGTTTCGCGGCAAAAATGGCGGATTCTGACGAAAATCAGACAATATGATCAATAACCATCAGCAGTTCGCTGATCATCATGGCCGTGGCTCCCCAGACGCGGAACTCCTGAATCTGGTAGAACGGCGCGTCAATGGTGGTACCCCGCACTTCGATCTCGTTAATTCCGATAATGCTCTCGTCCATCAGCGTATGTAACTCCACCTCTACCACCCGGTCTACCTCGCGGGGATCGGGGTAAAAGTCGGGGCGGTAGGGGAGTATGCCCACCACCGGCAGCACAAAGAAATTGCTGGGCGGAATATAGAGTTCCGTCAGCGTACCCAGCACCCGCACGTCCGTCACCCGAATGCCAATTTCCTCCTGCGCTTCCCGAAGGGCCGTCTGAATCAGGCTACGGTCGGTGCGCTCCATGCGGCCACCCGGAAATGCCATCTGCCCGGCATGAACGCCGTCGTAAATCGGCCGTAGGATCAGCGGCATGTAGATCGAGCCCTGGTACGGGTAAAAGACAATAAGTATCGCACTTTTCCGGGTACGCTCGTTGGGTTTCAGCATTTGCCGCATCCGCGATGCCGACGCCATCTTCCGATGGGCAGCCTCCCCCGGCAGCGGCTCCTGCAGGTTCCTATGAAGGGCTTCGGTAAAAGTTGTAAATGACGTTTGCAGCATTCAGATTAAAGAGTTCCAGGTTCCACGTTTCAAATTTCAAGTTAAAAGCAATCTACACACTGCAACATGGAACCTGAGACATGGAACCTGAAACAAGTAAACTTACTTGTAAATAGCAACTAACAGTTCCGCGCATCGCTCGCCGTCCATGGCGGCCGATACGATACCTCCGGCGTATCCGGCTCCTTCGCCACAGGGAAACAGCCGGCGTACCTGCACGTGCTCGCAGGTGTCCGGTTGGCGCGGTATCCGGACCGGCGAGGAGGTGCGACTCTCGGCACCAATGATCTGCCCTTCGTTGGACAGGTAGCCGCGCATCTTCTTGCCAAAGTCGCGCAGCCCCTGCCGGAGCGGCTGGGCAATGTGATCGGGCAGCACGTCTGCCATATCCACCGACGCCAGACCGGGTTGGTAGGAGGTGGGCAACAAGTTAGGCGAAACGCGGCCGTTTACAAAATCGGCTACGCGTTGGGCCGGTGCGGTCTGGGACGGTTGGCCGTTGCCGCTACCGGCCAGCCGGCAGGCCCGCTGTTCCAGAGCCTGCTGCATCACCAGTCCCGCCAGCGGTCCGTGTTGCCGGTACGGCTTCAGGTCGGCTTCGGTGATGGTGACCACCAGGCCGGAGTTGGCAAACCGGGAGTCCCGCCGGGAGGGCGACATGCCGTTGACGACCAGTTCGCCCGGTGCCGTTGCCGCCGGGACAATAAACCCCCCGGGGCACATGCAGAACGAAAAGACCCCGCGCTCTACTCCGCCATGTCGGGTCTGCGTCACCAGGCTGTACGAAGCCGCCGGCAGGTAATCACCCCGGTTGGGCCGGTGGTACTGCAACTGGTCGATCAGCGCCTGCTGGTGCTCGATGCGCACGCCCATGGCAAAGGACTTGGCTTCGATGGCAATGTTGTTATCCCGCAGCAGGTAAAAGATGTCGCGGGCCGAATGGCCGGTGGCCAGGATTACCCCCAGGCCGGTAATTTCGTCGCCATTGGCCGTGACAACACCTTTCATCTCGCCGTTCTCCACAATCAGCCCCGTAACTTTGGTATCGAACCGAACCTCACCACCTGCATTCAAAATACTTTGGCGGAGGTCGGCCACTACATACGGCAGTTTGTTGGTGCCGATATGCGGGTGGGCGTCGACCAGAATCTGGTCAGTAGCGCCGTGGGCGACCAGAATTTCCAGGATACGCCGGACGTTACCGCGCTTGGTCGAGCGCGTGTATAATTTACCGTCGGAGTACGTACCGGCACCACCTTCGCCGAAGCAGTAGTTGGACTCCGGGTTAACGATATGGTCTTTGTTGATGGCGGCCAGGTCGCGTCGGCGGGCGCGGACATCACTGCCCCGATCCAGCACGATGGGTTTAACGCCCAGTTCTATTAACCGCAAAGCCGCAAACAATCCGGCCGGACCGGCACCAACTACAATGGCCTGCGGAGCCCGACTGACGTCCGGGTATTCCCTGCGGAATTCGAGAACGGGTGGTGGCGTTTCGCCGACGATTACTTCGGCATCGACGTGAACCCGTACCTGACGCCCACGGGCGTCGATGGACTGCCGGCGCTTGCGGACAAGAGGGGCCTGGTTATCGGTTATGCGCAGTTGTTCTAAAGCAATGGCCCGGAAGGCCGTTTCGTCCAACGCCTGTTCGGGGCTCAGCGTGAGCGATATCGGATGAATCATACTCGTCTGGTAAGGTAGCTATCCTTACAAAAGGCAAAAAACAATAAATTAAGGGCAAATCTAGCCCTACCTGAAACAACATTCACTTTTTCTTTTGAGTTCTGCTTTATAGAGGCAACAGTAGGCAGTGGGAAGATAGCAGTAGGCAGAAGTGGGGCCACCCCGCTGCTCATTACATCTGCCTACTGCTATCTACCCACTGCCTACTATAAAAACCACCCCATAGCTCATGCAACCAACAACAGCCCGCAACAAAACCGACCTCTTTGAATCGCCCGATTTTTATAACATTGACGACCTGCTGACGCCCGAACACCGGCTGGTGCGGACCTCAATGCGCGACTTTGTGAAGCGGGAAATCACGCCCATCATCGAAGACTATGCCGAGCGGGCCGAGTTTCCGGAATCTATCGTGAAGAAGTTCGCGCAGATTGGCGCGTTCGGCCCGACACTACCCTCCGAATACGGGGGCGGTGGCCTGGATTACATATCGTACGGCCTGATGATGCAGGAGATCGAACGGGGTGACTCGGGTATGCGGTCGACGGTCTCTGTGCAGAGTTCGCTGGTGATGTATCCCATCTTTGCGTTTGGTACCGAAGAGCAAAAGCGCCGGTTTCTGCCCCGGCTGGCCAGTGGGGAACTGCTCGGTTGCTTCGGCCTGACGGAGCCGGGTCATGGTTCAAACCCCGGCGGGATGGAGACAAGCTTCATCGAGCGCAGCGACTATTACCTGCTCAACGGGGCCAAGATGTGGATTACCAATGCCCCGCTGGCCGATCTGGCCATCGTCTGGGCCAAGAACGATCAGGGCGCGATCAAAGGCCTGATTGTCGAACGCGGCATGGAAGGCTTCACGACCCCGGAAATCCACAACAAACTCTCGCTGCGGGCCAGCATCACCGGCGAACTGGTATTTCAGGACGTGAAGGTGCCGAAGGAAAATATGCTGCCCGCTGCCGAAGGGCTGAAAGCGGCCCTGTCCTGCCTGGACCAGGCCCGCTACGGCATTGCCTGGGGAGCCGTGGGGGCGGCCATGGATTGCTACGAAACCGCCCGGCGCTACGCCCTGGAGCGGGTGCAGTTTGGCAAGCCCATAGCCGGCTTTCAGCTCACGCAGAAGAAACTGGCCGAGATGCTCACCGAGATTACCAAAGCTCAACTAATCTGCTGGCGGCTCGGCATGCTGAAAGACCAGGGCGTGGCCTCTTCGGCGCAAATCTCCCTGGCCAAACGCAATAACGTTGAAATGGCCCTGCGCGTAGCCAGAGAATCCCGCCAGATCCTCGGCGGTATGGGCATCACCAGCGATTTTCCCATCATGCGTCACCTGATGAACCTCGAGTCCGTGGTCACCTACGAAGGTACCCACGACATACACCTGCTGATTCTGGGCGCGGAAATCACCGGACTGCCAGCCTTCAAATAAGTCAGGCCATCGGTCTGACTATTTCAACGATTCCATACCCCGCTTCATAGCCTCCAGCTGCCGGCGTTTCTGGAGCACGGTGGGGGCGGCTACGCGCTCGCGGCAGTCGAAGAGGCCGCAGCGCTCGCAGGCTTCGTTGACGATGCGGTGGTTAATGCCATTGGCCGGGTTGTTCAAAAAACGCATCTTGCTCTTTAAGGCGTCGTTGACGGCAAAGCACATGGATACACTCATGTTCTGACCAATCTGCGGCTGGTGGGGGTGAGCGACCGTGATAATCAGGTAGGTCTTGCCGGTATCGGCATACTGGGAGAGTTGCGCCCGGCACAAGGAGCCGTTGAACTCCTTTTGCTGTTGCAGCAGGGCCAGTTCCTGCAGGCTGGTGAGGGCCACCCACCGGCGGCAGTGGTGCTCATCGACCATACCTCTGGGACCCTGTAGCCGGGAGAGGTGCATCTCTTTCGTCAGCCGGAAGATGTTCTGTCCGGCGGTGTTGTTGAACCGGTAGAAGAATAACTGGTCGATGCCAAAATCTCTGGGCAGGATATTGCTGAGCCGGTAGAAAAAACGCTCGGGCGTGGAGTGGAAGTCGGCGATCAGTTGCAGAAAATCGTCGCTGCTCCACGTTTCGCGCTGAAAAAACGCTTCCAGGCGGGAGGCCAGTTGCTCGCGCCGGATCAGGATAGCCCCGGCAAAATACGAGGCTTTGTAGTTGTTCAGGATCTGCTCAAACGACTCGGCCTCTACCCAGGCATACGTACAGGGCCGGACTTTCAAATTGAGGTACTGAAAACCCAGTTCGCGGGCCAGAATGAATGTTTTCTGGTTGGTGGTCAGGTTGGCGTTCAGGTGCAGCACCTGGCTTTCGGGCCGGAACACAGACCGGAGCTGAGCCAGTTCAGGCTGGGTCACCGGGTCAAACTGGTGGATGTCGATATTGTACTGAAGGCGTAGCAGGTTGGTCAGCAGCGACTCGGATACGGGCTGGCCCTGGGGCAGAAACTCGCTCAGGAACTGGCTGGCGGCTGCTTCGATGTCCTCAAAATGGTTGTCGTACATCTCCTGGTATGACCGCAGCATGGTCAGGTACAGCCGCTCTACGCTCATGTTATAGCTCTGGGCGATGTCCATGAACGTCCGGATCATGGCGCTGACCTTATCGGGCGCTTCGGCCAGCAGTTCGAGCAGGTCGGCGGGGTCGATGCCGAACAGTTCGAGTGGTATTTCGGTGAGGAAGTTGGAACGCAGCAGGTCGGAGATGGGCTCCAGCTTTTTGCTCAGTTTAAGCGAAACCAGACTGTCGTAGTCTACCTGCATGGCATTAGCCAGGGCGGCTATTTTGTCGGTTTTGGGGTATTTTCGGCCTTTTTCAATCTCGGTAACGTACGATACAGACATACCCGATGCCTGAGCGAGTTCGCTCACGGATAATCCTTTGTCAAGGCGCAACTGCCGGAGTTTTAGTCCGAACAGCAGACGGATATGGTCGGTGGGAAACGACACGTTCGCAATTTTTATCATAATCTCTCTGTAAAGTAACGAAAAAAGGCTGCGTAGGCGTTCCGGTCTTTCGTCGCTTACAGAGGTAAAAGAAAATTCGCCGGCCGTTTTACCGACTAGAGGTAGCGAATAGTGAAATTGGCAAAAGAAACCCGCCCACCGTTTTACCGGTAGGCGGGTAAGTAATTGTTAGTAGAAAGAATCCAGTCAGTTGATACGTCGGGTCAGCGACCGAATGCCCCAGGCTACCAGAAAAACGGCCATTCCCTTCTCTACCCCGGCACTGTAGGCTCCACGATCCAGGAGCGGTGCTACCGGAGACAACGCCAACCCGCAGAGCAGCGAAACTGGTTCGAGCAGTATAAGGGTCCATCCGACATACCGGGGCAGGCGATTAATTTTTAAGGTGACTACCCCATACCCAATCAGGGCCGAAATCCATAGCAGGGGGCCATAGGGAAAACTAAAGATGGTCAGCAGGGGCTGATCGGTTAGCAGGCCGACATTGCCTAGCCAGACCAAGGCCATACTACCCATCAGGGCGTAAAAGGCGATTTGTTCGGTTAAAAAAGTCGCTGATCGTTGCAGCCGGTGCAGGTAAACAAAGGTTAACGCTGTCAGGGTAAACGGGATCATCCAGTATAAGTCCCGGATGTTGTTCTGCTGCGGATGAATAATCGACTCTATCCCCAGCGCTATCCAGCTGAAGGTCGCTAAAAGACCGGTTCGCCAGCCGGCCAGGGCGCTGGCATACAGAGAGGAGCCGGGCATAACGGCGATTGCGGGCGATAATTGGTTTTCCATGGTTTTCTTCACGTAAGTGTGTTGGTGTGGAACAGAATGGCGTAATCAGGGTGCCTGATGACCTGTCAAAATTGACCGCTCTTGGCTTCATTTGAAATAGACGCCTGTTTAAAGCAGTAAAAAGCCGTTTTTAAGCGTCGATATTTTTCCCGTTCCGCTGTTCAGGCCAGCCGGTTGTTCTGCCTTTTCTGCCAGTAAGCTATATTGGTCCAGTCATTTTGGCTTTGGCGGCCGAACGTAAGTACATTCGTAACTATGCAGAACAACGATTTATCCCGGCTGGAAAGAAAACTGCTGCTGATTGGCATTCTGCTTTTCGTTTGTGCCTGGTATGTGGGTGAGCAGCAATATCGGAAGGGCGTCACGCCAGACGCCTTGTTGGGAATTGGTTCTATACTGGCGCTGGCTTCGGTGCAATGGCTGATAACGCACCGTGTGCTGCTGGTCTTTCGTGATCGCTACCCCCATTACAGCAAGACTTTGCCGAGAATTCTGTTTTCACTGCTGGTGAGCGGCACACTGGGTATGATTACCGGTACCCTCATCAGCGGTATTTCCAAACTCATCGTCACCGGCGCAGCGTTTACCTTTGAGCCGTTTTCCCTGTATTTTAGCTCCAGCTTTTTCTTTAGCGCATTGATTATCGGTGCCCACGAGGTGCTGTATAACTTCTACGAATTACGTCGGCTCGACCAGGAGCGGGAAGCGTTGAAAAAGGCTCATTTGCAAAGTCAGTTTGATTCGCTGAAAACCCAGGTGAATCCCCACTTTTTGTTCAACAGCATCAATACGGTTCTGTCGCTTATTCACACCGCTCCGGCCAAAGCCGAAACGTTTCTGATTGAGTTATCGTCTGTTTACCGGTACCTGCTGCAAACCAGCGAGAATGAGCTGGCTACCTTACAGCAGGAGCTTCAGTTTACGCAATCCTACTTCCACCTGCTAAAGATGCGCTTTGGGGAGGCTATTCGGTTAGACGTCACCATCAACCCGGAATGGATGAATTATTTGCTGCCGTCTCTTACGCTGCAACTGCTGTTGGAAAATGCGGTGAAGCATAACATCGTTTCGTTGAGCAGGCCACTGACGATCTCGCTGCAGACCCAGCAGGACCCGGCCGGTGACAGGGTGTTTCTGCGGGTGCAAAATAACCTGCAACGAAAGCCGCTGGCCGTAGCCTCTTCCAGAATGGGTCTCACTAATATTCTGGCCAAATTCCGGCTACTGAACCAAAATGAGGTGATCATTACCGATCAGGATGGTCACTTTACCGTTATACTGCCCCTTCTAAAAAGCAAACCCTATGAACGTCCTGATCATTGAAGACGAACCGCTGGCCGTTGACCGTCTTCGTCAGTTGCTGGCGCAAATAGATCCCACGCTTCAGATTGCCGGTGTCACAGACAGTGTTGAAGCATCCGTTGCGTGGCTGCGATCGCAACCCAAACCGGACTTTATTTTGATGGACATCGAACTCTCCGATGGACAAAGCTTTAGTATTTTTGAGCAGGTAACGGTGAATAGCCCGGTGATTTTTACCACCTCCTATGACGAGTACGCCATCCGGGCGTTTAAGGTCAACAGCATCGATTACCTGCTTAAGCCCATAAAGATAGAGGACTTACAGGCTGCTCTGGTCAAATTCAGAAATCTGAGCAGCCATTTGCCGCCGGGCCCATCGCTTCGTCTCGAAGAGTTGCTGATCCAGTTACGCCAGCCTGTCAAAGAATACAGGGATCGTTTTTTAGTAAAAGTAGGGCAACGTTTCTTCTCGATTGAGGTAGATGATATCGCTTATTTCTATTACCACGACCGAATTACATTTCTGAAAACCTGGAAAAAGGAAGTGTATTGCCTGGATTACATCCTGGATGAGCTGGAAGGCATGCTTTACCCAAAAGCCTTCTTCCGGGCAAACCGGCAATACCTGCTGCACGTTAAATCGGTTAAAGATATACATACGTATTTCAGCGGCAAGCTGAAATTAACCTTACAACCACCCGCTGAGGAGGAAGTGCTGGTAAGTCGTGAACGGGCAGGTGAGTTTAAAAACTGGATGGGCCGGTAACGGCTCGTCTGCGTTGGTAATGCGGGACGGACGAGGTCTGCGGCTGCGACGCCAGTAAAAGCGGCCAAACGGGTGCTGCCACAGCACTAACGCATAGGAAAAGCGCGATACAATCGCGTCCCCCGCCCGTCTCGCGTTACCAACGCGGACGAGCGGGGCGCTGCTCATAGTGAATGGTGAAATAGGAAATCAGGCCGGTACCATATCTTTTTTGGCCCGGTTCCAATGCCGGTGCTGGGCAATGGATTCTTTGAAGGCGGTGAAGAAGTCACCCGAGTACGAGTCGGCCTTCACTACGCCATTATCGCTTGTGCTACCGTCGTCGAACGGTCCTCCGCTATCATCGGGCGTATTCAGGTTGACGCCCCGGATTGAGCTGGTCTGGAGCAGTTTGATGCCCTCCGCCGTGGCCCCGATGGGTTTGCAATGTTTAAACGCTTCGTTGATGAAGTGGATGGCGTCGCCCTGCATCCGCAGTTTTTCCACGCTGTCTTCCCCACCGGCCACATATACGGCATCGTACAGCACGGAGGCCGTGGTGGTGAAGGTTTTGTCGATCTTGACCTCATCCAGGTTCTTTAGCTTGCCCAGCCTGGTGGATACTACCTCGCCTTTGGCTCCTTCGGCTTTCAGAGCGTTCTTCAGGCTGACAATCTGCTCTACATCCGCTCCCTCGGCTGCCAGGATCGCTATCTTCCGGCCTTTGATAGAATCCTTTTTGGTGTTTTCCATACTTAACGCCGGCGAGCGCTCTACCGTTTTGCGGTTCTGCCAGATCCGTTCCCGCTGCGCCCGCAGGTCCTCCTGTATCTGTTGTATGTCGTGGTCGGGCAGCGGGTCAAGGCCGAGGCCTTCGGCTACCTGCCGTGACAGATCAGCATCCACATGGGCAATCAGCCGCACCATGCGCTCCTGGATGTCCATGGTCTCTACTTTCCCTAGTTCAAACAGGAAGGCTTCGAGTATATGCTTTTTTTCGACCGCCGACATGCTGTTATAAAACAGGGTAGCCTGGCTGAAATGGTCACGGAATCCTTCGCCCCGTGTCCGGATCTTCGGCCCCTGTACGTGTTCCGGATAATGAACATAGCCGTTTTCTTCTTCGGGAGCCATCTTCGGGTGACCGTCGGCCAGCGAGTTCGGGAAGTAGTTGACGCGCCCTTTGTTGATGGTCTGGCGCATATAGCCATCGCGCTGGTTATTGTTCACCTCGGCATGAGGGCGGTTTATGGGGATTTCGGCGAAGTTGGGACCGCCCAGCCGGATCAGTTGCGTATCCAGATAGGAGAACAGCCGTCCCTGCAGCAAGGGGTCGTTGGTGACGTCGATACCGCTGACAACATGGCCGGGATGGAAGGCTACCTGCTCGGTTTCGGCGAAGAAATTGTCGGGATTACGGTCGAGCGTCATCTTGCCGATGATCCTGACCGGCACCAGTTCTTCGGGCCAGAGCTTGGTGGCATCCAGAATATCGAAGGCAAAATCATCCGCCTGCTCTTCCTCGATCATCTGAACCCCGAGTTCAAATTCGGGATAGTTGCCCACTTCGATGGATTCCCACAGGTCGCGCCGGTTAAAGTCCGGATCTTTACCGGCAATCTTCTGGCTTTCGTCCCAGACCAGTGAGTGCATACCCGCCACCGGCTTCCAGTGGAACTTAACAAACCGGCTCTTGCCCTCATCGTTGACGAACCGGAAGGTATGCACCCCAAAGCCCTCCATCATAGCTAAACTGCGCGGCAGCGCCCGGTCCGACAGCACCCACATGATCATGTGCATCGACTCCGGCATCAGTGAGATAAAATCCCAGAAGTTATCGTGGGCCGCCGACGCCTGCGGCATTTCGTGGTGGGGTTCCGGTTTGATGGAGTGGACCAGGTCGGGGAACTTAATGGCATCCTGGATAAAGAACACCGGCATGTTGTTACCCACCAGATCGTAATTACCATCTTCGGTATAAAATTTTACGGCAAAGCCCCGCACATCGCGCACGGTATCCGGAGACCCCCGGAAGCCGACCACCGTAGAGAACCGGACGAAGACAGGGGTTTTTTTGCCCGGGTCCTGGAGAAATCCAGCCTTGGTATAAGCTGTCATGGGCTCGTATACCTGGAAATAACCGTGGGCTCCGGAGCCACGGGGGTGAACGACCCGTTCGGGTATCCGTTCGTGGTCGAAGTGCATCATTTTCTCCCGGAAGTGGAAGTCCTCCAGCAGGGTAGGGCCACGATCACCGGCCTTAAGGCTGTCGTCGGTGTGGTTGATGCGCACACCCTGATTGGTGGTGAGGTACTGTTCTTCCTTATTCTGGTCGGGAGAGGGCTTCTTGTTGTGTTCCATAACGTAGACTGGGGTTTATCGAGTGAGTTGTCGGGCAGATTTGGTCGATGCTGCCTGTTTAAATAACCCCCTCTATACGTTATAGTTATTAGAGTCTTATTAGAATTATTTTATTACCGGGCGTTTACCGTTTCTGACATTGGCACACACTTGTGTTATTGAAAGCGTATAACTTGCATAAGTTTCTTTACCCATTATTGTAAACGACTCGTCCGATGCCTTCCCCCAAAACAGCTTTGATTCTTTTTGTTTCCCTTGGGATGGTCTCTTTTTATGACATTAATAATAGTAATACTACTCGTGGGTCTCAGGGCAATGAAGCTGCGGTAACCGATTCTACTGCCGCCGGCAAACAACTCGCTTTGCGGTACTGTGGGACCTGTCACTTATTTCCTGAGCCCGGGTTACTGGACAAGAAGACCTGGATTACCGGCGTTCTGCCTAATATGGGGATGCGGCTTGGGATTAAAATACCCGGACAGGATACACTGAAACCGCTCTCACCCGAGGAAGAACAAGCCGTTAGCGCCCTGAATATCTATCCCGAACAGGCCGCGCTGTCGGTGGCCGACTGGCAGAAGATTGTCAGCTACTACGAAGAAAATGCCCCGGACGATCCATTACCGCAAAAAACGCATGCTTCTATTACCGGTCAGCTTCCCTTATTCAGGGGGAAGGCCCTCGTGCTGAGCGACAAACCGGTGCCGCAGACTACCTTGTTAAAATTCGACAAAAAGACCGCTCAGCTTTACATTGGTGATGCCCAGAATGCCCTGTATGTGCTCGACGGCCAGTTTAAACCGAAGGATACTTGGTGGATTGACACCCCGCCTACCGATATAGACTTTCCCGAAAATGCCCCTCCCCGGTTGCTCACGATTGGTATATTTCGTCCGTCGGACCAACAGTTGGGCCGCCTGATGACCCTGGAACGGTCGGCGAAAGCAGGCCAATCCAGGCCGGGCCACGAAGGGCCGGGCCAATCCAGGCCGGAATCTGCGCCGATTAATATTCGGGGATTGCCCCGGCCTGTCCAGTTTGCCTCCGGCGACCTGAACGGCGATGGAAAGGAAGATGTTGTGATCTGCGGTTTTGGTAATAATGCAGGAAAGTTGTTCTGGTACGATGGATTTGATCCCGCTAAGGAACATGTGCTGAAAGCGGCTCCCGGTGCCCGAAACGTTATCATAAGAGATTTTAATCGGGACAACAAGCCGGACATTATGGTGCTGATGGCTCAGGCGCGCGAGGAAGTGTCTATTTTTTATAACCAGGGAAAAGGAGAGTTCAAAGAAAAAACGGTGTTGCGGTTCTCCCCGCTGTTTGGCTCCAGCTATATCGAACTCGCTGATTTTAACAAAGACAACTTTCCGGACATTCTGCTGGCCAATGGCGACAATTGGGATTATTCGGCCATTCACAAAAACTACCACGGGATACGCATTTACCTCAACGACCGGAAAAATAACTTTAAGGAGGCCTGGTTTCACCCAATGTTTGGTGCCAGCAAGGCCATTGCCCGGGATTTTGACAATGATGGGGATCTGGACATTGCCGCTACGGCTTTTTACGCCGACCTGGAGCAACCGGAACAGGGCTTTATTTACCTGGCCAACGAAGGCCGGTTTACCTTTAAACCGTTCAGCACCCCCGAGGCTGCCACTGGCAAATGGTTAACGATGGAGGCCGCCGACTTCGATCAGGACGGCGACATTGACCTGGTGTTAGGCTCCTATTTCCATTCTTTTGGCGAAATGACCCAGTTACTCTTTAAAGGTATTACGACGTTTCCCCAACTGCTGGTGCTGGAAAACCAGAGGAAATAAAATTCATTCACAAAAAGAGGCAAACCAATCGGCTTGCCTCTTTCCCATCACCTTCACCGTAGTTAAGGTACCTTATTTAACATCCCAGAAAATCTTGGTTTTCAGATTATCCGTTGCCTTAACGGCGGCATAATTAGCCGCGTTGTAAGTGATTTCATTGCCCGGAACGGTAAACCGGACCGGAGGCAGCGTTTGATTATTGGCGTTGTCAACCTGGAAACCTAACACCGGATAATCCAGCCGGCGAATGTCGGCCCAGTTTTCCAGGGGCTGAACCAGGTTGTAGTGCAGCCATTTCTGGGTAGCAATCAACTTTAGTTTATCTGCGCTGGTAGTGGCACCGCTCCAGCTTACGCCACTGCTGGCAATATACTCGCTGATGGAAGCCGCTGTGGCCGGAGCCGGTATTGTAGAACCGGTAATACCTGTCGCATTGGTCTTCGCTAATATACCATTGTAGAATTCTACCGACTGGGCAATGGCTGTTTCATAGGCCGTTTTGGCTGCAGCATCATTTCCGGATCGTAAATAGTACTCTGCTTTAATCAGGTTTATCTGCGGAGCATTGATCAGTATACCAGGGAAGAACTGGTTACGGCTCAGGGTAAAGCGGTTGTAAATAGCCACCTGACCGGAATTAAAGAGCGTGGTCTGAGCCGCTTCCGTGGCCAGGGGATCAATACCAATGTACTTACCGGCTGCATTGGCACCTGGCTCAAAAAGAATCGGCAGACGCGGATCTTTATTGGCATTCATATTGTCAATGATTGCCTTGCTGGCTGTGTTTCCAAACCAACCCGCCGACTCTATACCATCCTGGAATCCTTTCGAATTAATATCCGTGTTGATATCATACACGTTGATCTGGATGTTCTGCGCGTTGGTTTCAACAATCGGATAGGTCGAAGGGTTACCCAGAATCTCAGCCATTTCGGTATTCGCTCTGGCCTTAAAGCTTTCGACATCCGATACCCGGTTCAGCACCCGCAACCGAAGTGAGTTACAGTACCGCTTCCAGGCCGTGATATCGCCCTTGTTAAGGAAGTCCTGCGTCTGGAACGATTTCTGATAACCGGCGTTCAGGGTAATTCCATTTAGCTCAGTGGCAATCCGCTTGAGGTCATCCATCAGGAACGCATAGATGCTTTCGGCGGTATCAAATTTGGCAGCCGACGCATTGTAATCGCCACCATTGGTGCTGAGCATCCCCGCTGAACTAAAGGGAATAGCACCAAACAGGTCAACCATTTTCTGCGTATAGTCGTACACATAAACCGCAGCCGCCAGCATGAATATTTTGCGGTCGGCCTGCTGATCGGCTGGTTTTGCCGCGTATACTTTCTGCAGTTCACGGTACTGAGCCAGCATATTGTAATAGTTGTACCAGACGTCTTCCATCCCTGAAGAACCCGGCACATACTGCCCGGATGAATTGATCCAGCCGGTTGCCTGATTGTAATGGTTCAGGGAGGTTCGCAGCGTCACAAAGTAGTACCGATACCCCGGCAGTATGTAATCCCGGGGAGCGAACAAAACACCCGTAAACTGTTTTTCAACGGTCGTTTCGGCAATCTTGGACGGATTCGGATAGGCTTCCGTAAACTCAGACTCCTTACACGATACATTAGCAAACAGCAGCCCGGCTAAAAGGAGAGAAGATATTTTTTTCATGTTCATGATCGCGTTATGATTAGAAGCTGGCCCGTAGCATGACACCCATGGTGCGGAACGATGGGTTGTTACCAGCGTTGTTAATGTTATCTACCCATCTCGTACCCGCGTTGGTTTGTTCCGCATCCAGATCCTTGATGGTCCGGTAGAAGAAGAACAGGTTCCGGCCAAACACCGACAGCGTCAGGTTCTGCGTGCCAATTCTACGGGTAAGACCTGCCGGCAACCGGTAGCCCAGCGAGAGTTCCCGCATTTTGACATAGCTGTTCTCCTTGACGTATAATTCGTACCGCGAGTTGCTGTATTGAGGACCTCCCCAGTTGTAGGTGCTGTTGTAATACACCGCCTGCGAGACAATGTTGGTGTTTTTCTCACCATTAGCCAGCACGCCATCCATCAGCATACCATCGTTGTAAACTTTCTCCCCGTTGGGTCCGGCATTGCCCGTTGTCGGAATACCTTTGCCGGCTGCATCCTTGTAGTAGCGAAGTCCACCGTGTTCGGCATCCATGGCCGTAAGGCTTTCCTCGGTCAAACCGCGTGATGTTAACCAGTTGATACCCGTCGGCATGATGTGGCCGCCGTACCGGAAGTCCACCACCGCGTACAACGATACCCCTTTGTAGTCAAAGCTGTTGATCAAGCCGCCCGTCAGTTTGGGCATGGCGTTACCGGCCTTGATCCAGGTGTTGGCGTCCAGTTGGTAAATGCCATTCGGGCCTACAATTTTTTGTCCATTGGCATTGGTCAGGATGGGATGCACATAAATATCGCCCATCGGCTGCCCAACTACCGACCGTAACTGAGCTGCGTTTCCGTCGTAGTCAGCGTGTAGCAACTCGGTTGAGTTATTGGCCAGTTTCTCGACCTTATTCATGTTGCGGGCCAGGTTCAGGGTCAGATCCCAGTTCAGTCCGTTGGCATCCTTGGCTTGTATTGGCGATACGTTTAAGCCCAGTTCCAGACCCTGGTTTCTCAGGGTACCGATGTTCGCCAGAATGGTTCTTGCTCCCGAAGTGGCCGCAATGCTCAACGGCAGGATCTGGTCTACGATCTGGGCGTTGTAATAAGACAGATCGACGCTCAGCCTGTTTCTGAATAGCCGGGTCTCCAGACCAAACTCGTATTCGCGCTTTTGCTCAGGGCGAATACGGTCGTTGCCATAATCGCTGCTGATGTTCGTATACAATACCGAGCTGCCACCCGTTTGCTGAATCCCCAGGTTACCCTGGTTGTAGGCATTGTTTGCACTGTAAATCAGGGGGTAGTTACCTACAATACCCCAGGATGCTCTCAGTTTAGCATAGCTGATAGCTGTTGGCAGTCGGAATACATCACTCAAAACCAGGCTGGAGTTTACCGATGGGTAAACGAAAGCGTTGTTGCCCTTCGCCAGCGTTGAGGTGCGGTCTCTGCGGATGGTTCCTTCAACAAAGAAGAAATTCTTGTAATCGAAATTCACGGTACCTAAAAACGCATCCCGCAGGTAGCGGTCGCGGCTGGTATTGCTGTTGGCGGTATTCACCGAGGCCGATACGTCGAAGAAGTTCTCAGTACTTAAACCACCGTTTGTCGACCGGCTCATGAACGTGTTCAGCATCTTATTAGCCGTGTAGCCTCCCTGTGCCGTTACCGCAATATCCTCGTTAATAGCATGGGTATATCTGAGCAGAATGTCGGTGTACACATTGCTGTAGAGATTGTTATTCATGCCGAAAGAGCCTGAGTACCCAAACGCAAGCGGGATGGCGCTGCGCTGCTTATCTTCGATCCGCTCCGAGGTAAGATCGGTTCCTACCCGGCCTCTCAGCATCAGGCCTTTGGTAATATCCCAGGTCTGGGTAGCACTGGCGATTACGCGGTTGCTGTATTCGTCGTAGGTATTGGCGCGGGTGCTCCACACATAATCAGCGATGTCTGTCTTGAAGCCATTCCGGATAATGTTCTCCTTAGGGGTCAGACTCTGGTTGGTTCCGGTCACATACCGGTATCCCTGGCTGGTCTGGTATTTATTGAAGTACCAGTCAGCGGCTTCGAAGCGATTCATCATCCCCGTAAAGTTGTTGATCATCCGATCTACTTTATACGGACGATTGTGCGTATACTGATTGATATAGTTAACCGTCAGATCCGTTTTCAGCTTTGGACTGGTGTTAAAGCTGGTCGTCAGGTTCATGATGTTCCGTTCGTTTTTCGCGCCGTAGCTGATCATGCCATTATCCTGCCGCGTGTATGAAAAACGAACGTTTGCGTTATCCATCACTTTGGAAACGGCCAGGTTGATGTTGGCACTGTTCGCATTCTGGAACAAATCGGCATAGCTGTTGCCGGAGGGTGAGTACGGCCGGACTACGCCATCGAAAGCCATTACCGGCTGACCGTCAAACTTAGGGCCGAAGTTAACCGTAGCGTTCAGCAGTCCGCGGGTATCACCCTTGCCGTCTCCATCGGTATCGTAGTAGATAAATCCATTGTCATCCTGACCGCCATTGGCGTAGTTCAGCATATAGCCGGGACCTCTGACATTCTGGTAGCGGGGCAGATAGGCAATTTTGTCGACGCTGTAGCTGGCCATGAAATCCACACCCAGCCCTTTTTTGCCTTTACCGGTTTTGGTAGTCACCAGCACTACCCCGTTTACCGCTTCGGAGCCGTAGAGCGCAGCCGCCGACGCACCTTTCAGGATTGAGATGTTTTCGATATCGGCCGGGTTCAAATCCAGGATACCGTTACCGCGAATGCGCTGATCGCCCCAGTAATCGTTGTTGCGAGTTTCGCCGTTCCGAATGGGGATACCATCCATAACGATGAGCGGCTGGGTATTGCCCGTGATAGAGGCCAAACCGCGGATGCTGATGCTAACCGCACTGGTAGCACCACCGGGCGTGGAGTTTATGGTTACGCCAGGCGCTTTCCCATAAAGGGCTGTTGCGAAGTTCGGGGTCGCTGTTTTGATCAGGGCTTCATTGTTGACCACCGCGGTAGCATACCCCAGCGCCCGTTGCTCTTTGGCAATGCCCAAAGCAGTTACAACAACCTCGTTTAGTGTTTTGTCATCGTCGGCCAGGGATAGGTTAATGGTGTTATCGTCACCGACAGTAACTTCCTGTGAAGCGAACCCTAACGAGCTAAATTGCAGTACATTGCCTCTCTGCGCGCTAAGGCTGTAGTTTCCGTTGGCATCTGTAACAGTTCCTTTGTTGGTTCCTTTAATAAGGATGTTGACGCCGGGCAGGCTTTCCTTGTTTTTATCGGTCACCTTTCCGGTGATGGTCTGCTGAGCCAAGGCAAGCTGGCAGCAGAACAAGAGCAAGGTTGCCAAAAAAGTAGATTTACTTCTGCATTCTCTCATCGTTTAACGGTTTACAGTTAATTTAACACAATGATTATATATTTTTAAAATAAATCAAAATATCTGTTCTTTTTTATAAAAAAATATAATCAAATACAGGAAATATTAAGGATTAAAGCTAAATACTCCTGATTGCCTGGATACAGTTTTTAAAAGTTATACGTTGGGCTGTCTGAAATGTAATTTATCAAACTGTTAAAATTCAGCGGTTTATCTATATAGATGTGCAAATTTTTTGATCCCCCCTGATGGGCTATCAACTTATGAGAAAAATGCTATTGATATATTTTTGATGATTATTAGGTAATTTTGTTTATATTTTTCCATCTTTATGTCTATTAATTAAAATATTTTAAAATTTGTTACCTGGTAGAATAGGTGAAGCGCTTTTGCGGTATGGTAGTATTATTATACAAAAGGTAGCTTTTCATATATAAGGTATCCATCGACGTTTTTTCTTAACCATGTTGACTTCCATAAAAGCATCTAACGGACCAGTTGCCACAGACGGAGAGTCTGTTGTAAACCTTAAAAAGGGCAGGATGAAGCGCAGCATTCTCCAGCAGCTTTACTTAGTCGGCACCGTCACCATTGCGCAACTGACGCGGGCGCTACACGCGAGTGTTCCCTCTGTTACGGCGCTGATTGAGGAGTTAATGCTGGAGAAGTGGATTGTAGACGTGGGGACGGCCGATGCCCAGTTTGGCCGCAAGCCGGCACTCTATGCCCTGAACAATGAGGACCGGTTTGTGCTGGTGCTGGATATTACCGTTCATGATACCAAGATTTTCATTTTTAATTGTCGGAATGAGGTTATCGTCCGGCGGGATACTCCGCTTGGGTTAGAAAATAATCCCGCCTTTCTGACTAATCTGCTCGGCAGCGTTGATCTGGTACTCGACGAAGCCTCGGTCCGTTTAGAAGAGATCGTCGCGGTTGGAGTCTCCATGCCTGGGTTGGTCGACCCAGACAACGGGGTTAATCATACCTATCAGAATCTCAGCCCGAACCATTCTTCGCTGGGTGAACAGCTGGAAAAGCATTTTGCTCGGCCGGTTTATCTGCTGAATGACTCCAAAGCAACGGCCCTGGGCGAACATCGCTTCGGTCTGTTACGGGGAAAACGTCACGCTTTATCCATAAATATCGACTGGGGTGGGATGGGATTAGGCGTTATTCTGAATGGGGAAGTCTTTCAGGGCGCATCGGGCTTTGCCGGTGAACTGGGGCATATACCCGTTAAACCGGATGGTGACCTTTGTCAATGCGGTAAGATTGGTTGCCTGGACACCATAGCGTCGGCGACTTCTGTGGTTAAACGGGTAAAAAGCCAGCTACGGGAAGGTCAGATCTCCCGGTTGGCCGACATGGATATTGATCTGATCGACATCCGAACCGTTATCGACGCAGCGAATTTCGGAGATGCGTTTGCGATTGACCTGCTTCACGACCTGGGTAAGGAATTAGGCAGGGGTTTGTCAATGGCGGTTCACCTGTTTAACCCGGAGGCCATTGTCGTGAATGGTGTTCTGGCCAAAGCCGGCAAATTCATCAGTAATCCCATTGAGCAGGTCATTAACAAATACTGCTTTGCCGACTTCCGAAATAACTTATCGATCAGTATGTCGGAACTGGGCGAAATGGCCAAGCCCTACGGCGTACAGATCTATGTGATGGAACATGTGCTTGATAGTCAATAAGAAGATGTATAAGAGTGTATTACTGCCAACCTTGCTGGCCGGCAGCCTCCAGGCACAGGCACAGGAATACCCTGCTGAACAAATGCCCGATTCAGGTGAGCCGCGTTCAGTTGCCGGTGTATAATGAGCGCTATACCAGTGATCACCTCAGCGCCTATTTCGCCTGGACAAGCCCGGAAATCGCCCGCCCGGCGGACTAAACCAAGGCCTGACGCTCCAACCAAGATTGCCATTTATGAAACACAATTTGCTTACCGGCATAGCCGGCCTTCTGTTGGCGACTACGACACTGGCGCAGCAGCATTCCGAACAGAACCATGCTAAATACGTGCCACCGAAAGACCCCCTTGTTCAGCAGAAGCTGAGCCAATGGCAGGACATTAAATTCGGATTGCTGATGCATTGGGGTACCTATAGTCAGTGGGGCGTTGTAGAGTCATGGTCGCTCTGCCCCGAAGATGAAGGCTGGTGCGAACGTCGTGGTCCCTATGCCGCCAACTGGTACGAATACAAGAAAGCGTATGAGAACCTGCAGACCACGTTTAATCCCACGAAGTTCAACCCCGAACGCTGGGCTGAAGCCGCCAAACATGCGGGCATGAAGTACGTGGTCTTTACCACCAAGCACCACGATGGCTTCTGTATGTTCGATACCAAACAGACGGATTATAAAATCACCAGTACCAAATCACCGTTCTCCACGAATCCGCGTAGCAACGTGGCTAAGGGGGTGTTTAATGCGTTCCGGAATCAGAATTTCATGGTGGGGGCTTACTTTTCTAAGCCCGACTGGAACACCCCAACCTATTGGGACCCGTACTTCCCGCCTAAAGACCGGAATGTGACTTATTCGCCCAAACGCTACCAGGACCGCTGGCAGAAATTCAAGGATTTTACCTACAACCAGATTGAGGAGCTGATGACTGGCTATGGCAAGGTCGATATTCTGTGGCTGGATGGCGGCTGGGTACGCCCGGCCAGCACCATTGACACCACCATTAGCTGGCAGAAGACAATTCCCTACGATCAGGATATTGATATGGCCCGTATTGCCCGGATGGCGCGCAGTCATCAGCCGGGTTTGCTGGTAGTAGACCGCACCGTGACCGGCGAGTTTGAAAATTACGTTACCCCCGAACAATCGATTCCGGATCAGTACATGCCCATACCCTGGGAATCGTGCATGACCATGGGGAATTCCTGGTCGTATATTCCAAAAGAAAACTTCAAGTCGGCTCACCGTCTGATCCAGACGCTGGTGGATATCGTCGCGAAGAATGGTAACCTGTTGCTCAACATCGCTCCCGGTCCCGACGGGGAATGGCATCCGGAAGCGTACCAGCGCCTGCAGGAAATCGGCCGGTGGATGGCGACTAACGGAGAGTCGATTTACGGCACCAAGCCCGTAGCGCCCTACCGGCAGGGCCAGTGGGCCTACACCGAAAAAGGACCGGTTACCTATTTGACGTATCTGCCAAAAGAGGGGGAGCGCTTACCAGAGACAATTACCCTGACAAACCGGTCGGCCGGGTCAGGCGCTAGGGTCACCCTGTTGGGGTATAACAAGCCACTGAACGCTCAACGGAAGGCCGAAGGACTGATCGTGTCACTGCCGGAAAAGGCGCGTCAGCAATTCGCTGGTCAACCAGCGTGGGTATTTAAAATGGAGCAAAAATAAACGGCTCTGCACCCGCCGTCATAGCTTCCGGAGAGGCAGCGCAAACCATCGGGTCCTACAAACGGGCGTGTTCAGCAAAAGGGGGCTAATGGCTGTCCCCTTTGCTGAACACGCTCCTGTTTACCCGATAATCGACTGAATAATCCGCAGGGGAGCCAGGGCCTGCTCGGGCTGGCTGCGGAGGCTAGGGCTCAGGTCGTTAACGGCCCGTTCCAGCATATAGGTTTCCAGCATCATCTGCAAATCGGCTTTATCAGTCGGGAGGATGGTGTTGTCCTGGATGGTCATCAGATAGCCTTCCATAAAAAATCCGCACATGTGGTGCGCCCATAAATCGGCAAAGGGCAGCAGCGGCCGGATTTCCTCCTGCGTTACCTGATGCGTGGTGAAGAAACCCTCATAGGCTACCTGATAAAAGGAGCGGATCATGGCGGCTACATCCCGCAGGGGAGAACGCTTCAGCCGTCGTTCGCTATACGGCCGGGTTGGGTCACCGCCAAAGTTGGTAATGGCCACATCCTTCCCGGTGAACAGGATCTGCTGAAGCCGCATATTCCCGTGAATCCGAATTTTGACAACGTCCAGCTTTTTGGCATAAATCCGCTTCAGGGTTTCCAGAATATCGTCTTTGCGGTTCGAAATCGTTTGTATTTCCTGCCGGATGTGGTCCGGCAGCCTCTCCAGACCCCGGGACATGACTTCGTAACTTTCCCGCACCTGCGCCTGCATGGACGAGAACAGCGACCGCTGGTAATGCAGTGAGAACTCTTCGGGCGTAAAATCCCGGTGGTTGGTGCCGGCCGCCAGCGCCCGGTGCAGTTCGGCCAGTCGGATGCCCATCTGCCAGGCCTGACCGGCTGCGTGGGCACCCAGCAAATCCCGGAGGTGTTCGGGCAGGTCGTCAAACGGCGTAGGGTCGATCAGCGAACCGATGTGCTCGTCGGGGCGCAGGCTTTCGCGATCGCGGGCGAGGATCCGTTCGATAAAGTTGTTCAGCCGTTCGAGCATGAAACTGCGGCCATCGCCGTGGTTCTCCACCATTTCCTGCACCATCCCAATCTGTACGGCATCCTTCTGGAACTGCCATTCAATAGACCCGAAATACCGGGGTGTATGGGCAAAGGAAGCCTGCTCACACAGGAACCGGCTTAGTTCGACGTCGGGGTTTACGGCCCGGTCTACCTTGCGGTATATTTTCAGGAAGAAGCGGTTGTCATACGTAATGGCGGTATAATCCCGCACCACCGGGTAGAGACGCGAGCGGATTTCTTCGGTAGCATCAACAATCTCGCCTAAATCCGAACTGTCCGTAAAGACCAGCGTACTGTTAGACAGGGTAAGCTGCTTATTGGCCAGCATATTGGTTAGCAGCATTTGCTGGAACCCAACGGTAAACAGAGCATCGCACAGTAACCCTTCCTGATCGCCGACCCGAAGCTGAGCGATCACGGCCTGCGGACAGTTGTCGCCAATACTGCGGGCTTCCTGCTCCTGCACAAACGTGACCGGCAGCAGGTAATTTTCGGGTAGCCCGCTCTCGTAAGACACCTCCAGCAGCAGCATGAAAACAGGATGCTCCGTCATAGGTATGGTTGCCTGTTCGCTGATGCGGAGACTGAAAATACTGCGGCCATTACCGGCAAACCAGCTTGATTTGCGCAGAAAAGCCGGGAACAGGCTGCTTTCCAGCCGGCTGCGGTTGCTATTGCTCAAGAGGTCTTCCCAACGGTCCAGGGTTAGCTCCGGCAGGGACTCCTTCGCGTCGGCTTCGCTTCTGACTTTCTCCAGCAAAAACCACTGGAACTCGTGGGCGCTGAGGGTAAAGAAATACGGCCGGTCTTCGCGGATGGCGGGGAACCGGTTCCGGCTGAACACCTCAACCGGTACGTACCCACCGAAGTTGCTCAGCTCAATCTCCGCCGGCTGCGAAAATTTTGAAAGGTTTACCACAATCAGCAGCGTCTCGTCTTCATAGGTACGCGTGAAGGCCAGCACCTTTGGATTCTCCACGGGCAGGAATTTCATGTCCCCCCGGCTGAAGGCCTTATACCGCTTGCGCATGGTAATGATGTGCTTCATGAACCAGAACAGCGAGGAGGTATTCCGGCGCTGCATCTCCACGTTTACCGACTCATAGTGGTACTCCGGGTCCAGAATAATGGGCAGGTATAACTGGTGCGGGTTGGATTCCGAAAAGCCGGCATTGCGGTCGGGTGACCATTGCATAGGCGTTCGGACGCCGTCGCGGTCGCCAAGGTAAAAGTTATCGCCCATCCCGATTTCATCGCCGTAATAGATCACCGGCGTACCGGGTAGTGAAAACAGCAGCGAGTTCATCAGCTCAATGCGCCGGCGGTTATTTTCCATGAGCGGGGCCAGTCGGTGCCGGATGCCGAGGTTGATACGCGCTTTGGGATCTTTGGCGTAGACCTTGTACATATAGTCCCGCTCTTCGTCGGTCACCATTTCCAGCGTCAGTTCGTCGTGGTTGCGCAGGAAGATGGCCCACTGGCAGACCTCGGGGATCTCGGGTGTCTGGTCGAAGATGTCCGTAATCGGGTAGCGGTCTTCCATTTGGAGCGACATAAACATCCGGGGCATCACCGGGAAGTGGTAGTTCATGTGGCATTCGTCGCCATCGCCGAAATACGAGGCCGAATCTTCGGGCCACATATTGGCTTCGGCCAGGAAAGCAATGCCAGGGAACCGTTCGTCAATATGTTTCCTGAGTTTTTTCAGGAACGCATGGGTTTCCGGCAGGTTTTCGCCGTTGGTCCCTTCCCGCTCAAACAGATACGGCACGGCGTCGAGCCGGAAGCCGTCGACCCCCATCGCGCACCAGTAGTCGAGTATTTTAAAAATTTCCTCCTGCACCAGCGGACTGTCGTAGTTAAGGTCGGGCTGGTGGTGGAAGAACCGGTGCCAGTAGTACTGCTGCGCTACCGGGTCCCAGGTCCAGTTGGAGGCTTCAAAATCCTGGAAGATAATCCGGACGTCTTTGTACTGGGTAGGGTCGTCGCTCCAGACGTAGAAATCCCGTTCGGGCGAGCCTTTGGGGGCCTGTCGCGCCCGCTGAAACCACGGATGCTGGTCGGAGGTGTGGTTGATGACCAGCTCGGTAATGACTTTCAGATTACGCTTGTGGGCTTCGCTCAGCAGCTGTTTAAAATCAGCGATATTGCCGTAGCGGGGGTTGATGCTGTAATAATCGGCGATGTCGTAGCCGTCGTCGCGCAGGGGAGACGGGTAAAAGGGCAGCAGCCAGATGGCCGTTACGCCCAGTTCCTGCAGGTAATCGAGTTTTTCCAGGAGGCCTTTAAAATCACCAATGCCATCGCCGTTGCCGTCGCGGAAGGCCTTGATGTGTAACTCGTAAATGACGGCATCTTTATACCAGTGAAGCTTATCGTCCAGAACAGGTTTGTTGTCTGCCATAACGGTTTGGAGCAGTTTTCTTAGGTTGAGCGAAAGGAGTTTGTACCGGACAGATACCGGTAGCGGAGATCAGCACAAACTGATCGTTACGTATGATAAACTGATGGAAGCGGTGTTTGTTACAGGATCTGTGGACCGTTCCCCGCCTGGGGCAGCCATCGTTGGCAGTGACAAACTGACGAAAAAGCACTAAACGTGACAAACGGTAAACTAATGCTGACTTTAAATGAAAAACCTCTTTTTGTGAAGGAACTGTAAAGCCAGGGCCGCTGTTAATTTGGGACTAAGTAGGTAATTAATAGAAAATTTTAATGCTTCTGCCTACCTAACGTATTAGTTTTTATCCCGAGGGTGCTTTTGTGAATAACGGAAAGGCAAATCACACTTTCTGCTGAATTATCTCTTCATAACAAAACATGCAACGAAGATCCGCATTAAAAAACCTGGCGGTGGCCTTTGGGGGACTGGTGAGTCTTCCGGCCTGGGCTAACGGCTGGACCCCGGAATCCATCGGACAGGTTTCGACTTTATCGGCTAATCAGGAAGCGTTACTGGCTGAAATCGTGGAAACGATTATTCCGGAGACTAACACTCCCGGCGCCAAATCACTCAAAATTCACCAGTTCGCGTTGCGGGTGATCAACGACTGTTACGGTGAACCCGCCAAGGCTGCGTTAACAAAAGGTCTTGCGGCAGCGGAAGAAACGGCCCAACAAACCTTTACGAAATCCTTTATGGCCTGTGATGCTACACAACGAAAGGAGGTTTTTGCTAAGCTGGGCAACGATCCTGATGAGGAAACCAAACGATTTGCCGGACTGATCAAAAATGTTACCATCCAGGGGTATATGAACTCAGAGTACTACCTGGTCAACGTGGCCAAGTACGTTATGGCTCCTGGCTTCTATCACGGCTGCGTGCCCGTTCCGTCCCGCGCACTGACCGATAAAAAATAGTTTAAAACTGTTTCAGGTTTCACGTTTCAGGTTGCTGACGCGAATAGGCTGCAGCGTGAAACCCAGAACCTGAAACGTGAAACCTGAACACGAATGTCTTATCTAAACATAGATTCCATAAAAGACCGCACGTTCGACGCCATTGTGATTGGCTCGGGCATTAGTGGCGGCTGGGCCGCCAAAGAACTGACCGGTGGTGGCTTGAAAACACTCGTGCTTGAGCGGGGTCGCGACGTAAAGCATATCCAGGATTACCCTACGGCCATGAAGCAGCCGTGGGAGTTTGAACATGGCGAACAACTGACGAAAGAATATAGAGATGCCAACCCCATCGCCAGCCGGTGCTACGCCAACCGGGAAGATGCGTCGCATTTCTTTGTCAAGGACGCCGAGCACCCATACGTGCAGGATAAGCCCTTCGACTGGATTCGGGGCTACCAGGTTGGCGGTAAGTCGCTGATGTGGGCGCGGGGTACGCAGCGGTGGTCGCAGTACGATTTTGAGGGACCCTCCCGCGATGGTTTCGCCGTGGAGTGGCCTATTGGGTACCAGGATATAGCGCCCTGGTACAGCTATGTCGAAAAGTTCGCCGGTATTTCGGGTAACAAAGACGGATTGCCACAGTTGCCCGATGGCGAGTTCCTGCCCCCACACGAGCAGTCGTGCGTAGAGAAGCATTTTACTGAGCAGATGGCGAAGCAGTACAAAGGTGCCCGGCCAATCATCATTGGTCGCTGTGCGCACCTGACCAAGCCGCAGCCGATTCATTACCAGCAGGGCAGGGCTCAATGCCAGAACCGCACCCTCTGTCAGCGGGGCTGCCCGTACGGTGGGTATTTCAGCAGCAACTCGTCGACGCTGCCCTGGGCGGCTAAAACGGGCAAAATGACCCTGCGTCCAAATTCCGTAGTGCATTCCATAATCTACGACGAGAAGAAAGGCAAGGCCTCCGGCGTGCGGGTGATCGACGCCAACACGAAGGAGGTAACGGAGTACTACGCCCGTGTCATCTTCGTCAATGCCGCCTGTCTGAACTCGAACCTGATTCTGCTGAACTCGACCTCGAACCGGTTCCCGAACGGGCTCGGCAACGACAACGGTCTGCTGGGTAAGTACATGGCGTTCCACAACTTCCGCACGACGATTTCGGCCGAATACGAAGGCTTCCTGGATGTGACCAGCGAAGGCAACCGCCCCAGCAGCAGTTACATCCCGCGTTTCCGCAACGTCTTCAAGCAGGAGACCGATTTCCTCCGGGGATGGGCCGCCGGTTTTGGCTCCAGCCGTACGCTCGACATTGACCGTTCAGGGCTTGGCGAAGACCTGAAGGCCAGTCTGATGGCTCGTAACCTGGGCAACTGGCGCGTCAGTTCGCACATGATGGGCGAAACCATTCCGAAAGAAATCAGTACCGTATCGCTCGATAGCAGCCTGACCGACCCCTGGGGTATTCCGCAGTTGCGCGTATCCATCGGCTACGACGACAATGATGAGAAGATGATCAGGGACTTCCACGAGTCCATGACCGAAATGCTCACCGTCGCTGGATTCAAAAATATTCAGACCAACGACAGGCCCGATAAGGCTCCTGGTCTGGATATTCACGAGATGGGTGGCGTCCGGATGGGTAAAGACCCGAAAACGTCGATGCTGAACAAGTGGAACCAGTTTCATAACTGCAAAAACGTGTTCGTGACCGACGGTGCCTGCATGACTTCGACCTCAACGCAGAACCCCTCGCTCACGTTTATGGCCATCACGGCCCGGGCGGCTAATTATGCCGTGAGTGAAATGAAGAAGAAGAACTTGTAGCTACTACGCCATTACATTGCTCGTCCGCGTTTGTAACGCGAGACGGGCGAGGTGCGCGTCTGTGACGCGCGTTGTATGAGAAGCTGGAATCGCATTACAAATGCGCACCTCGCCCGTCTCGCGTTACAAACGCGGACGAGCAACGGCAATGAGTGAGCCTGCCCTTCAAAAGGCAGGCTCTTTTTTTGTCCGCTCCGGTGTCCATTAAAAAAAACTTATAAACGTTTTTATCGCGTTTTAGTAAGCCAGAGATGGGTATTTTTGCTTAATGATGAAAATAATACCCTTCCTTGTTTTCTTCTGCTCATTAAGCTCGGTCCGGGGACAAAACACGGCCGTACCCGATACCGTGGAATACGCCCGCGCCAGAGCTTATGCCAATGACTTTGCCGAAGCTGACCGGCTCCTTTCGCTTTATACCCTAACGCACAATGATATCAACGCCTACCGGCTCCACGCGCAGGTGCTGTATTGGATGAAGGCATACAGCCGGGCAGAGGCTGTTTATGAAACGGCCCTGGCTACCTACCCGGACGTTCCTGTGGTGAAGCTGGATTACGGACGGATGCTGTTTGAACTGGGGAGGATGAAACGGGCAGAAGACCTGCTGAACGACTACCTGCCACACGACCCGCGTCATGCCGAGACGCATATGCTGCTGACGTATGTTGACCTGTGGCAGGGCAATAGTCAGGCCGCCCGGAACCGAATTGCTCAATTACGGTTATGGTACCCCGACAACAAAGACATTGAAACGCTGGCCGGCACCGTTTACGCGCAGACCGGCACGACGTTCCGCGCCGGGTGCAGTTACCGGGCTGACGATCAGCCGCTCCGCAAGGTAAGCTATACGCTGGAAGCGGGCCGGGCGGATACCTGGTGGTTCTCACCGGTGGTGCGGTTCCGGATGGACAATTTCACCGTATCGACTACCACGTACACCACCCAGTGGCTGCAGGCCGGCAATACGGTGACGCTGGGGCGTATGGGCCTGACCGTGCAGGGATCGGCGGGTTTGTTCACGGCCCGGTATCCGGGTAAAAAGAATGGCACCGGGGCTGGTGATCAGGCGGTGTCCGAACTGACCGGGAGCCTTCAGGTGACGCAGAAACTGACGCCTTCGCTGTTTCTGGAACTGGGTGGTGACCGACAACCTTACCAGTATACCATCGCCAGTATTCAGACACCCCTGCTGCCGTACGTTGCCCAGGCCTCCCTCCGGTTGAACAAAGCCGATGCCTGGCTCGGTAAGGCGGGCTATGAGGTGCAGCAGTTTAGGCGCACCGGCCGGGTAACCACCGCGTACGGCTGGCTACTGGCCCCCCTGCTGACGACTAAACGGGTGGACCTGAAGGCGGGCTACGCGATCACCTACACGGATGCCGACCGGAGTACGTTCGTACCGGCGCTGTCACTCAACTCCATTCTGACAAATTATAGGCCGGATACCCCAATCAGGGGTGTGTATGATCCCTACTTCTCCCCGGCCAATCAACTGGTCAATGCCCTGCTGGCATCGGCCAGGCTGAGGGTCGTGAAGGGGGTGGAACTGTCGGCTAAGGCTAATGCCGGTATCTGGGCGTCGGCTGGTAACGCGTATCTGTATCTGGACAACGGCCCCGGCAACACAGTGGTACTGAATCGGGACTTCGGGACAATGCGGTACCATCCGGTAGTGCTGGAGGGTGACCTGCGGGTAACCTGCAGCCGGCATATCAGCCTGCAGGCTTCCTATACCTATAGCAGTCTGTTTTTCTACAAAAGCCATCAGGCGAGTGTCGACCTCAAATACCATTGGTAGCATGAACCGGGATCAAACAAATTTATGGGCTTACCGACGGGTACCCCGCACCGCCAGCTGGCAGAAATTGGGCCTGGCGGTGCTGGTGACGGCCGGTTTCGTCAGCCTGGTATACCTGTTCGACTGGTGGTTTCGGGCCGCCCATGTGCATTCGGTCCCCTGGTTCGTGGTCCTGTCGCTTATTTTCTGGTGGGGGCTGATCCGGATGGCGGTGCTTTGGATCAGTTACCTGCGCATCAGCCAGCCCAGGCCCGTGGCTGCGCAAGCGGGGTTACGGGTAGCTATTTTTACGACCAGTTCGCCGGGCGAGCCGCTGGGTATGTTTGAGAAAACACTGGCCGCCTGCGCCCGCATCCGGTACCCCCACACTACCTACCTGCTCGACGACACTGGCGATCCGCGTTACCGGGAGGTGGCCGAACGATACGGGGCCTTCTGGCTTGAACTGACCGGACTGCCGGGGGCCAAAGCCGGGAAAATCAACGCGGCCCTTCGGCAAACTACCGAAGAGTTTGTGCTGGTGCTCGACCCCGACCACATTCCCTTTCCCAATTTTCTCGACGAAGTGCTGGGGTATTTCGACAATCCCAGGGTCGGCTTTGTCCAGGTAGCGCAGGCCTACTATAATCAGGAGCGTTCGTTTACGGCACGGGGCGCGGCCGAGCAGACCTACGGCTTTTATGGTCCCACGCAGATGGGCATGTACGGGCATTCCTGCGCCGTAGCAATCGGGGCCAACTGTACCTTTCGCCGGGCGGCCCTGAAGAGCATCGGTGGGCACGGTATCGGTCTGGCCGAAGACCTGGTTACGGCCATTCGGCTGCATGCCGCCGGGTGGACATCCGTGTATGTACCCAGTATTGTGAGTCGGGGGCTGGTGCCCGAAGATCTGGGCTCATTCTGCAAACAGCAGCTCAAATGGGCGCGGGGGGTACACGAAGTGCTGTTCGCCGAACTGCCGCGACTCTGGCCCCGGCTGTCGGGCTGGCAGCGGCTTTCGTACCTGACCATCGGTACCTACTACTTCTCGGGGGTAATCACGCTGCTGTTTCTGCTGATTCCGTACCTGTTTTTGTGGTTCAGGGTATTACCGGCCAGTATGGATTTCTCAGAGTTTCTGGCGAACTGGCTGCCGGTGGCCGTGACCGGCTTCAGCATCTACCTGTATGTGCAGCAGTGGCTGTGCCATCCGTCGACCGAACGGGGGCTGCACTGGCGCGGTATGTTGCTGAAGTTTGCCTGCTGGCCGGTGTTTTTCCGGGGATTCGTGCTGGCTCTTCGAAATGCCGACATTCCGTACATACCAACCGCCAAGCAGGCGGTAAAAGGCTTTACGCACTTTGTCCGGCCGTTGCTGGTGCAGCAGCTCATCTTTGCCGGTACGCTGGTCGGTATTGGCATCAAGCGAGGTTTTTACACGGCCGAAGCCAGTTTGTCGCTGACCAGTGGCGAAGTCTGGGGGATGGTGCTGTTTGCCGCCATTGCCTGTCTGGCGTCGTTCGGTGGGGTGTATGCCGCCTGGCAATCCACCCGACCAGCTCCCGGCGACCCCTGGGACACCGTTAACCCGGCAGGTATCGACGTATCGGCCCGCCCGTCGGAAAACCTCAGAGATCAACCCGAATCACTTGTAACGCATTAATATGAGAACGATACTTGTCCGAATAGCGGCTTTCGTGCTGGTCGTCGTGCTGGGCATCAGCATGTCGTTGCTGCTGACCTTTGTGGGCGATAAGTCAAAAGGACCGGTGAGCGATCTGATCACCACCGTGAATGCCGGTATTTCGCATCTGGAAAAACGATTTACGGCTACCCGTGCCCACCGGGTTTCGGACCTGAAGTGGCTGGAGCGCTACCGCCACCGGACGGCCGGTATTGCCACCGCCGATCGTATGCTGTTGGGTGCGTACGACGACAATACCGCCGAGTCGTACGAAAGCATTGTCGCGCTGGAAGATTCACTGGACACCCGTCTGCCTATTATGTCGATCTATTCGGCCTGGGGCAGCCGGCCCGATCAGGTGTTCCCGCTGCTGCGGGTGCAGGCCATTGCCGATCTGGGGTCCATTCCGATGGTGACCTGGGAGCCGTGGCTGGACGATTTCAGTCCCGACCAGTTTCCGTTCAGCGCCCATGCGGAGAACAAAAACAAAGGAGGAATGCGGGCTATTGCTGAAGGGCGGTACGATGTGTATATCGATAAATGGGCGCTGGACGCCAAAGCCTTTGGCGAGCCATTCTTTCTCCGGCTGGGTCACGAGATGAACGATCCCTACCGCTACCCCTGGGGGCCGCAGAACAACCAGCCCGACGATTTTATTGCGGCCTGGCAGCATGTGGTTACCCGCTTCCGGACGTTGGGCGCTACCAATGCCATCTGGGTGTGGTCACCCCATCCGGCGTATAAGAATTTCGAAGCCTTTTACCCCGGCCACGCCTTTGTAGACTGGGTCGGTACCACGGCGATCAACTACGGTACCGTAGCCCCCTGGAGCCAGTGGTGGTCCTTTCAGGAGGTGATCGGAGCGTTTTACGAACGGGTATCGCTCTACAAAAAACCGGTCATTATCTGCGAGTTTGGCTCGCTGTCCGTCGGCGGTAACCGGCCGGCCTGGTTTGCCGATGCCCTCCGGACCTTGCCAACGCGGTATCCGGCCATCAGAGCGGTGGTGTTTTACCACAACGGTAACGACAAAACCACCACCTACAAATCCCTCGACTGGACGTTCCGGACGGACTCGGCTTCGGTCGCTGCCATCAAACAGGCTATCCGGTCAGGGCCAGGGACCCGGCAGCCGGCGGATATATAGCGGATGAGTGGCGCGTGCCTGATCCAGATGGGTTTCTTGTCCTGGAACCGGTAAATATTTCCGAAAAATAGTTATCTTGTCTAAGGAAATAAACCACCCTGCTCATGCGAATCGTCGGTCTTTTAGCTTTGATTTGTTTTGTGGGCGTTGGCGCATACGGACAGAAGTGCGTAGTCTCTAAAGATGCAAAAGGTCGCGTGGTAACGATTTGTCAGATGTACTTCGCCCAGATTGAGCCCCGGACAACCGGTCTGGAGCGTCCCTCGTACAAAGAGATGGTGTACCTGGGCAGCGAGTACTTTGGCTTTCCGGTCTGGCAGGACGGCACCGTGCAACTGGCCGGCCGGCAGATTCGGGGTGCCCTGGCCTATAACATTATAACCGACGAACTGCTGTATCAGCTCGGTAACAGTACCGCCGTGGAGAAAGCTATACCCGAAGCGTTTACCATCGGCGGTCACCGCTTTATCCGGGATGCTTCCAAAGGAATTGGACGGGACAGCCGGTATTATATGGTGCTGAACAACGGACCAACCCGCCTGCTGAAAAGTTTTAAGTGCCAGTTGCGGGGGCGTGAAGAAAACAACGGCTATACTAAAATGGATGAGTTTGACGGCCGGTATGAGACCCAGGAGCAATATTATATCAAAAAAGGCAGTGCGGTACCGGAGCCTGTTACCCTTACCCGGAAATCGTTGCAAGCCGTGCTTGGCGACCGGGCAGATGCGATTACTGACAAACTACCCCGTCGGAGAATTACCGAGGAAAACGTAATTGAGGTGTTGAAGCACTACGACGGGCAGATGCAGTAACGCGAGCGTCGTTACGGTAATGGCCCATTGATCCGTGCTGGCAGTGTCGGACTATCCCTCCTTTACGACCTTAACAGGCTGCGGGTAGTCCCTTCACAAAAAGCATACGAAGTTTTAACGGAATCTCTTCAATCATCTGTTTTATGAACACGTCAATGACAAAAGAACTGCTTCAGACACTAACGGAGCGAATGACCGGTGGGGCTTCTGTCCAAAAAGTATACGGCGAACCGATTGTAGCCGGTCAGAAAACCATCATTCCGGTTGCCAAGGTAACGCTGGGGTTCGGGGGTGGGTACGGTGAGGGACGGGCGGGCCGCAAAGGCGCATCGACCGAGACAGACGAGAGCGGCAAAGGAGAGGGTGGGGGCGTAGGCGGTGGTCTGATTGTCCAGCCCCAGGGAATCATTGAGGTTACACCCGATCAGACCCGCTATATTCCGTTACGGTCCGGCCGCTACATCGCGTTAGGCGTAGCGCTCGGGTTCGTGCTGAGCGGCATTATGGGTTTGCGGAGCCGGAAATCCTGAGCGGTCCCAAAATCATTCCAACGACTTTCAGGCGATCACTGCTACCCCGCCGTGCTGCTGAGAGCAGGCCCATAACCTAATTATAGCAAGGTTACTTCTTTTTCGGCGGTGCCGGCTTGGCAGGTGTTTTTGGAGGACCCGATGGCCTGGGCGTAGTGGTGCCATTTGTTGCGGGAACGGCTGCCAGGCTGATGCCCAGTTTGGTTAGTACCAGGTTGGTAATGTCGTAGTCCTTAGGGGCGAAAAGCAGGTTCGGCAGGGCATTAGCTCCGCTGTCGGTGCTAAAAATGTACGTATACCCGTTTTCTGTAGCTACGGCATCAATAGCGGTTTGGGCTTTTTGCAGCAGTGGGGCCAGGAGTTCGTTATTCTTTTTCTGGATACCTTCGTCGGCACTACGGGCAAATTCCTGAATGCGGGCCTGCAGGGCTTTCAGTTCGGTTTCTTTGTCTTTCCGGATGACATCGCTCATCTGAAGGGCCCCTTTTTCGTACGCTACATACTTATCCTGAAATTCTTTTTGCAGCCGTTTCAACTCATTTTCCGCCTGGGTTTGCTGCAGCGAAAGCTGATTGTTGACGTTCTTCATCTCCGGCATCTGTTCCAGAATGTATTGCAGGCTGGTATAACCGATCTTCAGCGGGGCAGTCATTCCAGGGCCGGTTTCGGTCGATTGCGTGAACGCGGCTAGTGGCAGAAGGAGTCCTATTAGGACAGAAATAATCCTCATTGAACAAATTTTTTGTAAAATACAAGTTTCGCTCGGGACGTGTAAGTTCTTAACAAAATTTAACGATACCAATTGGCATAGGTAGCCGATTGGTATCGTTGCCAGCCGGCTGCTCATCCGTAATTGAATGGTGAAACGGGCGGGGTGCGCGATAGTTTATCGCGCTGCTTACTTTTTCATCATAGGTATCATCATGAACAACGTAAAGTCGACCAGGAAATGGCCGATGATGTTGATCCATATGTTGCGTTTCCAACTGTAGAAAATGGTTAGTAACAAACCGGCTCCGGTGACAAACAACAGGTGACCGGCACCCCATTGCAGATGGGCAAGCACAAACAGGAGTAGGGGCAATGCGCCTGACAGCAATTTGTTGCCGGTTAGCTCCTCCAGTCGTTCAATCGAGTAGGCGCGGAATAGCAGGTCTTCGACAACAGCCGCCCGTAAAGCGAGGATAAACAGAGCATACACAGGAAGGCTGCCGATGATGCTGGCTTTTTCCTGAGAAACCGGCCAGCCAAAATAGCTGACGACAACGTTGAGGAGCGGAAACAGGAAGAACAGCAGGATACCGAGCAGAAACCCCCACCCCAGTTCTTTTAACCCGACAGCTTTGAAGCCTGCACTGCGGAGAGGCCGTTTCTCAACAACGAGTAGATACGTAAATACGAGACCGCCTATGCTCCACCAGATTATTTCATTGATCCATAAGGAGAAGCCGAGGTGTTTGCCAAAAACGGCAAAGAGAAAGGGTAAGGCTAGACTCAGACTAACTCCGATCAGCGTCTTGTTGGCAGTTGGTTGTGAAATGGTGATTGCTTTCATTGTTTTCTTTTTTTGACAAAACAGCTAAGCAACCCCTTAAAAATGAAGAAAATAGTAACAGGAAAAGCCGAATAGTCAGTAAATAGCCGCTGAATGGTCAGTCATTATTCAGCCACTTTCTGAACGCTGCCGTCTTATACCGGCTGACGGTCAGGTCGGAAAGGGTAGAGTCTGCGACGTTCAGTGAAACTTTAAGTTTGAAATTCTCGATGGGCTGCACGCTTTGAATGCTGTTGCGGCTGACAATGACTTGCCGGTTCAGGCGATAGAAGGTATCCTGTTCCAGTGATGCTTCCAGTTCCGATATGGTAAAGTCTGTACTCATCTTCCGGCCATTTCGAAGAACAACAAAAACGATCTTTTCCAGCAACTGAAAACACGCAATGTCGGTGATGGGCACTTGCATTGTCTGACCGCCGGTGTTGATCCGGAGTAGTTCGCTGGTATAAATTTTTCCCCGCTCCGGCTGAGCCCGCAGCAACTGGTCGAGCCAGAAATACAGGTTTACGGCGGCTGCAAACAGCAGGCCTATCAGAAATCCGATCAGGTAATTATGGAGATTGAAACTGCGGTCATAAATGACCAGTACAATCAGCAAATAAGCCAACAGGTAGAAGACAGCAAAGAAAAACAGATTGGTGCCGCTTACCTTCAGGATAAGCGGCAACCGAATGGCTTTCTGTTCTTCGCGTCTGAGAAAGTACCGGAAAATGAACAGCTGAACCTGCCAGCTGGTGAGTGAAAACGAGTACTGAAGCCCAAACTCAAGCAACAGGGCAGAGGCCGGTGGAAGGGTTTTATGCTTCAGTACGGTAATCAGCAGCACCAGCCCGGCCAAGCCAGTCACATACGGACGCTTCCTGAGGTACTCTCGCATTCTTATGTAAACAAGCGACCCACTATTCGCCGATCCGGGGCTGTTTAGTTAAGCGGAAACGACCGCGGATTCTGCTTTATAATTTTGGAACTATGAATCAATCCAAGGATCAGGGCTCCAATGATAATCGCCAGCGCAATCTGAAGCGTGAATATTAAATCGACCAGTGCCGACCCGCTATGCGACTCTTTCATCAACTGCCGGCCAACTTCCGACTGAATATTGGTCAGCTCGTTGAGGTGACGAATTGCCCCCCGGAACGTGACGGCGCTGTCGGTGTTAAACAGCCGGCTACCGGCTTCTTTCTGGTCGGTTTCGCTCAGGTTTAGTATAGTTTGCTCCTGAGCGGCATACGAATAAATATTCTGCTTAAACGCCCGCAGGCTCTCTGATTCCTTCTGGACCAGATACGTTTCTTCTACTTTCCGGATCAGGGAATCGATCCGATGGTTGTACGTAGTCAGTTGTCCGCGGGCCTCCGCCGGTGTGGTGCGGCTGCCCGATACCAGGTAGGCTTCCATCAAAAGCCGTTTGTTGTACAGGTTCTCGCTGAGGTATACCAGATCGACGGCCGGTAACAGCCGGTCCTGGTAGATGGACGAGAATGATTTATCGATACCGCGCACATTACTTCGGGAAATAACGGTATTCAGCGTGACAAGCGCCATTATACCCGTTAACAGAAGTGCGGCCTTTATTTTCTGCTGAATGACGAATGACCATTTCATAGTTTGTTGAGGAAGTTATAACCTCTCTTTTTATACTATATAACGAAATTTTTCGAAAATTCCTTTAGCCCTGGTAGAGTTATTCAGGCGCTCTATTCAGCTACAAAAGCACAAACGTATACTAACATACGCTCACTGCCGGATTTTTATTCAATATACTCAATTAAACAGACTTTTTACCGGGTATGTACAGCAACCGACGATTCAGGCACCGCTTACGACGAGTCGAACAGTGAAAACACCGACCTGACGGACGTGTGGATGGTCACCGGCAATTTCCCCCTAAGTTTGCTCTGTATATAACAACTTTAACACACCACACCATGAAAACTATTTACGCGTTCATTTTTATACTGCTTAGTCTGGGTAGTACCTATGCGCAGAAGCCCTATACCATGACCGAAACGGTTACGTATAATGTGAAATCCAGTAGTAGCCAATCTGACTATCAGCTTATTATCTCTCTGCCCGATGGGTATAAGGCCGGCGATACGACCCGTTATCCGGTTCTGTACCTGCTGGATGGCTATTTCTTCACGCCAATGGTAGCCTCGCTGCAGCGATTTTACGCCATGGGCGGAGAGGTGCCGAAGACAATCGTCGTCGGTATTAGTTATCCGGTAACCGAAGAGGTAACGGTTCATCAGCGCCGGACTTACGATTACACGCCGACGGCAGACACCCGAACGACAGATGAAATTGCTGCTTTTTATAAAGTACCTATGGAGTCGGGCGGAGGAGCCCGGTTTCTGCAAACGTTACGGGACGATATTCTGCCCTTTGTAGATAAAAACTTCAAAACAACCAGCGACCGTGCCTTATGCGGGCACTCCTTCGGCGGGCTGTTCGGCACCTATACGCTGCTCCATGCACCGGAACTGTTCAATCGGTACCTGCTGAGCAGTCCCTCGTTCCCGTGGGCTGACCAGGCGCTCTTCAAAGACGAGGAGATGGTGTTCAAGTCTGGCCGGAAATCACTACCGGCCCGTGTTTACTTCTCCATGGGCGGCAACGAAACAGATTATATGATTTCGCCTTACAAGCGGATGCTGCAAAACCTGAGAGAACGCCAGTACAGGGGACTGTATCTGGAAGAACATATCTACGAAAAAGAATCCCACACATCTGTTGTGCCGACTGCCTTCGCCCAGGGGTTGAGAGCAATTTACCGGCAGGATAAGAAGCCGTAAATGCCGATAAAATGGAATTATTTGCCTATCTTTCAGGGTGTTCCTACCTTTAATCGTATAGTGCCATGGACCCTTCCAGGATTGCCTTTCAGGGCGCTATCCCTGAAAACTACGAAACGTACCTGGGCCCCTACCTGTTTGAGCCCTACGCACAGGACCTGGTAGTGCGCATCCAAAGTCCGGGCGAAGCCGTGCTGGAGCTCGCCTGCGGAACCGGCCGGGTTACCCGCCATCTGCGGCAGCACGTTCCGGCTTCTACCCGCCTGGTGGCGACGGACCTGAACGCCGATATGGTAAACATGGCCCGGCAGCGGAACCCCGATGCTGCCGTGGACTGGCAGGTGGCCGATATGCAGGCGCTGCCGTTTGCTGATAACCTGTTCGATCTGGTGGTTTGCCAGTATGGGTTCATGTTTGTGCCCGATAAGCCGCTGGCGTTCCGGGAAGCGTATCGGGTACTCCGGCCCGGCGGCCGGTTGCTGTTCAATACCTGGGATAAGCTATCCAACAACGAGACCTCGGATCTGACGAATCAAACAATAGCGGAGTTTTTTCCGGATAATCCGCCCACCTTTTTCAACATACCCTTTTCCATGCATGACCCGCAGGCCATTCAGCAGTTGCTGGCCGAAGCCGGGTTCCGGGATATTACCATTGAGCTGGTTACGAAGCAATCGGAAAGCGAATCGGCGGAAGCGGTTGCCAGAGGGTTTTTAACCGGAACACCGTTGTATTCCTTTATCAGCGAACGGAGTGCCGACCGTATGCCGCAACTCATCGAGGCCGTAACGACTGCCATCACGGAGCGATTCGGTGCCCGACCCGTCAGCCGTATGCAGGCCTGGGTATCGCAGGCCGTTGTTCTCAAAAAATAACGTATAGGTAAAGCATTCGATCTGGCTGATGAAACGAAAACCGTACCGCCCGAACCCATATATCGTACATGCGCCGAAGAATCAGGCCTTAGCCCTGGAGAAATCAGGCCGGTCATCTGCCAATTATTCCAATTCGGGTTATTGGTTTCTGGCGCTCATTGTGCTGGTCGCAGCCGGGTTTTATACCACGTACCTGTCAAAAATTACCGAAACACAGCCGGCCGTTGTCCATTTTCATTTTGTGCTGATGGCCCTCTGGATTGCCATGCTTATTACGCAGCCGTTTCTGATTAAATACAAAAAGCTTAGCCTGCACCGGATGGTGGGCCGATTAAGCTACGGCGTAGTGCCGCTGACGTTGCTGTCGGGCTTTCTGATGCTTCGGTATGCTTACTATCATTTTATTGACGAAGCAACTCTGCACGCATCTCAGGGGGGCGTGCAGCTAAGCGCCGATGAACTGCGCCGGCAGGCCGCCGGGTATGTGGCTATTGTGGTTTTCTGGCTGGCTATGTTTGCGGTGTTTTACACTCTGGCGATTATAAATCGAAAAAAAACGCCGGCTCATGCGCGGTATATGGTGGCTGCGGCTTTATCGTTGCTGGGGCCAACAATTGACCGGATCGTGGTCTTTGTAGTTGGGCTGGAGAAGTTGCCGGCCGGTTTACCCATCGAGATCGTTGCCTTTTTTGTGGCTAATACCGTGCTGGCTGTCCTGTTATGGAAAGATTATCGCGCTAAGCGGGCAACGGCTACGCTCCGAAACAGCCTTTTGATTTATCTGCTGGGGCAGGCGTTATACTTCACCTTACCAAAAATGGTTGTTTGGGGATACATCATGGCCTTTATGATGCAGCCCAAGCCCTAAATGTCCCTGAAAAGCTTGCTTTACCATCAGTTTTTCGTCAAAAGGATGATGTTTTGTTTTGTATAGTATTTTGATAAAATCTTTTTGATATGAGATTAGTAAGGTGTGAAATTGAAGCTAATTTGTGAATTTGATTAAATAATTACTAATATTCAGTTTATTCAAAAGGAAGGTATTTGTATTAATTTATTATGAATTTTTGGGGTTGTATAGCCATAATTTATCCAAAGGCTTTGAAATTTATTGTAATATTCCTTTGTTAGCGGTAAGAGTTTCTATCGGCATGGGCGATGTACAGCCAATTGCCAAATACTGGAGACTGTTAATCAATTTGAAAACATATGAATAATTATAATAAAATTATTGAATCCCTGGTTGTAAGCGTTGGTCGGGCGGAATATCTTCACTGGCTTCATTCCCTGACTGTTTCGGAATACGGTAATTCGGTAAACGTACTATTGAAGGTTTATGATGGACAGGTTACGGTCAAAGGCCTGGGGCAGCTTGAGGTAGGGGACCTGTTATTTATTCCGGCGGGCAAAGCCCTGACCATAACCTTTGGTGACGCCAAAAACGCGCAAACCATCTCGCTGGAAGGGCTGAAGGCGGACGCCGGGCGCTATATCCAGCCAAAAGCAGATCCTCAGTTGCTGGGTCAGTTTCCGAACTCATTCGGCTACATATCGTTTGGGGCCAGCGTATTTGAACAGGTTGATTTTTTTGCGGCCCTGGAGGTGCCACCGTTTGTTATTCGGGGTGGGGAAACTGCTGACGTATCCACTCCGGGAGCATCCACTCTGGGAGCCTCTGCGCTGGCGAAATCGATGGAGCGGGTCTTGCAGGAAGTTGCGCTGGATCAGGCCGGGAAAGACCGTCTGATACACAATAAAACAGAGGAGATTGTAATTGGCCTGATCCGCTATATGCTGGATAAGGGCATGTTTATCGAGCAGTTGGTAACCAACAGCACCTACTTCAACGATCCACGGCTAATCAATCTGTTCTCTTATATAAAAGAGAATTTGGGCGGGGACCTCTCCAACAAGGCACTGGCCAACGTGGCCCATGTGTCAGAAGATTACCTGGGCCAGTATTTTAAGCACCGAACCGGTATGAACCCGCAGGATTACATTGAGTATCAGCGGATGGAAGCGGCTCTGGAACTGCTGGGCAACTCCCGGACCAGCATTAAGGAGATTGGCGCCAGGGTAGGCTACAAGGATACCGCTTACTTCTGCCGCCGGTTCAAGCGGACGTTCGGCATACCCGCAGCGAAGATGCGCCAGCGGGGTGCTCTGGCCGTCAGGTAAGCAATGTCACAATACGTATAGACTCTGCCGGTAGAGCAGGCTGGTTGCCTGCTCTACCGGCAGGCTACATAACAGGGACAGACGGATCTTTACGGAAGGAATCGGTTCCTGTGTAGCTAAAACAAAATAAGTTATGAAATAAATTATATATGCCTTAGTGTGTTAGGGGTAAATAAAAATGGTATGCTTGCATACTAGTCTGATTATTAGATAGTTGTAATTTTTCTTTAATGTATTTTTAATGCACTTGTCTTAAAAAAGTTATATTTTTGTTTGCTAAAGAATTCCAGCTTCTAATCTATACCTTTTTGAGTGTATGCTTGCTTATCCTTCTGTCTCTGCCACCCCTGTTTCGGCTTTACCAACATCTATGGACAGATTTGATGATCTCTCGTTAGCCATGTACCGGCGGCAGTATCTCCAGGAAAAAACCGGACACGGCTATAGCATTGTACGCATAGCGCAGCAGCAATACGGCGTGTTGCCTCATACGGTAGCCCAGGATCTGACTTACCCCATTGTCGTAAAAGGAAATCTTCACTAAAAAAACTCAGTGGTACAGTTAGAAGGCTGGCCTTTAAAAAGGCCAGCTGTAACGCTACCGGTTTCTTATCAAAAGAATAACCCTTTTGTCCACATAGACAAAAGGGTATAGCCGTACGGATCAGCGAAAGCGTTTCTCACTTATTTCAGAAACAGCTGTTTCCGCTCCATTGTAATCTCCGACTAAGAACTGACCCCAAAGCCATCCCAGGGGTAGCTCTTACCTCAAAAACGTATTACAATGGAAAACAGACTGAACATTACCAAATCTGCGTATTACCTCAATGAACGCGTTGCCCGATTAACCAGAAGGCAGTTGTCTATTCCTAAAAAAGCGCTCATCCAGACTTGTAGAGTAAAAATGCTGGTAGTTACCGACTATGGTGGCTCATTCGGCGACAATGAGGGATTTGGTTTGGGGCATTTTCTGCGGGCATTTGATGAGCCTCTGCCGTTTACATCATTTGAGATTACCAAAGCCCACCGGCGTAGTGATGAGGACGCCGACATTGAAAACTTCCGCTTTCACGAGCACGATCTAAGCCGCTACGATGTCATTTGGCTGTTTGCCGTTGAGCGTCCCGCATTCCGGCCGAGTGGTCAGCCGGTGCTGACGCTTACAGATGCCGAGTTAAGAGCTGTGTCGGAATATATGGATCAGGGGGGCGGTATCTTTGCCACCGGCGACCACGAAGATCTGGGGGTTGATATGTGCGGGCGTATTCCGCGCATCCGCAGCATGCGCCGTTGGTTTACGGCGGCTAATCCCGGCCCCAACGAAGAACCTTTTGCACCGGCCCAAACTGGCATAGGCCGCCACGATACCATTGTTGATATAAATCCTGCCCTGGCTGGGGTCCAGGGAGATCAGTCTGACCTGACTCCCCAAAAGATTAAGCTCAATTACCGGTACCGGACCTACCACATGGGCTCTGTTATCCGGCGGCAGGTAAAATATCCGCACTTGGTATTATGCAGTCCAGATGGGGCTATTAACGTCCTGCCCGACCACATGCACGAGGGGAACTGTGAAGTGCCGGCCGATCTGACAAAGGCATTCAACTTTGCTGGTTATGCTATTCAGGAGTACCCGATGGTCGGGCGGGCACGATTGACGCCGGAGGTAATTGCGGAGGCAGTCAACCATGTCACTAATTCGGATTTCGGTGTAATTGCTGTGCTGGACGGGCACCAGACCAACCAGATAGGACGCGTGCTGGTCGATGCCACCTGGCACCACTTTTTCAACATCAACATCGCTCAGTTCGGGCAGCTTAAACAGGCGGTGACGATGGTCTGATTCCAACGACTGAACAAGTCAGGGCGCTCGAAGCGTATAATCTGATTCAGCACTACTACCGGAACATTGCCTACTGGCTGGCCCGCCGGAGTACCCATGCCTGTTACAGGAATCGCGGCTGGCGCTGGTTGCTGCACCATTTCGACATACGGATGTCGCTGGTAACCCACCGCGATATTCCCAACCTAACCGAATATTATTACACCATCGGGATTCTGGCAAAGAACGCGCTCGGCGACCTGGAGTCGGAGTGCCAGTCAATTACGTACTACATTGATATCATACCTGAGTTTATTCCTGAGCTAGTGTTCAAGCCACGGCCGCTTCCCGATCCACTTCCCTTCGTTGATCCCGAAGTTTACTTTGGCATCGCGTTGGGTGCAGCGCTGCACGAAGCCAATCTGGTGATGGTGGAGCGAAACGAAATGAAGGATGAAGAATTGCTAAAAACCTTACGCTCCGGAGCACAATCGGGCCTCCAGGTCTTTCTGAAGGAATATGAGCAGCACGGTCGGGAACTGAAAAAGAGGATCCGGTAGCATTCAGGGTGGTCCCTTTTCCGTATGGCCGGAAAAGGGACCACCCTGAGGAAAGTTAACCATAGCTTTTTGGGAAAGAGGTAGAAAGGCTGCGGCTAAAACCGTTCTACCAGGATAGCAAAACCAAGATTCTTTACCTGTTTGGACGCAGACAATTTCGTAAGTGGCAGCAGGTAATAGTTATTCATTAACGCTCCCCCATACATCGGTAGAATCATACAAAATCCGCCCTAAACCGGCGTCCCGAACCTTCCAGCAAGCCAGACAGTCAGCGCTCAACTCCCCCTCCTGGTCGACAATAACCGCTTTGGAAACATCAGTAACTTTTATCCAGGAGGGGTGTCCATCAATGAGTGTGCCGTCGAAAGCGCGTACACCGTCGGCGTCGACCGAATCGGGCGTTTGCTGATTGGGGGACAACAGGTAGGCGACCGCTTTATGGTGATCGGCAACCACCACCCAGAGCATCTTTGAGGAGTAGTTATAGATCCGGCCTTTTTGCTTAAACGGTGTCGGCAATCCGGGAAAAAGATGACCGGTGGCCACAAGCAGCGAAATTGCCAGTACGGTGGCTAAGGCGATGAGACCAAAAGACCTGAGCCTTACTTCAGCAAGGAACATGCTGCAAGATACAAAACGAAATGGCAGTATGTAAAAGCATCCAGGATTGAAATCATAGCCGTCCTGAATGCCTTTGTCCCTATTCAGTCTCAAAATTACTGGTTACCTGCCCGCATATGCATAAACAGGTTTATGCCTTCGGGTTCGCGCCCAATAAAAACCTGCCGGGGCTGAAAACCGGCCTGCTGCGCCAATGCCATGAGTTGTTCTTCGCTGCGGTGGTGCAGAAACCAGTTGTTGAGGGTCTCCATGTAATTGCGGGTCGGGTTCTGGAGCGAGAAGTTGCCGATGATAATCTCACCGCCTGGTTTAAGCCACCCCCGGAAGCGGTTCAGGATGCGGGCAAACACGGCATCGTCGAAATAGTCGAACAGGCCGGCCGACCAGATAATATCGTACGGCTGCGCCGGCTGGTATCGGAAGATGTTTTTCTCCACAAACGTGATGTGCTCCGCATAGTCGGCGGTCAGGCGGCCGGCGTACTGAATTGCGTTCGCGTCCATGTCGACGCAGGTAGTTTGCAGCTGGGCCGGGTCAATGCGGTTGTACACTTCGAGCAGGTCGCGGGCCGGGCCACTCGCCAAATCCAGCAAATTTAACGGCTGCTGGTTGGTGGTCCGGAGCCGGCTCAGAATGGTTTGCTTGAAGTACTCCTTGCGGTTACGAACGGCCTGAGTGGCCGGGTGCTGCTGCAGAAACTCGTCCCATTTGCGGTATAGCGGGTGATCGGACAAATGGTACGTATAAATTTTATCAATGATCGAGAAGTCGCCGGCGTAGCCATACGGCCACCGCATGCAGTGCCCCTGCATGGTGTGCTGGAGAAATCCTTCCGAAAAAGGATGGCTGGCTTCCAGGGCTGCCCGCAGGACGGGGTCGTCGGTGAGGGCATCGATCAGCTCATTCATGGTTGCGTATTCCTGCGGTTCGGGGCCGCCCTTCTGCATGAAATACTGGACAAGTGCGGTTGCCTCTTTTTCGGCGGTTACAGTCAGCGTTTGCATGGTGAGGAATGTGTTTGATTGTGGATAGTGATACGAATGAATGTCCTCTGTTCGCTGTGGACAATCAAAAGTAATATGGCCCCGGCCGGCGGTAAAAACTTACCTGAACGAGTAGCGGATCAATCTGCTTGAATGGAAGCTAAGGGCGATTGAACCGGTAAAAAGCAAAGAGTCCATGCGCCGGCGCATGGACTCTTTACTGAATGCTCAGGTAAGCGTATCCGGGTGTCTTTACTCCAGCTTCCAGGCCGGTAAGCGGCCTGGGGTGTACGGGGCGCCGTGCTGCTCCAGCAGCGTTTCCAGCCGCTCCACTTCCCCCCGAACGGCTTTCACTTCGTTGAGCAGCGGGGTAAAGAGCCGGGCCGCATCGTTGTACGAACTGAGAAACGTATTGGTGGGCGCGGTTGAGGTGTTTACCACATTGCTCATGATACCCCGGATGCGGCTGCTGATGGACGTGGGCGCTTCAAATTCCCGTTTCAGCCGCGTCACATCCCCGTTCAGGTCCCGGTCCACATCGCTTAGTCTCCGCTCCAGGGTCGTGATCGTTTTCATCACCGACGCGTTCAGGGAGGGCGTTTGCAGGGCGGCTTCTTTCATGTACCGGAGCTTATTGACCAGGTCGGCCCGGTACGCATTGGTGCCGTCTACGGCGCGGTACAGCTCCATCACTTTTTTGCCAAAATCGTACAGGGATTTTTTGTCGGCAGCGGTCAGGGAGGCTGCATTCAGCGCTTCGATCCGGAACGATTGCGGAGGAACCAGTTCGGTAAAGGTGCTGTCGTCAAACCTGCTCAGTGACACCCGGTACTCGCCGGGCAGGACCATGATTCCCTGGTCGGGCGACGAAAAGACATTCTCCTCGTTGAACGGGGTAAAGTTAACCGCTCCTTTGGCGTCGGTCCGGAAATCCCAGCTGATGCGGTTCATGCCCTTTTTGGCCGGCGTTCGCAGGCGACGCACGGTATTGCCGGCCGGGTCGGTAATGGTAAACAGCAGGTACGGTGAGGGCTGTAGGTCCTCCATCCGGAGCGAATCAATAGACGGGTAGAACAGGGGCAGGCCACTTTTAAGGCGCTGGCTTTCGGCTTCCTGTCTCTTTTCTCTAAGTGTTTTGTACTCGTCTTTCAGGTAATACGTAAACACGGCGCCGGGCTTTGGGTTCGGGACGCTCCAGTAGCTTTCCCCCTGAAACCCCTTGCCCCGGATGCCCAGCGGAGACGATTCGATGTACATCAGGGCTGTTTTTACCGGTGCAATGAACGCCGGCTTATCCAGGTCTTCTGTTTTCAGGTTGCGCAGGGGGGTGTAGTCATCAAGTACGTAATAGCCCCGGCCGAAGGTAGCGAGTACCAGATCATTCTCCCGTTTCTGGATCTCCATATCCCGGATGGCAATCGTTGGCAGCCCGCCCTTTAACTGCACCCATCTGGCACCGCCGTCCAGGGAGAAGAAAACGCCAAACTCGGTACCGGCAAACAGGAGATTTGGGTTTTTATGGTCCTCGGCTACGCAGTATACCGTACCCCGGTCGGGCAGGTTGTTCTGAATGGGCTTCCAGGTTTTACCGCCGTCCGTGGTCTTAAAGAGATACGGTTTGAAGTCGCCATCCCGGTGGTTATTGAATGCGGCATACGCCACATTTTTCTGGTGGGCCGACGTGATGATCATGTTGACGTACGTGCGGTCGGGTACACCGGCCACGCTATTCACCTTCGTCCAGGTTTTACCGCCATCCGTCGTTACGTGGATCAGGCCGTCATCGGTGCCGGCATACAGCAGGTTAGGGTCTACTACCGATTCGGCCAGGGTGGTTACCTGTCCGTAAATATCGGTCGATTGATTTTTGGCTACGGCATCTACGCTCCAGACCCGGCCCATCACGGTAAGTTTGTTGCGGTCTACCTGCCGGGAGAGATCCGGGCTGATTACCTGCCAGGTATTACCCTGATCGTTGGTCCGGAATACGCGGTCAGAGGCAAAGTACAGGCGCTTGTGGTCGTGCTGCGAGATCAGCAGGGGCGCATCCCAGTTCCAGCGGTAAGGGGTATCTTTGGCCGGTTCCACGGGTTTAATGTCTACCTGCTCCCCGGTTCGCCGGTCGTAGCGGACAAGGCCGCCGTACTGCGACTGGGCATACACGATGTTCGGGTCGGTATAATCGACCTGGCTCTCAAAGCCATCACCCCCGTTGGTGATAAACCAGTCGCTGTTGACAATGCCGTTCAGGCTCGTGGTGCGGGACGGACCACCCAGGCTGAAATTATCCTGCGTACCGCCGTACACATAGTAAAACGGCAGGCTGTTATCCAGCGATACCTTATAAAACTGAGTCACCGGCAGGTTCGCTTTGAATGACCAGTTCTGGGCCCCATCGAAGCTTTCATACAAACCGCCATCGCAACCCACCAGCATATGCCGGGTGTTGGCCGGATTTACCCAGATGACGTGGTTATCGACGTGTTTGTTCTTCTCGCCCAGGTTACGGAAGGTCTTGCCCCCATCGTCACTAACCTGCAGATAGACGTTCATCGAGTACAGGCGGCTGATGTCTTTGGGGTCGCAGAAAATGCGCTGGTAGTAATTGCCCGAAGTAGAGTAGCTGCTTCGTTTCTCCCAACTGTTGCCCCGGTCTGTGGAGGCAAACAGGCCGCCTTTGTTATCGCCCGCTTCCACAATGGCAAAGAGATGATCCGGGTTTACCGGACTGATGGCCAACCCAATCCGGCCCAGGTCAATACCCGTCGGCAGGCCTTTCATGCTTTTATTCCAGGTGGCACCGCCATCCGTGCTTTTGTAGAGGGCACTTTCCGGCCCTCCGCCGATATAGGTAAACACCTTGCGCTGCCGCTGGTGGGCCGTGGCATACAGCACGTTGCTGTTTCGGGGGTCCATGTGTAGTTCACTGAAGCCGGTATGTTCGCTTACCGTGAGAATGGCCTTCCAGGTCTTGCCGCCATCGGTTGTTTTATAAATGCCGCGTTCGCCACCACTGCTCCACAGGGGGCCGTAGGCGGCTGCATACACAACATCGGAGTTGTTGGGGTCGACTACAATGCTGCCAATGTGCTCGGATTGCTTCAGCCCCATATTTTTCCAGCTCTTGCCGCCATCTTCGCTTTTATAGACCCCATCGCCGTACGCTACCGAGCGCTGGTTGTTGTTCTCCCCGCTGCCTACCCAGACTACTTTCGTATTGTTTGGGTCGAGCGTAACGCAGCCAATGGAGTAAGAGCCCTGGTCGTCGAAGACCGGCGTAAAGGTGGTACCGGCATTGACGGTTTTCCAGACCCCGCCCGAGGCAACCGCTACATAATACTCTGATGGATTAGCCGGGTTAACCGCCAGGTCGGCAACACGCCCAGACACAAGTGCCGGACCAATACTTCGGAAAGCGAGCCCGCTAAAGGTAGCGGTTTGAAAAGGGCCTTTGGCGGCCACTTTAGCGGTATCCGGTACATTTTTCTTTTTCTGGGCCAGCAACACGGCGGGGACTAGTGACAGCATGGCCAGAAGCCATAAGCAGGTACGTTTCATAATCAGCATGCAGGATCAAGAAGAGTTGTGAAATGGAACAGGGACTACCCGGTAGGTTATCAACGTTTTAAATATACACGAACTACAGACAAGTTGAGCGTGAAGCGTGCGGATAGTTGCCTGTTGGCCGTAAGGGTTATCCGGCTGATTTGGTCGGTCCGGCAGGTCAATAGTTGATTCTCAGCTAAAAATTGATTAGTTTGGACTACCCTTACCTGAACAACGTTAGACTGACTATTCCGATGAAATACGCCCCTGTCCGTAATTATATAAACGGTGAATTTGTCGAGGCTGCTACCAGCGAAACACTCGACGTAATATCACCGGTAGACGGCGCCCTATTGGCTACCGTCCCCCTCTCGACCAGTCACGATCTGGATCAGGCTGTAAAGGCGGCCAAAAAGGCATTTGCCACCTGGAGCCGGACACCCATCAAAGAGCGGGTGCAGGTCTTTTTTCGCTATAAAGCCCTGCTGGAAAAAAACCTGGACGAACTGGCCCGGCTGGTGCAGGAGGAAAACGGAAAGACTTTTGTCGAGGCCGTCGCCGAAATTGAGAAAGGCAGCGAGTTAAGCGAGTTTGCCTGCTCCCTGCCGCAACTGGTTACCGGCGAAGTGCTGGAAGTCAGCAAAGGGGTCGAGTGCCGGACCGAGCATGTGCCGCTGGGGGTGGTTGCCAGCATCGTGCCGTTTAACTTTCCAAGCATGGTGCCTAACTGGACCATTCCGAATGCCATTGCGCTGGGCAACTGCATGATTATTAAGCCTTCGGAAAAAGTACCCCTGAGTGTGGGTCGGTTAGCCGAACTTTTGCAGGAAGCGGGTTTACCGCCTGGGGTGTTTAACGTCGTTCACGGCACCAATGAAGTGGTGGAGGCCATCTGCGACCATCCGGATATCGAAGCGGTATCGTTTGTCGGCTCCACCAAAGTCGCCAAACTGGTTTATCAGCGGGCTACCAGCAACTTCAAACGATGCCTTGCCCTCGGTGGTGCCAAAAACCACCTTATCGTCCTGCCCGATGCCATTCCGGCCATGACGGCTCAGAATATCACGGCTTCGATGAGCGGCTGCGCGGGCCAGCGCTGCATGGCGGCTTCGGCAATGGTGGCCGTTGGCCCCGTCGACCACATCATTGAGCAGCTCTGCGAAGAAGTGCTTAAAGTTGTCCCCGGCCAGAATCTGGGTGCGGTCATTAACCGCGAATCCAAAGAACGCATTGAACGCTATATCACGGAAGCGGAAGGACTGGGGGCTAAGGTGCTGGTCGACGGACGACAGGCAACCGTCGAAGGCAAGGAAAACGGTACCTACGTTGGCCCGACCGTCATTGACTACGTAACACCCGATATGGCCGTGGCGCGGGAGGAAATCTTCGGTCCGGTCATCAGCATCATGCGCACCCGCACCGTCGATGAAGCCCTGGCCATCGAGAACGCCAATCCATACGGCAATGCGGCCGCCGTTTTCACCCAAAATGGTGGTATGGCCCGCTACGTCATCGACCGGGCGAGTGCCGGCATGGTCGGGGTAAACGTGGGCGTACCCGTGCCCCGCGAACCGTTCTCGTTTGGCGGCTGGAATGAAAGTCGTTTCGGTGCCGGCGACATTACCGGCAAAAGCTCCATCGAATTCTGGACGAAACTCCGAAAAAGTACCACCAAGTGGAACCCCGAAGCGGGCATAAACTGGATGAGTTAATCAACTGTATAAATTCCAAACGTCCAATGCTTGACGCAGAGATACTATCTGAAGCGCAGGAGGTGCTTCAGGATAATTTCGATTACACCGTTTTTGTCTGGAGTAAACAACTGGAGATCTCCCCGATACCGGTTAAACACGCCAAAGGCGTTTATCTGTACGACTACGACGATAAGCGTTACATCGACTTTTCGTCGGGGCTGATGAACGTCAACATCGGTCACGGCAACCAGCGGATTACGGAGGCTGTGGTGAAGCAGATGCAGCAGGTAAGCTACGTAACACCCTATTGCGTGACTAAAGTCCGGGGCGAACTGGGCAAAAAGTTAGCCGAAATCTGTCCGGGTGATCTGAACAAAGCCTACTTTACCCTCTGTGGCGCTACCTCCATTGAAGCGGCCCTGAAAATGGCTCGTTCGTATACCGGACGGCACAAGATTATCAGCCGCTACCAGTCGTACCACGGCGCTACCTACGGGGCTTTGTCGGTAGGCGGGGACCCGCGCAAACTGCCGGACGATGCACAGCAGGCTCCTAACTTCGTTCATGTCGACATTCCGTACCGCTACCGCTGGACCCACGACGAAGCCAGTATGCTGACCGATTCCGTGGCGCAACTGGAGCGGATCATTGCCTACGAAGGACCGGGCAACATAGCCGCTATCCTGCTCGAAGGCGAGTCAGGTACCTCGGGTTGTCTGCAATACCCCGTAGGCTACTTAGCGGCCGTTCGGGACATCTGCGACAAACACGGTATTCTGCTGATTATCGACGAGGTAATGAGCGGTTTCGGGCGGACCGGAAAATGGTTTGGCTTTGAGAACCACGGCATCGTGCCCGACATGGTGGCCATGGCGAAAGGCATCACATCCGGCTACCTGCCGTTTGGCTGCCTGATGGTAACCGACAGGATTGCCGCCCACTACAACGATAAAGTGCTGGCCACCGGAATGACCTACAACGCCCATCCGGTGAGTTGCGCGGCCGCCCTCGAAACGCTGAAAATCTACGAAGACGATCACCTCATTGAGAATGCCGCCGACATGGGCCGGTACATTGCCGAACAGGCCGAGCTGATGAAGCAGAAACACCCGAGCATCGGCGATTTCAGAACGACCGGTCTGCTGGGCTGTTTCGAGATCGTCAGGAACCGGGAGACGAAGGAGCCGATGGCTCCCTTCAACGCCAAACCCGACGAAATGGCGGTCATGAGCAAGGTGGCGGCTAAAATCAAGGAGCTGGGCATGTACACGTTCGTGCGCTGGAGCTATGTTTTTGTGGCTCCTCCGCTCTGCATCACCAAAGAACAGGTGGATGAAGGGCTGGCCATTATCAGCGAAGCACTGGCGATTGCCGACGAATACGTACATTGATAATGTAAACCCGAAGCCCTTTACCCGATGCCGGAATTATCCGAACCTGTTGTTGATGAATCGTCTACGCTCTACAGCGAGGATTTAGCGCCCATTCATGCGTCGAAGCGCACCTGGACAACCTGGAATTATGCGGCCCTGTGGATCAGCATGAGCCTGTGTATTCCCACGTATATGCTGGCAAGTTCGCTCATAGAAGGCGGCATGAACTGGTGGCAGGCCATCCTGACCATCTTCCTGGGCAACACCATTGTCCTAATACCCATGGTCCTGAACGGCCATGCGGGTGCAAAATACGGCATTCCGTTTCCGGTACTGGCGCGGGCCAGTTTCGGCACCAGCGGGGCCAATATACCGGCCATGTTACGGGCCATTGTTGCCTGTGGTTGGTTCGGCATTCAAACCTGGATCGGCGGTTTTGCGGTTTACCAGATGCTTCGGTTATGGATGCCGGCGCTGGAAACGCTGCCGGCCGTTTTTCCGGCTTCGTTTGGTTTACAAACTGGTCCGGCTATTTGCTTTTTTCTGTTCTGGCTGCTGAACATGTACGTCGTCTACCTCGGCGTCGACAGTATCCGAAAGCTATTGGTCTTCAAAGCATTTTTTCTGCCCGTGGCCGCCCTGGCGTTGCTCTGGTGGGCCATCTCGGCCGGTAACGGTCTGGGACCAATTTTGGAGCAGCCGGCTAAATTTACCTCATCGGCCGCCTTCTGGGCCTTTTTCTTTCCGGCTCTGACGGGCATGGTGGGTTTCTGGGCTACGTTATCGCTTAATATTCCGGATTTTACGCGCTACGCCGTCAGCCAGAAAGCGCAGGTAAATGGGCAGATTATTGGCTTGCCACCGTCCATGACCCTGTTCTCCTTTATCGGCGTGGTGGTTACGTCGGCTACGACCATCATCTACGGAACCACCATCTGGGACCCCATCGTACTAGCCGGCCGATTTGATGGGAAGGCGCTGGTCAGCGTGGCGATGATTGCCGTAGCAATCTCGACGCTGGCCACCAATATTGCGGCCAATATCGTCAGCCCGGCCAATGATTTTGCCAACCTGGCTCCGGCAAAGATTGACTTCCGGAAGGGCGGGTATATCACCGGTATCATTGGCATTCTGATCTTCCCCTGGAAACTGATCGCTGACCCGACCGGCTATATTTTTACCTGGTTAGTCGGGTATTCCAGTCTGCTTGGACCGGTCGGCGGCATTATGATCGTCGATTATTTCTTCCTGCGCAAAAAGCAGTTGGTGGTCGATGATTTGTATAGTCGCCGGGGGATTTACAGCTATTCCAACGGATTTAATTCGGCAGCCATCATCGCCTTGCTGGTGGGGATTCTGCCGAATGTGCCGGGCTTTCTGACGACGATTCAGGCCATTCCCGCCACCAGTGTTCCCGGCTGGATTTCGCAACTCTATAACTACGCCTGGTTTGTCGGCTTTTTTGTGAGCGCAGCTGCTTATCTGCTGCTGATGCGCTCCGTTCAACCTGTACCCACTAACGTAACACCGCATGTCGCTATTGATTAAAAACGGTCGGATCATTACGGCGGTCGACGATTACCGCGCTGATATTCTGGTAGAGGAAGAAACGATTTCGGCCATCGGCAAAAACCTGTCGGTGCAGGCCGATACCGTGGTCGACGCCACTGGTAAACTGGTATTTCCTGGTGGTATTGATCCGCACGTTCACCTGGATATGCCGTTTATGGGCACATTCTCCAGTGACACCCACGAGACCGGTACGCGGGCGGCCCTGTTTGGCGGCACCACCACCGTAATTGACTTTGTGCTGCAGAAACAGGGGCGTTCGCTGCACGAAGCGCTCGCTGAATGGAACGCCCGCGCCCAGGGCACCGCTGTGGGCGACTACAGCTTCCACATGGCCGTCACCGACTTCAACGAAAACACGAAAGCCGAGATTCAGCAAATGGTCGAAGAGGAGGGCATAACGTCCTTCAAGACCTTTATGGCGTATAAGGGCGCGCTGATGATCGACGACCGGCAGATGATCGGGCTGATGCAGGAGGTAAAAAAGCAGGGTGGCCTAGTGACGGTACACGCCACCAACGGCGATGTAATTGACTACCTGATTGCCAAACACCGGTCGGAGGGGAAACTGTCACCGCTATACCACTACCTCTCGCAACCCGAAGTGACCGAAGCCGAAGCCAGTTGCCGCTTCGCCGACATGGCCGATTATACGGGCTGCCCCGGTTATATTGTCCACATGACCTGCGAGGGCGCACTTAACGGTGTTAGAAATGCCACCCGGCGCAACCAGCGGGTATTTGTCGAAACCTGTATTCAGTACCTGGTGCTCGACGCGTCGCTGTATGAGCGGGATTTTGAGGGGGCCAAATGGGTGATGAGTCCGCCCTTACGGGAGAAAAAAGATCAGGAGGCTTTGTGGGCGGGCATCAATCAGGGACTGGTGCAGGTGGTCGCTACCGACCACTGCCCGTTCATGTGGGAACAGAAACTGATGGGTAAGGATGATTTCTCGAAGATCCCGAACGGGCATCCGGCCATCGAAAACCGCATGGAACTGCTCTTCAGCGAAGGAGTTCACAAAGGCAACATTACGCTAAATAAATACGTGGAAGTGGCCTGCACAAATCCGGCGAAGATCTTCGGTATGTTTCCCCGCAAAGGCACCCTGGCGGTGGGCAGCGATGCCGACATTGTGATATTCGACCCGGACGAGAAGCACACGCTATCGGCACAAACTCACCACATGAACGTCGACTATTCGGCCTACGAAGGCTGGGCGCTAACCGGTAAAGTGAAAACCGTTCTGCTCCGCGGCACCGTCGCCATCGACAATAACGAGTGCCTGATCGACAAAGGCTACGGCCAGTTTATCAGGCGGAAGAAAGTGAGTGGGAAAATTTAAACTGTTCCAGGTTTAATGTTTCAAGTTGCTTCGCCTGAACTTAAAGCCTCCGGAACATTGAACCTGAAACCTGAAACAATAAAAAGTATGCCACGAATTATTAAGTCAGGATTGATCCAGATGAGTCTGCCGAAGACCGAGGGGGAGGGTACTATTGAGGAGATTAAGGAAGCGATGGTGCAAAAGCACCTGCCGCTGATTGAGGAGGCCGGGGAGAAAGGCGTACAGATTCTGTGTTTGCAGGAGATTTTCAATACCCCCTATTTCTGTCCGGGCCAGAATGCCGAATGGTACAAATCGGCCGAAACGATACCCGGTCCGACCATCGAGCAAATGGCCGAATACGCCAAAAAGTACCAGATGGTCATGATTGTTCCCATCTACGAAAAAGAGCAGCCGGGGGTACTCTACAATACCGCAGCCGTTATCGATGCCGACGGTACGTATCTGGGCAAGTACCGGAAGAACCATATCCCGCATACATCCGGATTCTGGGAGAAATACTTTTTCAAACCGGGTAATCTGGGGTACCCCGTTTTTCAGACGCAGTACGCAAAAGTGGGGGTATATATCTGCTACGACCGCCATTTTCCGGATGGTGCCCGCTGCCTCGGCCTGAACGGAGCCGAAATTGTGTACAATCCTTCGGCAACGGTAGCCGGCTTATCGCAATACCTCTGGAAACTGGAGCAGCCTGCCCACGCGGCTGCCAACGGCTATTTTATGGGTTGCATCAACCGCGTTGGTGAAGAGAAACCCTGGAACCTGGGGCGGTTCTACGGCTCGTCGTATTTCGTGGACCCGCGTGGCCAGATCTTCGCGTCGGCTTCCGAGGATAAAGACGAACTGCTCATCGCTGATTTCGACCTCGACATGATCGACGAAGTGCGCAGCGTCTGGCAGTTCTTCCGCGACCGCCGGCCGGAGACGTACGACAAATTAGTAGAACTGTAGGCCATGGCGATCCTCAACAACCGATTAACGGCTGAGCAGTACGAGCAGAACTTCAGCGATATTCATCCGCCGTTTGAGTCCCGTGAAGCGGCTTTGGTGGAAGCAAACCGCTGCCTGTTCTGTTATGATGCGCCGTGTACAAAAAGCTGCCCGACCAGCATCAACGTTCCGAAGTTCATCAAGCAGATTTCGACAGATAACCTGAAAGGGTCGGCCTATACCATTCTGGATGCCAATATTATGGGCGGTGGCTGCTCGAAGGTATGCCCGGTGGAGAAGCTTTGTGAAGGTTCCTGCGTCTACAATCTGCTGCACGAACCGCCCATCCCGATTGCCAAACTGCAACGGTATGCCACCGAAAAAGCCATTGCGCAGAAATGGCCGCTGTTTAGCCGAAAACCCTCGACGGGCCGAACCGTAGCCGTAGTGGGGGCCGGACCGGCGGGACTAAGCTGCGCCCATGCGCTGAGCCGCGAGGGCGTCGACGTCACCATTTACGAGAAAGAACCCAAAGGCGGTGGGCTGATGACCTACGGCATCGCAGCCTACAAAGTAACGCCGGCGTTCTGCCAGGAGGAGGTCAACTACATTACCTCGCTCGGTGGTATCGAGATCAGGTACGGGCAGGAACTGGGCCAGAATGTTTCCCTGACTGAGCTGCGGGCCCAATACGATGCGGTGTACCTGGGTATTGGAGTGGGTGTTGCCCGGCAGCTGGAGATCCCCGGCGAAGACTTGTTTGGGGTGGAAGATGCTATACGCTTTATCTATGACATCCGCGAGAAAGGGTACCCGTCTGTGCCGGTGGGGGATAAAGTCGCGGTGATTGGCCTGGGCATGACCGCCATCGATGCCGCTACGCAGGCCAAGCGTCTGGGTGCCAAAGAAGTTACCATTGTGTACCGGCGCACCCAGGCCGAAATGCCCAGTACAGACGTGGAACTGGATCTGGCAAAACTCGACGGATGCCGGATCAACTGGCTGGCCGCACCGAAAGAAATTAAAGGTGAACATGGCCGGGTCACTCAGCTGGTGTGCAGCGTCATGGAGATGGGCGTGCCCGACACCAGCGGCAGGCGCTCGCCGGTTGATACGGGCGAGACGTTTACGCTGGACGTTGATATGGTAATCAAAGCCGCCGGGCAGGTTCCCTTTGAAGAACTCGTTAGCCGTAACCAACTCGCTAACTGGAAAGGCAAAATCACCATCAACGACCACTGCGCCACCAACATGCCGGGCGTTTTCGCCGGTGGCGACTGCGTCAACGGCGGCAAAGAAGTAGTCGACGCCGTTCAGGCCGGTAAGGACGGAGCGCGTGCGATTTTAGAACATTTAGCAAAGAGTGAAAGAGCGAAAGAGTGAAAGAGCGGGGACTTTTCCTGATGCTTACACTCTTTCGCTCTTTCACCCTTTCACTCTTTGACTTTCATGGCTGATCTATCAACAAATTTCCTCGGCATCAAGTCGCCGAACCCGTTCTGGCTGGCGAGTGCGCCCCCGACGGATAAAAAATACAATGTGCTGCGGGCCTTTGAGGCCGGTTGGGGTGGAGTTGTCTGGAAAACGCTGGGCAGTCAGGTGAAAAATGTGTCGTCACGCTATTCGGCCGTCGATTACAACGGTACGAAGGTGATGGGTTTCAACAACATCGAGCTCATTTCGGACCGCCCGCTGGACATCAACCTCCGCGAAATTGCCGAATGCGTCCGGCTGTTTCCCGACCGGGCCATGATTGTCTCGCTCATGGCCGACAACTCCCGCGAAAAATGGCATGAACTAATTGCCCAGGTCGAAGATACCGGGGCGCATGGCCTTGAACTGAACTTCGGCTGTCCGCACGGTATGACCGAACGGGGCATGGGTGCCGCCGTGGGTCAGGACCCCGAGATTGCCAAAATGGTGGTGGAGTGGGTGATGGAGAAGGCGACCATTCCGGTCATCACGAAACTCACGCCCAACGTGCATTCTGTGGTGCCGGCGGGTCGGGCTACGGTGCAGGCGGGTACCCAGGGCCTTGCGCTGATCAACACGATTCAATCGGTAACGGGTGTGGACCTGGATACGCTGGTGCCGAACCCGTACGTAGCTGGCAAATCTGTATACGGTGGCTACTGCGGTCCGGCCGTTAAACCGATCGCGCTGAAAATGCTGACCACCATTGCGCAGGACCCCGTGACGTCGCGGGTGCCAATCTCGGGTATCGGCGGCATCAGCACCTGGAAAGATGCCGTCGAATTTATGCTGCTGGGGGCTACGTCCGTTCAGGTCTGTACCGCCGTCATGAAGCACGGCTTCCGCATCATCGATGATCTTTGCGATGGGCTGAACAACTGGATGGATGAGAAAGGCTTCCGGACCGTTTACGAGTTTATTGGTAAATCCGTGCCAACGATCACCCATTGGGAGGACCTGGACCTGAATTACCATATCGTCGCCAAAATCAATCAGGACAAGTGTATCCACTGCGGCCTGTGCTACATTGCCTGTGAAGACACCTCGCATCAGTCAATCAGCCTGACCTATGGCAACCCATACAACACGTATGCTATTAAGGAGGAGGAATGCGTCGGCTGCAATCTGTGCAAGCTGGTGTGCCCGGTTGACAGCTGCATCACGATGGTTGAGCAGCGTAAAGGCGACGACTACCTGAACTGGAAAGAGTTTCAACTGCGCGGTCTGCCGCTCAACGACCATTAAGCGCTGGGCAGATCAACCGGTTTACCAGAGGGCTGCCCAGCGCTCACAAGAGCCTGTTTTACTGTTTATCTTTTTTTCCTTCCAGGTTGTAGTCCATAATTTTCATCCTGAATCCCGTAACCGCTTTGGTGTTCGGGTCGCGGGTGAAGGTGTACACGGAGCCGTAAGTACTTGTCGATTTATAGGAGTCGGGTTCAGATTGTTTTACCAGCTTATACGACTCATTGCTGTCTACCTGACCGTATAGCTCTCCTTTTTCCACCGTAATGGTGAGTTTCTGGAAGGTGCCGTTTTCGGTAAAAGTGTAGGTGCCGGCGTACTGCTGAAGTTCTTTATCATCAGCGGTGATAAAGGCAGATGCCTGGTTTGGCGTATTGTGAGCGGATACGGGTGAAACAGCCGCAGAGGTATACATCAGCAGCGCAGAAAGAAACAGAGCTTTCATTGGGGTTAGGGTTGGTTTATTTTTATTCGTTTGAAACAGCAACGGCAATGGGGCCGGCAGCGGGTCGGGCGGTTACCGGCAAAAAACGGCTGATAGCCTCTTTCCACTTCCCTTCTTCGTTCTGGCAGAAAGACTGATGGGCTGAGTTGTCAAAGATAATCAATTGTTTGTCGGGAGTTGCCAGATTCCGATAAATGGCGTCGGTTTCGGGGCGTAGTACCCGTGGGTCGTTAGCGCCCCAGTTCAGCAGCGTTGGCATGGTCAGGGCTTTGGCGTATTCGTCGGGCCGGTAGCCAAACGACCACATACCCCGCTCCAGGCCACCCCAGACCATCAGCAGTTCGGCGGCCGGACTCGTTGGCAGGTGCATGGAGCGGATACGGCCTTTGACGGCATCATACATGGAGGCAAAGGGACACTCCAGAATCACCCGGCTTGGTTTCAGATTATGCTCGGGAATGGCTTTCATAACCGTGGCGGCTCCCATGGATACCCCCCACAGAACAATGTTTTTTTCGCCCCGGCTGGCTACGTATTCGTACGCAGCTTCCAGGTCGCGGGTTTCGCGGTAACCGATGGTGCAGACGTTACCCGAACTGTTGCCATGCGCCCGGAAGTCGAACGACAGCGTATTATAACCCAGTTCGTGAAAGAACTGCGTCTCGGCCAGAATCTTCGCTTTGTTGGAAGCATGGCCGTGGCATAGGATAACGGTTCCCTGAGCCTGTTTGGCCGGAATATACCAACCCTCAAGCGAGAAGCCGTCGTTGGTTGTGAGCCGGACGGTCTCGTAGGGCACCTGCGGATAGGCATTGACCGGGGCCTTTATAAACTTCATACCGAACAGCGCCCCACCTACTTTTTCGGCAGTGCTATACTCTTCCGCTTTTCTGGCTTTTACTTTTTGGGGATTATCGTAGAAGTATGTAAAGCGGTTGGCGTGAAAAGCCAGAATGATGTTGAGAAGGAGAAAAACCACGAGGACCACTCGCAGCGACCGGCGAAACCATATCATAAACAGGAAGAATGAGGGCTAAACAAATTTACAAATTTTTTGGCTTTGGCAAATGAGGATGCTGCGTCGGGAAATAACAGATTGGATCGAAAACCAGACAGAGATGATCGTGCGATCGGCTGAACGAATGGCTGGTGGTACGTCACCTACTAGTTATTGAAAAATCGTAGTGGTTTTAGGGAGCAGTTCTTTTGCTCCCTAAAACCGACCAAACTTAAGCGTTAGATTTCCCGACGGGGCACTCAGTTTCTTGTCCGTGATACCAGAAGTTTCTACCCCTCTGGCAAACCGATAACTACCGCCAACAGCGATCCGCATCCACCGAAAGACAGCGGCTTCAATGTTGAATTGCGGCTCGGCGATGGCACACCAGCTTTGGTCAAAGGGCCGCCCATCCAGGTCACCGTCGTTGTCTAGATCTGAGCCACGTTCTGATTTGTACACATAACCCGGTCCCAGCAGTGTTCCAATCGTCACATGGATCGCCCCTTGAGGGAGAATGGTGTAATCAAGCAGTAAGCCGCCGTAGTTCAGGTTCCAGCGGACACGGTTGCCATTAGTTCCCGGTTCACTGCTGCGGTGGTTAGTAGCCAGACCGTAAGCTCCAATGCCGACAGAGAGGTGGTTGATAGTAACTCCACCCTGCATACCTGCCATAGCGGCTAATTCGCCATTAAACTGCGTTAGTTTTCCTACGGCTGCTCCGTAACCGGTAACTGGAGTCGAACGGGTCACATCTGCCAGCCTTTGCCCGTGCTGATTCTGCGCTGATGTACCTGACAGCATGCCGGTAACCAACGCCAGACTTAGTAAGAATGATTTCATGCTTTTGTATGATATAGGTTTACCGGTTTACAAGTGCCGTACCTGAATTGACTGGCTGTGAAGCCTGTCGATGGGTTCGTCTATAATCAATCCAACCAGCTATGAAAGGAATCAAACAGCCGCTAAGGGCAAAAAGAGCGAGAGATGTTACGTCACCCGGTGGGGGGCTAAAAGGTCCGCTCAGGTACAAAAAGACCACCAAACCCAGGAGTAGCCAGAATCCAAATGGTTCCCTGCGGCCTTTTCCCGGTGTTGCCTTTAGGTAGTACCATATTGCACCAACTAACAGGAGACCTTCCAGGGCAATGGTTAACGAAATCGAATGCCATAATCCCAAACCAACCCGGGCTGTATTGCCGGGAATAAGCGGGAGATCAGGTTCATGAACAATAGCATCCAGGAACCAATGACTTAATACCCCTAACCCCACAGCCCAGGCACCCTTTCGGTAGCCGGTAATTAGCCAGTAGGCCAACCCAAAAAGTCCGGCCCAGCCAAGGTTCGTCAGCAGACTATGCGAAATGGGGTAATGCGTAAAGTGCAGGGGTGAAAAAGGAAGATGGTTCGGTTCAATGAGGACCTTTTCCTTGCCGGTCAGCAGGAGAATCGGCCATAATAAATCCGGCAGTTGAACAGCCGCGAAAAGAATACCCAGATTTGTTTGCGGAGCAACTCGTTTTGCCACGAGTGCAACAGCATAGTGACCAATAAACATGGTATCGATTTGTGTTTAGGATTGTGGAAAATGTGTCTGCGAACTGTTCTGAAGAGGGGTCCCAGTTTCAGAATCTGTAACCAATGTGTACTGTAGGGAAATAGCCCCAGTTTTTGTTCGTATACGTCAGGTCCTGAAACTTTACTTTGTCGGTATGGAGATGATAATCAACACTCACCCAGGGAGCTATATACAAGCCGTGGGGTGTGCCATCGGCTTTCTTCTGGAGAAAAAAACGGTAACCGATGTGAGGTCCTACACTCAGGGTATGGCCGGTATCACTGGCCTGGGTCTGATTATGCCTGACTTTATCTTTTGAATAGCCTACACCAATACCTGTAAACAGACCACGGGTTCCCTGCAAAAGGTAATTGGCTTTAACCCCTATTCCCTGGGTATATACGGAGAAGCCTTTGTTGCCGTGGAAACTTTCGGGTACCTGAATGCCGAAGACACCGGCATCGAATCGCCAGCGGCCCGGCGCGTAGATACCATGGACCGAATACCCTTTCAGGGCGTAAGCAATGGGATCGATTTCAATCTCCCAGGTGTGTGATGGTTCTTTGGTCTGGGCCCAGGCCTGAGTGCCTAAAATTGTGAGAAGGATGAATAGCTTTTTCATGGCTGTGTTTGTTTTGGTTTGATGAGCCAAAACTGCTACGAAAAAGCCCGTGCGTCGCCCGGATTTGCTAGTCCGGACGTCCTGATTGCGAAAGTCGGACGTTATGCCGCTACCATTTGCTGGCGGTATTGGGAGGGAGTAAGCTCGGTGAACTTCTTGAATGCAGCGTTAAACGAGGATTTGGAGGTGAAGCCGCAATCCATGGCAATGCCGAGTATGGAGTAATGGCTAAAGGCGGGGTCAAGCATTCGTTTCTTGACTTCTTCAATCCGATGCCGGTTGATGAGGTCGTAAAAAGGCTCTCCGTATCGGCGGTGAATCACTTCGGAGGCCTGGTAGGGAGCAATGTTTAAACGCTGACTGAGCTGGGCCAGGGAGAGTTCATTTTCCAGATAAATCTGTTTGCCTTGTAGCAGATGTTCCAGCTGCTGGGCTAATAAGGTGTATTGCTCATTAGACAGATTATAGGTACTGCGGAATTTCTCATCGACCGGCTTTGGATTCGGTTCGGCTACAACCAGCGCAGCATAATGCCAGTTGCTGTACGCCAGCGAATAAATGACTATACTAATGGCTAAGCCAATAATATTATTGGTCAATACAAAATTGATTGGCCAGTATATACCAGCTACATAAACGCCGATGCGGATAAGGGATATAAAAACGAAAAGCCGGAGCAGAAAAGAGGTTTTGGAAAGGTTCAGTTTACCTATATCAGAGAAGTTCTGCTTCAGCAAGCGTTGGAAGCGCCGGATAAGGTTCAGGCTGATCAGGACGTACGCAGTTACGTGAACTGTTCTCAGGGTTTGGATTAGGACAACTTCTACATTAGGCTGCGGGTGCATAAAAACACGGTCTACAAAAGCTATTTTCTGGCTACCGCTGGATACGTAAAAGGGGATAAGAAAAAAGACATACAAGCCAAAAGGAACCAGATGCCAGCCATAAAGTCTTGGCAACGCATTGCGGGTCAGCAGACTGGTATAGCCGTAGAGCAGCGGTCCTACTAGTAGAACAATAGGGTCACCTACCCGAATCAGATGGGGAAACTGGCGATAATAACCCGAAAGTCCCAGGGCGGCTCCCAAAATAGTAATGGATAAGGCGGCAACCAGACTAGCTAGTAGCCGGTGTTCTTTGGTGCCGGTTCGTTTTACAAGAAGGTAAGAAAGAAACAGGCCCTGAACGGCAGCTGTGAAATTGATTATGGCTAAAAAATGCATGGTCGGCAAAAACAACGGTAAACTAACCCTGACTGCTACGCTTCAGGCTGTAATTATGCCCTACGTTTTGTCTGAAGTTCCTAATGCAATATAACAGGAAGGACCGTTTACTGTAATTAATATTAGAATTAGGTTAGAGGAAGAGCTTTGGTGATAATATAAGTTATTGACTACGAGTATGTTATGTATTTAGGGCTAGTGCGTGGCCAGAGCAAGTGTTGAAGAGAAGTTAAACATATCAATAGCGTGTATGTTAAAAAAAGGTATAGTATAGATACTCAACGACTTACGTTTATGACCGAATATGAAGTTACTCTCCACTGGCTGTATGTAGCCGTTATGTTTGGCAGTGCTGTTGCGTTCATGGTGATGAGCCGCGACCCCAAAACGGTGCCGCAATACAAATACCTGATTCACATTATGGTGGTTGTCTGGTCCGGGCTGGCCTACTCGGCGCTGGCTATGGGGCAGGGAACTACGGAAGTGGCTGGTGATACCGTGATGTATGCCCGGTACATCGACTGGGTAGTCACAACACCGTTGCTGCTGCTGTCGCTGACGCTTACCGGCAAATACACTATTCAGATGCACGGACCAGTTACGGCCGGCCTGATGGGCTCCCAGGTTATCATGATCGTGACGGGGCTGGTGGCGGAGCTATCGACCGGCTTTGCCAAGTGGTACTGGTACATCGCCGGTTGCATTGCGCTGTTGGTCGTGCTGTGGCTGTTCTGGGGGCCGTTATTGGAAAAGGCAAAATCACAGGACAAAGCCATTGAAGACGTGTACCGCAAATCGGCCACCTACCTGACGGTGCAGTGGCTGGCCTATCCGCTGGTCTGGCTGATCGGTACGCAGGGGCTGGGTCTGCTGAACACGACGGCTACGACTACGCTGTTTATTCTGCTGCCCATCATTTCCAAGGCCGGCTTTGGCTTCTTTAACCTCATGCTGCTGCGCAATCTGCCGGACTCGGTGAAGCGGCAGATCACCGACGAAATGGACCCGCACCTGTCGGCCCGTCCCGGATTAGCCTAACGACCGCTGCATTCGATGATAAACCACGGAGCCCTTGTAAAATGGGGCTCCTGTTGTTTCCATCCCAAACTTCCGGTAAAAATCCGCGGCCTCCTGCCGGGCGTCGCACCAGAGCGTGTGCGCTCCCTGTGCCCTCGCTTCCTCAATTACCTGCTCCAGCAAGCGCGATCCGATACCCTGCCGCTGGTAGTCGGGGTGCGTAGCAAACTTCCGGAACCTGGCCACCCCATCTTTCACAAACAGCGAGATCACCGCTACCAGCTCAGAACCATCAAACGCCCCGTAGTGGTAGCCCCTAGCATCGTCTTCTACTCGCACGTACGCCAGCGGTTTATCCGGCCAAAGTACGCGGTGTCGGAGTGGGTAAGTCGCTTCGGGTGGAATCGATTTAATTGATATAATAGGTTGGTTGAGCATCTTCCAGTTTTTTTGTAGGTTTCGGGCTAGTTAAACCCCCATAAAAATGAACCATTTAAAGAAAATCACCTTAACGGAAGACGAAATACCCCACCAATGGTATAACATTGTGGCCGACATGCCCAACAAGCCCCTGCCACCTCTGCATCCCGGCACCAAAGAGCCCATTGGCCCCGAAATGCTGGCTCCGCTGTTCCCGATGGCCCTGATTAAGCAGGAGGTAACCGGCGATACCTGGGTGGATATACCGGAGGAGGTCCGCGATGTGTATAAAATCTGGCGACCCACGCCGATGTACCGGGCCTTCGGACTGGAAAAGGCTCTGGGTACCAATTCTAAAATCTATTACAAATACGAGGGTGTCAGCCCGGCCGGCTCGCATAAGCCCAATACGGCCGTACCGCAGGCATACTACAACAGGCAGGAGGGCGTTAAGCGCATCACTACCGAAACCGGTGCCGGTCAGTGGGGGAGTGCGCTGAGTTTTGCCTGCCAGTTGTTCGGCATCGAGTGCGAGGTGTACATGGTGCGGGTCAGCTACGAAGGCAAGCCCTACCGCAAAATTCTGATGAACACCTGGGGAGCTACCGTGTATCCGTCGCCTTCCGACCGCACCGAATCGGGCCGGAAAATTCTGGCGCAGGACCCCAACTCACCGGGCAGTTTGGGTATTGCTATCTCGGAAGCTGTCGAACTGGCGATGCAGGACGACCAAACCAAATACGCCCTCGGTAGCGTACTCAACCACGTACTCATGCACCAGACGGTCATCGGACTGGAGTCAATCAAGCAGTTGGAGAAAGCCGGCGACATGCCCGACATTGTGGTGGCACCATTCGGTGGTGGGTCTAACTTTGCCGGTATCGCGTTCCCGTTCCTGCGCTACAACCTCACCGAAGGCAAAAATATCCGCTGCATCGCGGCCGAACCGGCCTCCTGCCCTAAGCTCACCCGTGGTGAATTCCGCTACGACCTCGGCGATACCGTGGGCATGACCCCGCTGCTGCCAATGTACACGCTGGGCCACAATTTTGTGCCGGCACCCATTCATGCCGGTGGCCTGCGCTACCACGGGGCCGGTGCCATTGTGAGCCAGTTGCTGAAAGATGGCCTGATTGAAGCGCAGTCGCTGAAGCAGTTGGAATGCTTTGAATCCGGTATTCTGTTTGCCCGCACCGAAGGCATTGTACCCGCACCGGAGGCTACACACGCGATTGCTACGGTTATGCGTGAAGCGAAGAAGGCCGACGAAGCCGGGGAGTCCAAAACCATCCTGTTCAACCTCTGCGGCCACGGTCATTTCGACATGGGCGCGTATGAGCAGTACCTGTCGGGCAAGCTGGTCGAGCACGAGGTGACGCAGGAAGAAATCAGCGCGTCGCTGGCCGAACTGGATACGCCGGTTATTGCCTAACTTGCACGAAATCCTAACCCCGAGATATGTCATTTGATACTGTTATTCCGCGCCGGGATGCCCTAAAAGGGCTGGCCGCAGCCAGTCTGGTCAATCCGTTTACGGCTGCTCAGGCCGCCACACCAGTGGTTGGTGATGGGGCGAAGCCGTTCAGTATTCATATTTTCTCCAAATGCTTGCAGTTCCTGAACTGGACTGAACTGGCCGCCGTAACGGCTGATTTAGGGCTGGATGGGGTAGACCTGACCGTGCGTCCGGATGGCCATGTGGAGCCGGGCCGGGTGAAAGAAGACCTGCCGAAAGCGGTAGAGGCATTGCGAAAGCGCGGCATACAGTGTCCAATGATGACCACCAAAATCACCAAAGCCTCCGACGCCGAAACCCGGACGCTGCTGGAAACGGCCGGCAAACAGGGGATTCGCTACTACCGGATGGATTGGCTGTCGTACCCCAACGACCAGTCTATACCAGCCGCCATGAAACAATTTGAGCGGCAACTGGCGGATTTGGCTAAACTCAACCAGCAGCTAAACGTGATTGGGGCCTATCAGAACCACGATGGCACGCGGTTTGGGTCGGCCATCTGGGATGTGGCGCAGGTGCTGAGTACGGTCAACAGCCCGGCCATGGGGAGTCAATATGACATCCGGCATGCCATGGTGGAAGGCGGAAATTCCTGGCCGCTGGGGCTGCGGTTGATTCAGCCGCATATCCGCATCCTGGCCATCAAGGATTTTGTTTGGGAGAAGGTAAATGGACAGTGGAAGGTGATCAACGTGCCGCTCGGGCAGGGTATGGTCGACTTCCCGGCCTTTTTCAAACTCGTTAAACAGTACAACCTGCAGGTACCGCTCTCCTTCCACGTCGAACATCCTCTGGGTGGGGCTCAGGAAGGGCACCGGACCATCTCCATCCCCCGTGAGGAGGTATACAAGGCCATTAGTAAGGATCTGGTGGTGTTGCGGGGGTATCTGAAGGAGGCTGGATTGTGAAAACCAACCCTATGAAACAAACACTACTACTCGCAACACTGCTCAGCCTCTCGCTCAGCGTCATTGCCCAGCCCAAATCAACCAGTCAACCGCTGAACCAGTCAACCCTGGACGCCATCGTGCAGAAACATATCCGTAGCTACTACGGTGAGTTGTACGATTTCGTCAGCCTGCCCAGCAACGCGTACGTCAAAGAGCACGTTCAGCCGAATCTGGACTGGCTGCGCAACGCCTTTAGCCGGCGCGGTTTTTCGGTGGAGTTTTTGCCCACCAAAGGGCATCCGGTGGTCTTTGCCGAACGGAAGGCCGATACCGCTCCGGCCGGTCCGCTGAAAACGCTGCTGTTTTACATGCACTTCGACGGGCAGCCGGTGGAGCCCTCGGCCTGGCAGCAGGAGTCGCCGTACAAGCCGGTGCTGAAGCGCAAAAATGCCAGCGGCCAGTGGGAAGCTATGGATTGGCAGGCATTACAAACTGGCTATGATCCTGAGTGGCGCATCTACGCCCGCGCCGTATCCGACGACAAAGGCCCGATTGCCATGATGCTGGCAGCTCTGGACATGATGCAGAAGGAGAAAATCGGCCAGCGTTACCACCTGAAAATCCTGCTTGACAGCGAGGAGGAGATGGGCGCCCCCAATCTGCCGGCCGCTGTGCAGCAGTACCGCGACAAACTGGCCGCCGACTTCCTGATGATTATGGACGGTCCCCGACACCTGTCTAACCGGCCGACGCTCTCCTACGGCTGCCGCGGCATTACCGAACTAACGCTGACGACCTATGGCCCCCGCGTATCGCAGCACAGCGGACACTACGGCAACTACGCTCCGAATCCGGCCTTGCGTATGGCGCAGTTGCTGTCGTCCATGAAGGATGAGGACGGCCGTGTCACTATCCCCGGCTACTACGACGGCATCGTCATTGACGACAATGCCCGCAAAATTCTGGCTGCCGTGCCCGACAACGAAGAGGCCATCCGGCAAAAGGTGGGTTTTGCCCAGCCCGATAAAGTAGGCCGGAACTACCAGGAAGCGTTGCAGTACCCGTCGCTCAACATTCGCGGTCTGGTCAGCGCCAACGTGGGCGAGAAATCAAATACCATTGTACCCGATAAAGCCGTGGCTGAAATCGACATCCGCACCGTACCCGAGTCCGACTCCCAGCGGCTCATCGACCTCGTCCTGAACCACATCCGGAGCCAGGGGTATCACATCCTCGACCGGGAGCCGACGGATGAGGAGCGGCAGAAACACCCGAAGCTAATCTCCGTCAAATCCGTCATTGCCATGCTGCCGGTGCGGACGGAGTTCGGTATTTACCCCGACCGCTGGCTGTCGGCGGCCATGACGCGGGCCTTTGGGCAGGAGCCGGTCAAAATCCGCATCGGTGGCGGCTCGGTGCCTATTGCGCCATTTATCCGGGTGCTGAACATCCCCTCCATCAGCGTCCCGATGGTCAACATGGACAACAACCAGCACGCGGCCAACGAAAACCTCCGGCTGGGCAATTACGTCGAGGGCGTAAAGACCTGGCTGGCCATTCTGACCCAGCCGGAAGTAAAGTAGGGCTATACCGGAGGACCAAAAAGCACCTTCATGGCTCCTTTCAGTGACCGGGTTTTCCGCAGGTCGTGCCAGATGTCGCGCCATTCGTGGAAGTTCAGGTAGACCACGTTCTGGGAGTCGACAGGTTTGGTTAAGCCATACTTCGGCGTCTCGGTTTCCTCCTGAAACGTGCCGAACAGCCGGTCCCAGATAATGAACATGGAACCAAAGTTCTTATCCAGATAGGCATCATTGCTGCCGTGGTGGACCCGGTGGTGCGAGGGCGTCACAAAGATGAACTCAAACCAGCGCGGCATCTTTGTGATTACCTCCGTATGAATCCAGAACTGGTGCAGCAAATCAAGCTGGTAACAGGAGAACGCAATCACCGGGTCGGCCCCGGTAAGCCAGGCTGGAATAAAAAACACGAGTTTCAGATGCTGCGTCCAGGAGTTGCGGAACGCCGTCGATAAGTTGAGGTGTTCCGAGGAGTGATGGGTCACGTGCGTTGCCCACCAGACCCGCTGTTTGTGCGCTGTAAAATGAGCCAGGTAATTGCAGAAGTCGATAATGACCAGCGTAAGCACCCAGGTATACCAGGTGGAGGGCATTCGCCAGGGCACCAGTTCGTAAAAGAAGATACCCAGGGCCAGAATAAAGGACTTCATAAAGGCATTGATGATCAGGCTGCCGATACCAATGCCCAGCGAAGCCCGGAAGTCGTCGGCATCGTACGCTTTCTCCGGGTGAAAGCGTATAATAAGCCACTCGATGAGTAATGCCAGAACCAGGATGGGGACGGCATACAATAGGATAGGGGGCAGTTCCTGCTCCAACTGCTGTACATTCATAAGACTCTAATGGTGTGGTGTGTTTCGGAGCAGTTTACCTGCTCCCCCCTGAAGACCACTAAAAGTCCGATGACCCCTATCCTATATGCGTAAGAAATTTAGCCGGGTAGTTAACTGAATGCGTTTTGGTTAGAAAGGCAGTTTTCCTAAATCGACATTGCCACCGGTCAGGATAATACCCACTTTCTTGCCGGCGAAGCGGTCCGGATGTTTCAGTACCACCGCCAATGGCACGGCGCAGGACGGCTCGATGATGATTTTCATCCGCTCCCAGACCAATCGCATGGCCGCAATAATTTCCGGGTCAGATACCGTGAGGATGTCGGTGACGTGCTGCCGGATATACCCCAGGGTCCGTTCGCTGAGCGTTGTGAGCAAACCGTCGGCAATGGTGTTGATGTACGGTGCTTTCTCAACCCGTCCGGACTGAAAGGACTGAATGGCATCGGCAGCACCTTCCGGCTCTCCGGCAATGACGATGGTTGTCGGGGAGAGGTAGTGGGTGGCTAAGGCCATACCGCTCAGCAGACCGCCACCGCCAACGGGAGCCATCATAATGTCGAATGGCTTGTCCTGCCCGGCATCTTCAATGAGTTCTTTGGCGGCTGTGGCCTGTCCGGCAATCACCCGGTCGTCGTCAAACGGGTGAATCAGCGTGGCACCGGTGCGTGCCATCACCTCCTGAACCCCCGTTTCGCGGGCTTCCAGCGTTGGCTCACATTCAATCACCTCGGCACCGTAGCCGCGCACCGCTTCTTTTTTCACCTGCGGAGCCGTACGGGGCATCACGATATACGCTTTCGTGCCGACCTGCCGGGCCGCGTAGGCAATGGCCTGCGCGTGGTTACCGGAGGAGTGAGTGATGACCGGTCCGATGCTTCGGCCGTTTTGCAGTTCGTCGGCGGCCAGTTGCAGCACGGCATTGACCCCACCACGCGCTTTAAACGCCCCTATTTTCTGGAAGTTCTCGGGCTTAAAGTAAATGTCGGCGCCTGCGCGTTGGTTGATGGTCTGGTTGGTCAGAACGGGTGTGCGGTGGATATACGGGCGGATGCGATCGTGCGCTTCCTGAATGGTGTCGAGCGTAATCATTGTTCGTAATTTAGAGCCGCGAAAGTTACAAAAAAGCCGCCGTTGCCAAAGGCAGGCGTTGCCCATTCCAGACACTACCGCCGGATAAGCGTTGTAATTACTTTTTCTTTTCGATTAGAAAGCCTGATTAGCCGGCTTTTTATAGCAATCCCGATCACCTACTATGCTAAAGTTTTCCCTGACACTCCTTGCAGCTTTCTGCCTGCTTGCCTGGACACCAACCGATAAATCCTTCACCCGGCAACCGAATCCTCCACGGTTTAAACCTGCTGCGGATTCGCTGCTAAAAGCCGCTAAATGGCCGGCGGATATTAATCTGACCTATTTTACCGGTCCGGACCTGACACCCAGCCCGGCCTGCCTGGCAGTAGCCGCTACCGGCGAAATCTACGTGGGCGTCGATAAGCAGGGCTCGCTCGGAAAAAAGCCGAACCTGGGCAGCATTGTCAGACTGGTCGATACCGATAACGACGGTAAAGTAGACGGGCATACCGTATTTGCCGAGGTGAACAACCCACGCGGCATTATTGCTTTAGGCGATCAGTTGTTTGTGCTGCACGCCATCTTTTCGCCGGAAACCGGCAAGGCTTCCGGCATGGACCTGGTGGTTTTCGAGGATAAAAACCGGGATGGCGTGGCCGATGGACCCTCTAAGCCCCTCGTTCAGCACATCAGTAACCCGAAGTTCATTCAGGAACGCGGGGTAGACCACGCGACTAACGGCATCCGGATGGGCATCGATGGCTGGATCTACATTGCGGTGGGAGATTTTGGCTTTCACAATGCCGTCGACCGGTCCGGCAAAAAGCTGACCATGCTGGGCGGTGGCATTGTGCGGGTACGGCCCGACGGCACCGAGATGGAAATCTTTTCCCACGGCCTGCGCAACATCTACGATGTCGCCATTGACCCCTACATGAACGTATTCACCCGCGACAATACCAACGATGGGGGCGGGTGGAACATTCGCTTCTCGCATCAGGTGCAATCCGGCGAATACGGTTACCCGGTGCTGTTTAAGAATTTTACCGATGAAATTATTCCGGCCCTGGTTGATGTAGGGGGCGGTTCGGGTACGGGTTCCTTGTTTATGGATGAACCCACCTGGCCCCAGAAGTACAACCAGGTCCCGATGATGGCCGATTGGGGGAGAAGTCAGTTGTACATCCACCGGGTTACGCCGGAGAAAGCCAGCTTCACCCAGCAGGAAGAAGAGTTTATCAAACTACCGCAGATTACGGATGTGGATGTCGACGGCTCAGGCCGGTTGTATCTGGCAGCCTGGAACGGGGCCGGCTATATGGGTAACCCTAACAAAGGATTTGTCGTGCGCGCCATTCCGCAGAACTGGGCCTATCAGGAGTTTCCCAATGTAAAAAAAGCTTCGGTTAAGGCACTAGCCAATCTGCTTAAATCCAGAAGTGCCGTGGCCCGCTTACAGGCCTCTCAGGAACTGCTGACCCGCCCGGTAAAACAGGCTTCCAAAGCAGCCTGGAACGTGGCAGCCGATACGAAGTTGCCGTTGGCCAATCGGGTGGCCGGTATGTTCACCTACGCGCAAGCTGCCGGAGAAACGGGTATCGGCAACCTCGTTAAGCTGACGCAGGAGCCACAAATGCGGGAGTTTGCCTTGCGGGCCCTGGCCGACCGCAAGCCGCTGGTGAACAAAATACCGCTGGAGCCTTTCCTGGCTGGAGCCAAAGACCCATCGGAGAGGGTTCAGGTAGCGGCCCTGATTGGCCTGGGACGGCTGGAGCGGAAAGAAGCGGCTCAGGCGCTATTGCAGGTGCCAGTTCCGGAATCTTTTGCTGCACCGGCCAAAGGGACGGAGGGGCCACATGCCAAACCCAATGCGGCTATTGTGCCGGCCCACGTAGCGGTTCAGTCGCTGGTGAAACTCAACGCCGTAGATGCCTGTGTGCAGGCGATAGGCTCGCCAAACAGCACCCTGGCCTTGTGGGCGTTACGGTACATGCACACCCCGGCAGCGGTAAATGGCATGATTAACGCGTATAAGCAGGCCAAAGACGAAGCCCTTAAAAAGCAACTCCTGGTAACCCTCGCCCGCCTGTACAAAAAGGAAGCACCCTATGATGCCTCCTGGTGGTGGAGCACCCGCCCGGATACCCACGGTCCGTATTACAAAGCTATTGACTGGGAATCGTCCCTAGCCATCAAAAACCTGCTGCTCAATACGTGGAAGCAAACGAACGATAAGCAGTTTTTTACCGACCTGAATAGCCGGCTCCGGCTGGAGATTCCTGAGTTTGGCCAGGAAGAGCCCGTTGTTGTTCAGGAAGAGCGCAAGGTGGACCTGGAGAAAATCAGGAGTAAAAAAGGGCAGGTTGGCGAAGCGTCCATCGAAGATGTGATGCTGGCAATCGCGAAAATTCCGGGCGAAGCAGCCTTGGGCAAAACAATTTTTACTCAGCAGGGCTGCGTAGCCTGCCACAGCCTCGCTAAGAATGAGCCGATGAAAGGCCCCTTTATGGGCCAAATTGGCTCCATTATGACGCGGGAGCAGATTGCAGAGTCAATCCTTAAACCCAATGCATCCATCTCTCAGGGTTTTTCAACGGTACTGGTAACGGCCAAAGGCAACAAGAGCTATACCGGATTTATCACGGAAGAGTCGGCTACCCGGCTGGTGATGCGGGACATTACCGGGCAGGTGTACACTATCCGGAAAGCGGACGTGGTGAGTCGGAAAGAAATGGACACCTCCATGATGCCCGCCGGTCTGGCCAACGCCCTGTCCTACGACGAATTTGCCTCCCTGCTTACCTTCCTGGCTCAGCAGAAATAACAAAATCTGTGACAAACAAAAAAGCCGCCGGTCTCTCAACCGGCGGCTTCGTATTTATCTATAGTTCGACGTTACACCGTCGCAAACATCGACTTGGCTTTGGCTTCCAGCAGCGTGTCCCCCATCAGGTAAATGTCGGCCTGGCGGGCGGCCTCGCGGCCTTCCGAGATGGCCCAGACAACCAGCGACTGACCCCGGCGCATATCGCCGGCGGCAAATACCTTTGGGTTTGTGGTGGTCTGGTAGTTGCTGGCTTTGACGTTACCCCGCTCATCGTACTCCACACCCAGGTCATCCAACAAACCCTGGTGCTGCGGGTATACGAAGCCGGCCGCCAATAGAGCCAGTTCGCAGGGCATATCGCGCTCCGAACCCGCTACTTCCACCATCTGCATCCGGCCGTTGACGTTCTTCCATTCCAGATCGACAATGCGCAATGCCTTCAGGTTACCATTATCGTCGCTAATAAAGGCTTTCGTGTTGATAGACCAGTACCGGTCGCAGCCTTCTTCGTGCGAAGTCGAGGTGCGGACCATCATGGGCCAGTTCGGCCAGGGGGTACTTTCGGCCCGCTCTTTCGGCGGCATCGGCATCAGTTCGATCTGGGTAACAGTAGCCGCACCGTGACGGTTGGAGGTACCTACGCAGTCGGAGCCGGTATCCCCACCACCAATGACGACCACGTTTTTGCCCGTTGCCCAGATATCACCTTGAGCATAGCTCACACCTTGATGATCTTTCTCCACCGGCAGCTCCGATACCCGCTTGTTCTGCTGGCTCAGGAACTCCATGGCAAAGTGAACGCCGTTCAGTTCACGGCCCGGTATCGGCAGGTCGCGCGGAACGGTAGAGCCGCCGGTGAGCATCACCAGGTCAAACTGCTCCATCAACTCTTTATCCTTAATGTCTACGCCGACGTTGGTGTTTGTTTTAAAGACCACGCCTTCGTCTTCCATCACCTGCAACCGGCGGTCAATCACCCATTTCTCCAGCTTAAAATCAGGGATACCATAGCGTAGCAGTCCACCAATCTGGTCGGCCCGCTCAAATACGGTAACCAAATGGCCTGCTTTGTTCAGTTGGGCCGCAGCAGCCAGACCCGCCGGCCCGGAACCGACAACGGCTACTTTTTTACCCGTCCGTTTTAGCGGAATCTGGGGAGTAACTAAACCCTTGGCGAAAGCGGCTTCAATGATCGACTTTTCAATAAACTCAATCGCTACGGGCGGTTTGTTGATACCCAGCACGCACGACGATTCGCAGGGTGCGGGGCAGATACGACCCGTAAATTCCGGGAAGTTATTGGTCGACGACAGGATCTCATAGGCATAGGCCCAGTTCTGCTCGTAAACGGCATCATTAAATTCCGGAATGATATTGCCGAGCGGACAGCCGCTGTGGCAGAAAGGGGTGCCGCAGTCCATACAGCGGGCCGCCTGCTTCTGCGAGTCGGCCTCCGTAAACGGCGTTTCAATTTCCTTATAATCGTGAATCCGCTCCTGTGGGTCGCGCTTCTTGGGCAACTCGCGGGTGAATTCTAAAAATCCAGTGGGCTTTCCCATGGTTCTCTTAAGTATGAATTTCGGAAAAATCAGTTGACAAAATACGCTATCGTAAAGCGGATACGCTGACCGTTTCGGCAGCTTGCTCGGTTTTGCGGGTGAGCAGGGCCTTCTTGTAGTCGGTCGGGAATACCTTCACGAACTGTTTGGCTGTTTCTGCCCAGTTTTCCAGAATGCCGGCGGCTACGGTGCTACCGGTCAACTGCTGGTGTTTCCCGATATATTCGCGCAGCGTTTGCCGGTCGGCTTCATCGAGCGTTTCCAGATCAACCATTTCTCTATTGCAGCGGTCCGGGAACACACCGTTCGGGTCGAAAACGTAAGCGATACCTCCGCTCATCCCGGCAGCAAAGTTCCGGCCCGTTTCACCCAGAATGATTGCCAGACCACCGGTCATGTATTCGCAGCCGTGGTCGCCGATGCCTTCTACTACTACTTTGGCTCCTGAGTTACGGACGGCAAAACGCTCGCCGGCCATACCGCGGATAAAAGCCTCGCCAGAGGTAGCGCCGTAGAAGGACACGTTCCCAACAATGCTGTTTTCTTCCGGCTTGAACTTAGCCGTCCGGTCGGGGTACACGATCAGCTCGGCACCGCAAAGGCCCTTGCCGAAGTAGTCGTTGGCGTCGCCTTCCAGCTCCAGCGTGACACCGCGGGTGTTGAAACCACCGAAGCTCTGGCCGGCCGTTCCGCGGAATTTGAAGTGGATAGTGCCGTCGGGCAGACCGGGGCCACCGTATACTTTTGATATTTCGTTCGACAGCATGGTACCCAGCGAACGGTTCAGGTTGATAACCTTATAGTCGGCTTTTACCGGTTCGGCTTCTTCCAGTGCCGGTTTGGCCCGCAACAGGAAATCCCAATCCAGAATATCCGAGATGCCGTGATCCTGCTCCTCCTGCTTGTAGAGGGCCACATCCAGGCTAACCGGCTCTTTGTACAGCAGCGCCGACAGATCTACATTCTTGTACTTCCAGTGCTGAATGTCTTTGCGCATCTCCAGCATCTGCACTTGCCCCACCATCTCATCGACGGTGCGGAAGCCCAGTTCGGCCATGATCTCACGGAGTTCCATCGCCAGGAAGGTGAACATGTTCACCACGTATTCCGGCTTACCGGTAAATAGGGCCCGCAGCTCTTTGTTCTGCGTTGCCACGCCCACCGGGCAGGTGTTCAGGTGACACTTCCGCATCATGATACAGCCCGTAGCGACCAGCGCAGCCGTGGCTACGCCAAATTCTTCGGCACCCAGCAGGGCGGCAATGGCCAGGTCGCGACCGGTCCGGATCTGGCCGTCGGCCTGAATGGTAACGCGACCGCGCAGTTTGTTCTTCACCAGTGTCTGGTGCGTTTCGGCCAGGCCCAGCTCCCACGGCAGACCCGCGTGACGGATCGAACTCAGTGGAGAGGCTCCCGTACCGCCATCGTGTCCCGAAATCAGGATATGGTCGGCATGGGCTTTGGCTACCCCAGTGGCAATCGTACCGACGCCGGCTTCGGAAACCAGCTTCACGCTGATCCGGGCGGCCCGGTTGGCGTTCTTCAGGTCGAAGATGAGCTGGGCCAGGTCCTCAATCGAATAAATATCGTGGTGGGGCGGGGGAGAGATCAGACCCACACCCGGTGTTGAGTGCCGGACGCGGCCGATCCATTCGTCTACCTTATGGCCGGGCAGCTGACCACCCTCACCGGGTTTGGCGCCCTGCGCCATTTTGATCTGTAGTTCCTTTGCATTGGTCAGGTAATGGTTGGTTACCCCGAAGCGGCCGGAGGCCACCTGCTTGATCGCCGAACTCAGGTTGTTGCCGTGTTCGTCGGGCTGGTAGCGGATTTCGTCTTCACCGCCTTCACCGGAGTTGCTCTTACCGCCGATGCGGTTCATGGCAATGGCCAGCGTCGTGTGCGCTTCCCACGATATAGAGCCGAACGACATGGCGCCCGTGGCAAACCGTTTGAAAATGGATTCGATCGGTTCTACCTCATCAAGCGGCACTGATGTGCCTTTCTTAAACTTCAGCAGCCCGCGCAGGGTCATCGCGTTCTGCGTCTGGTCGTCGATCAGCTTCGAGTATTTCCTGAATACCTGATAGTCGTTCGTTTTGGTCGAGTGCTGCAGCAGGTGAATAGTATCCGGATTGAACAGGTGACGTTCTCCGCGCTGTTTCCACTGGTATACACCGCCCACCTCCAGCCGCTGGGCCGAGATTGGCTTTTCGGGAAACGCGGCCCGGTGACGAACCTCTACCTCCCGTGCAATTTCATCAAGGCTCATACCGCCGATGCGGGAAACCGTACCGGTGAAGTAGCGCTCTATAACGTCTTTATTCAGACCAAGGCACTCAAATATCTGGGCGCCCTGGTAGGACTGCAGGGTTGAGATGCCCATCTTCGAGAAGATCTTGAGCAGTTCGCCGTTAACGGCTTTTACGTAGTTTTGGTATAATTTTTCAACCGGATAGTTGCTCTCCAGCAGGCCCTGCTCCTTCATATGGGTGATGGTCTCAAACGCCATGTAGGGGTTGATACCAGCCGCGCCGTAGCCAATCAGCGTAGCAAAGTGGTGCGTTTCCCACACATCACCCGCTTCAACCAGAATGCCTACCTTACCGCGTAGTCCCTGTCGGATCAGGTGGTGGTGTACGGCCGAGGTAACCAGCAGTGACGGAATCGGCGCATGGTCGGAGTCAATAGCCCGGTCAGAGAGAATGATAATTTCGAAGCCGTCTTCAATGGCATCTTCGGCGTAGCGGCAGACCCGCTCCAGAGCCCGCTCCAGTCCTTCGCCACCGGCATCGGCCCGGAAGTAGGTGTTCAGCGTTTTGGCCTGGAAGTGGTGCCGGTCGATGAACCGCAGCTTGTCAAATTCTTCAATGGTTAGCACCGGCTGGTCCAGTTCTACCTGCCGGCAGTGCTGGGGTGTTTCGCTCAGCAGGTTGTAGGTAGCACCCACAAACGAGATCAGCGACATGATGGACCGCTCCCGGATGGGGTCAATGGGCGGGTTGGTTACCTGCGCAAACAGCTGCTTGAAGTAGTTGGCCATGTGCTGGCTCTGATCCGACAGAACGGCCAGCGGTACGTCGGTACCCATCGATCCAAGCGCTTCCTTGCCGGTTTCGGCCATAGGTGCCAGAATCATGCGGAGGTCTTCTGACGTCATGCCGAAGGCCTTCTGGCGCTTCAGCAGGGTTTTCTCGTCGTAACGGTTATAGGAACGCACCGGAGCTTCCAGTCCCGAAATCTTCATTTTATACTCGTCCAGCCACTCCTGATACGGCTGACGCGAGCAGATATCGGCTTTCAATTCTTCGTCGGCGATGATGCGGCCCTGCTCCAGGTCAACCACAAACATCTTCCCCGGCTGCAGGCGACCTTTCTTCACCACCTTCGACTGATCGACGTCCAGTACCCCCGCTTCCGACGCCATAATAACGACATCATCTTCAGTCACCCAGAAGCGCGACGGACGCAGGCCGTTCCGGTCGAGGGTAGCGCCGACAATACGACCATCGGTAAAGGAAATAGATGCCGGACCGTCCCAGGGCTCCATCAGCGCGGCATGGTACTCGTAGAACGCACGCCGGGTGGGGTCCATCTGTTCGTTGCCGTCCCAGGCCTCCGGAATCAGCATCATCATTACGTGCGGCAGCGACCGGCCACTCATCACCAGCAATTCGATGGCGTTGTCCAGGTTGGCCGAATCCGACTGGTTATGATCGCAGATCGGCCGCAGCATATCAAGCTCTTCTTTCGTGAACTTCGACGATTCCAGCAGAGCTTCGGCCGCCTTGATCCAGTTAACATTCCCCTTAACGGTGTTAATCTCCCCGTTGTGGGCAATGTAACGGAACGGTTGCGCCAGTTTCCACGACGGAAAGGTGTTAGTTGAAAAGCGTGAGTGAATTACCGCCAAAGCCGATACCACCTCGTCGTGCTGCAGGTCCGGGAAATAATGCTCTAACTGCCCGGTTGTAAGCTGACCTTTATACGTAATGGTCCGGCAGGAGAGGGAGGAGAAATAGAAATTGTCGACACCCGCTACTGTTTCATTGATGATGCGGGTGCTGTGATTTCTTAGTACGTATAATTTTCGTTCAAAATCATCAGCGTTGGTGATAGTGGCCGGACGACGGATAAATACCTGCTCCATCTGGGGTTCGCAGGAGCGGGAGCCTTCGCCCAGATCACTGTTATCAACGGGCACTACCCGGTAACCCAGCAGTTGAAGACCCAGCTTCTTAATCTTCCGGTTCAGAACCGCCCGGCATTCATCGCGCAAGCGTTGTTCCTTCGGAAAGTAAACCATACCCACGCCGTATTCCAGCGCCGGCGGCAGGGCGATATTGAGCTTGCGGCACTCGTCAACGAAGAACTCGTGGGGGATCTGGAGCAAAATACCCGCGCCATCACCGGTGTTGGGTTCGCAGCCACAGGCCCCGCGGTGGTCCATGCGCCGGAGCATCGACAAACCGTCGGCAACAATCTGGTGAGATTTACGACCCTTGATATGGGCAACAAAGCCGATGCCACAGGCGTCGTGCTCGAATTCGGACCGGTAAAGGCCCTCAGTAGCGGGTATCCGGGAGTCAGTAGTCTGATGCCCCCGTTGGTCAATCTGGTCAGCCATGGGCGTAACGAAGTTGGTTAGGCCATTGAAAATTTAACAATTCGAAGAATTAATTGCCACTTATTAAAATTTGATAAAAGCGGCATTTCAGGAGCGTTTGTGATAAAGTCATGCAATATAATACATAAAAGATTTGGTTAAAATAGGAAACGGCGGAAGAATATTTGTGTACCTTAAGATTGTGAGTTTATTACTAATCTTTCTGTTTTAATGAATAAAAATGCAATATTGGCCGACTTTTCTTTGCTAATTTTTAATGACGAAATTGTTAGAATTAAGTTAACTAGATTAATAGTTATAACGTATCTTTCATCATTTTGATAGAAATACATACTTCCCTGGGGCGACTACCTGGCTTGTTTCAGAAAAGACAGCCTGTCTCGTATTCAGCGAAGCCCCTGATATTAACCGGTTGCTCAAACTGATTTGTATGCAATGAGTAATTATCCTACCTTAAATCACTCGTTATCAATATTTTCGCTCCTTAGTTCACCGTAACCAATGATCCGTACACTCCTTGTAGATGATGAAGCGCATTGTATTGCTACGCTTCGGTGGCATATCGAAGTCTATTGTCCCCAGGTGCAGATAATTGACACCTATTCTTCGGGAGCAGAAGGACTTACTGGTATTTGTACCCATCAGCCAGACCTGGTATTCCTCGATATAGCTATGCCGCAAATGAGTGGTTTCGATATGTTGCAGAGATTAGCTGTGATTGACTTCCATGTTATTTTTACCACAGATTATGACCTGCGTGTTATCCACGCTATCCGGTTCAGTGCCTTAGATTATATTATTAAGCCAATAGATAAAGAAGAGTAAACAAGGGCAGTCCGTAAAATCAGTCATCACCCCGGTCCGTCTATGTCTGCCGACCAACTTGCCATGCTTCTAAGAAATGCCGCTCTGCCCAGGAGTGGGTTGAAAAAGATTGCTATTTCTACGCTGGAGGGCTATGAACTGGTGCAGGCAACCGATATTATCCGTTGTGAGTCAGATAGTAACTATACCACTATTTACCTGAAAGGAAATACAAAGATAGTGGCTTCCAAAACGCTGAAAGACATAGAGGAACTACTCGAGGAACATTCCTTTTTCCGCGTCCATCATTCCCACCTGGTCAATCTGAACGAAATCAATAAATACGTTAAAGGCGACGGCGGGTACCTGGTAATGAGTGACCAATCGACTGTAAACGTAGCCCGGAGCCGAAAGGATGCGCTGCTGAATTTCTTTGCTGCTTAATAAGCTAATGCCCTCGGAGCGGAAATAGAGTATCCTTTAGATGGCAAAAAACTGTCCGGTTTTACCAAATACACAATTAAAACACCCAAGTAAACGCTGATTCTGCCAACTGCTAACTGCCGGTGGAAAAATACAAATGGTGTAAGTAAACTTACAGGTAGTCCTGAAAAAGTAATGATATGAAGTGAAAAGCCCAGTCGGGCGGTAATTTTAAGTCGCCAAACTTGAATTACCTGTCATGTCTGTTCAACATCACTGCCC